>DAOTWB010000223.1:0-15106 GCA_034436235.1 Anaerolineae bacterium
GTGGCTGACGGCGTTTGCGTCGGGCTCGGGCTGAAGGTGTGCGTTGGCGTCGCCGTCAAACTTGGCGTAGCAGTCGGCGTGAGCGTGCGCGTCGCGGTCAGTGTAGGCGTTGGACTGGGCAAGACAAGCGCGCGCAATGGCGTCACAGTGCGCGGCGCAAGCGCTTCAGGCGGCGATAGCGCGCCTGTCAAAAGCAGCACAGTGATGCCGATCACGCCGCAAGCGGCGCTCAGGAAGAGCGCTGTCAGCAGGTTCAATGCGCAGCCGACCTGCCTGTTGGGCATCACCTAGCCTTGCACTTGCGGCGTCTCGGTAGGCGTTGGCGCTTCAGGCGGCAGTGTCGGCGTCGGCGGCTCAGGCGTCGGCGTCAGCGTAGCAGTTGACGTTGGTGTCTCGGTCGGCGTCGGCGTCTCGGACGGCGTTGGCGTGAGCGTGTCGGTCGGCGTCGGCGTGGCAGTTGGTGTATCAGTCGGCGTGACGGTCGGCAGCTCGACAGTTGGAATTGCGGTCGGCGTGCGCGGTATGAAAGCTGCGGGCGGACGGATCACGCGCGCAATCATCAACAAAGCGCATATGAACACGAATGCGCTCAAACCTAAAAAGACAATGGTGAGCGTATTATAAGTGCTGCTCATGTTTCGGGACATTTGGCTAAGCCTTTCCAAGTGCGCTGAGGCAAGACGCTTCTTGAGTCTATAGGAATTTCTCGATCTTTGCGCGGCTGAGCAGCTCTTGAATCCAACGCTCGAAGGTACTCTCGGTCAGGCGGTAGCACATCTCGTCGTCTACAGGGCGCTCAGTGGAGCGCTCAAGCACTTGCAGGATGTGATAGCCGAGCTCAGTCTTGATCGGCGCGCTCAGCGCATTGATCGGCAGGCTGAACGCGGCGACTTCGATCTCTTCTTGCAGCAACTGACCGCGCGCAAACCAACCTAAATCGCCGCCGATCTGACTGGTGGTCACGTCGAGCGAGTTGAGCGCAGCGAGCGCGGCGAAATCGGCGCCATTTTCTAGCTCGGCGCGCAAGGCGAGCGCTCTCTGCTCGTCAGGCACGAGGATGTGCCGCGCACGGACTTGTTCCACGTTCTTGCACGCAGCAGCGGTCACAATATCGCGCATGCGCTGCGTGATCAAGGCGGCGCGCAAATTGGCGCGATACTCTGCTTCGCTCAGCCGATCTGCCTTCAATTGCGCTTCCCAATTCTCGCGGCTGCCCGCGATCTCGATGATGGCGGCGATCTCAGCTTCTAGCTCGGCGTCGGTCACTTGGACGCCTTGAATGGCAGCCGCTTGCTCGATCAAAACTTGCTCGATCAGCGTGTCCAGCACTTCGGCGCGGAATGCGGCGAGATCGCGCGGCAGTGGATTGCCGAAGCTGCGAATGGTCTCCAGACGGCGCGCCACTTCGCGATCAAGCGCTGCCATGCTGATTCCTTGATCGTTCACGCGCGCCGCCAATATCTCTGGCGTCGGCGTCGGTTGCGTCGCCTGAGCGACCGGCAGCGCAGTTGGGCTGCTGAGCGGCGGATTGGCGGCGACCGTCGTTTGAGGTAGGCTGCCATCGCAAGCGCTGAGCAAATGGACAAGACATAAGCAGGCAATCATGAGCGCAGCGCGCGCTGCTGACATAGGCAAAGTGTACTCTCTCTCTCAGCAAGCTGATGAATGCGGCGACAGTATACCGAGCTAATCCGCTCGCTGCAAGCAGCCTCATCCGCCTTCAGCGCACCTTTGTTGGGAAAAATGCGCCAAACTAGGTTATGCTTGGGCGTAAGTTAGATCGCTGAAACTAAGGCGTAACCTATGGCGAAAATCTTGGTGGTAGAAGATATTCCCGACACGCGGCAGATGATGGTCGATCTGCTCGAAAACTTAGGACATGTCGTCTCACAAGCGCGAGATGGCGTGGAAGGCGTGCGCGTGGCGATCACAGACCGTCCTGACCTGATCTTGCTCGATCTGATGATGCCAACCGCCTCTGGCGATTCGGCGCTCAGCTTCATGCGCGGCACGCCTGACCTGAGCAGCATTCCGATCATCGTCGTCTCAGCGCATCCTGATGTGGAGCAGATCGCTACGCAGCTCGGCGCGAACGCTTGGCTCACTAAGCCTGTCATGTACAACGAGCTGCGCCGCTGCATCAATGAGGTGCTCTCTCAAACCTCTGCCAGCTCCAACAATGGCTGAGCGCGCTGTACAACATCGCCCGCGCTGCACAGCAGCCGTACCACGCGACCATCGTGCGGCGCGGTCACGCGAATTTCCATCTTCATCGCCTCGAGCAACACGAGCGGCTGACCGCGCTTGACTAGGTCGCCTTCTGCCACGAGGACGCGCACCACCTGTCCGTGCATGGCGGCGCTCAGGCTGGCAGCGCCGCCGTCGCTCGCTTTGCGGCGCGCGGACGGCTTGGCGAGATTGAGTTTGAAATACTGACCGCCTATGGCGAGATGCAACGTCTCGCCGTCGCGCCCGATGTACGCCGTCAGCACTTGATCGCCGAGCCTGAAGACCAGCTCACCGCCTGCTGCGCGCACTAGCTCCACCAGATACGTCCGCTCGCCAACTCGGACGCGGAAGCTCTCGCCGTCGCGCTCAGCGCGGACGCTGTGAAGCGCGCCTGCATGTTCAAAACGAAATTCCATCGCCTCATGCTCCTACGCGGAAGTTATCAGGACGCGCCCATGGACTGAACGGATCGGACTCGGCGTGCGCAGCGTGTGCAGCAGGCGCGCCGCCCTGCAAAAGTAGACTGAGCGCGGCTGCGATCAGGACAGAATCAGGCAGCGGCGCGCGGCGCGGCTGCCAATCGGCGAAAGCGCGCTCGATCAGGCGCGTGGTCGTCTCACCGCGTAAGAAGTCAGGGTGCGCCAAAACATCGCGCAGAAAGGCGATGTTAGTGGTGACGCCAAGGATCACATAGGCAGCCAGCGCGGCGTCCAGCCGCCGAATCGCCTCAGGGCGCGTGCGCGCATGAGCGATCAGCTTGGCGATCATCGGATCGTAGTGAATGGTGATCGTGTCGCCTGTGCGCACGCCGCTATCCACGCGGATGTGCGGCGCGCTCGGCGGCAGGACGCATAGCAGATCGCCAGTGGACGGCAGAAAATGATCGGCAGGGTCTTCAGCGTAAATGCGACACTCGATGGCGTGTCCGCGCTGATAGAGATCGGCTTGGCGGAATGGCAACGGCTCGCCTGCCGCAATGCGAATCTGCAGCTGGACAAGGTCTACATCGGTGACGGCTTCCGTCACAGGATGCTCAACCTGCAAGCGCGTGTTCATCTCTAGAAAGAAAAACTCGCCTGTGTGCGCGTCAACGATGAACTCAACTGTGCCGGCGTTGATGTAGTTGACGCTCTGCGCGGCGCGCAAAGCGGCTTCGCACATGGCGGCGCGCAGCTCAGGACGCGCCGCGAGGTATGGCGAAGGCGATTCTTCGATGATCTTCTGATGGCGGCGCTGAATTGAGCATTCGCGCTCGAAGAGATGCACCATGTTGCCGTTCTGATCTGCCAACACCTGCACTTCGATGTGGCGCGCTGCTTCGATGTAACGCTCTAAGAACAAGCGATTATCGGCGAAGGCTTTGCCTGCCTCGCGCGCGGATGCTTCAAGCGCTTCGGGCAGCTCGGCGGCTGTGCGCACGACGCGCATGCCTTTGCCGCCGCCGCCGGCAGCTGCCTTCACCAGCAATGGATAGCCGAGCTGATCAGCGGCGCGCTGAAAATCTGCCAATAAGCCGTCGCCGGCGTAGCTGGGCAGCGTTGGCACGCCGACGGCGCGCACGCGCGCCAGAGCCGCCGTCTTCAAGCCCATCGCGCGGATCGCCTCAGGCGTCGGTCCGATGAAAATCAAACCTGCTTCGCGCACCATCTCGGCAAATGCCGCATTTTCAGAGAGAAAGCCGAAGCCGGGATGGACGGCTTGGCATTCAGTGCGGCGTGCTGCCTCGATAATGCGCTCGGCGCGCAGGTACGAGTCGCTCGGCGGCGCTGAGCCGATCAGCACGGCGCGATCGGCGAGCTGCACCGCCAGCGAGTCTGCATCCGCCTCTGAGTAGATCACGACGGTCTGGATGCCAAGCTCGCGGCAAGCGCGAATGATGCGCACGGCGATCTCGCCGCGATTGGCGATCAAAATGCGCGTGAACACAGCTAGTCTCCTGTAGCTGATACTGCCTCAGCGCTCTCCGCTGTGTGCGGCAGAGTCACCTCTACTTTCGGCGCAGCATCTTCAAAGGTGATGACGCGGAATGACTCGGCGTAATCGATCTCCAAGCCCTTGGCGCGCTCGGCTGCCCATGCCTTCACGCTCTCAGTCGGATCCCAATCGCCCATCTGGCTTTTATGCGCCTTGAGCGCCGCAATTTTCAGGTCAATCGTGCTGCTGATATCCACGTAAGTGTAATTCTCGCCGCGATCCCATGCTATAACGAACACTTTGTAGACCTTGTGCGCGCTCAAGCCTTCTTCTGCCAGCTCTTCAAATAGATTCGGCTGACCGGCGGCGGGAAAAATTGCGTCCAGCGCGGCGAGCGCAGCGGCGCGATGATCGGGATGATTGATGTAGTTCTCACCTGCCCACAGCGCCTGCGGATCGCCACAGATGACGGCATCAGGTCTGAAGCGACGGATTTCGCGCACTAATTTCTTGCGCAAGGTCAGCGTCGCCTCTAACATGCCGTCAGGCTCGCGCAGGAAGACCACTTCTTGCACGCCGATGATGGCAGCGGCTTCTCGCTGTTCTGCCTCGCGGATTTCAGCGGCGCGCGCTTTGGTCATGCCCGGCTGCGCAATGCCGACATCGCCGCTGGTGCAAAGCACATAGCAGACCTGCGCGCCTTCGCGCACCCAGCGCGCGACCGTGCCTGCGCACGAGAACTCGATGTCATCAGGATGCGCCACGATGACCATAGCGCGTTTTGGAATGTACAGACGTGCCATAGGCGCTCAAAAGCTCCTCAATGCGTTCAGGATAAATAGCTACTCAATACGAAAAGCGGCGCGCGCGGCGGCTGTCTCGCTCGCGCCGATGTACAGGCGTATCTCGTAATCGCCCGCAGGAAAACCTTCCGCTTGCCCGAAGAAAAAGACCATCTGACCTTGCGCCCGCAAGCCCCACAAATAGCTAGCAGCTTGCACGACTGCGCCATTGTGCAGCAGCTCGCGCCGCCACAGCACGCCGCTCTGCAAGTTCTCGGCGCGCACGGCGAAGTACACGCGCGCAATCGGCGCTTTGAAGGGCTGCTGCGCATTGACGATTTGCCCTGTCGCGCTAAGGCGCGTGCCAAGCGCCGTGATGGTCAGGCGCGCGCGCCCGCTTGGCGTGACGCTCGATTCAAGCACAGGCGCGCTCAGCAATGCGAGCGGGATGAGCGTCGGGCTCGGCGTGGCGCTCGGCGTGAAGGTGAAAGTCGGCGTCGGCGTGGCAGTCTCAGTTGGCGTCGCAGTTGGCGTGAAAGTGAAGGTCGGCGTTGGCGTGGCACTCGGCGTGAACGTCTGCGTCGGACTCGGCGTGAGAGTCTCAGTTGGCGTCGCAGTGGCTGTGAAGGTCAGCGTGGCAGTCACAGTCGGCGTGAGCGTGAACGTCGGAGTCGGGCTGAGCGTCGGAGTCGCCGTGAGTAAAAGCACGGTCGGATTGAGCGTCTCAGTGACGCGGGCAAAAGGCGCGGTCTCAGCGCTTGGCATAGGCAACGTGGCGCTGAGCGTCTCGGTCGGCGACAGCGTTTGGGTAGCTGTTGCGCTCGGCTCAAGCGTCGCAGTCAGGCTTGGCGCGACTACGACGGCGGTCGGGATGCCGTCAGGGAAAGCCAGCCATGCAGCAAACGTCGTCGTGGTGCAGAGCATGACGCCTGCCACGCTCATGATGAGCGACCAGACCAGAAAGCGAAAGCCTGCTTGCCCTGCCGCGCGGCGTTGCCGCCAATAGGCATTGCGACGGCTGCGGCGGAACATCAACATAGAGAGCGCGAACAACAAGACGCCCAGCCCGAGCAAGACTGCCACAAGCAACGGCGCAATCGTTTGCAAGCGCTCGATGGTCGTCACGCGCTGATCCTCTCTCTATGCACTGCTCAGATTGTATCACGCTATGATATCCTCACAACCGAGAGAGCAAAAGCGCGCAGGTCTAGTTTGTGAAATTTATAACGTAAGCCGTGAGGCGACGCAGCCGCGCCGCCTTCACGGCTCACCGCGCTCAACGGACTGAGGCGCTGCTGGATTTGCTGAGCGACACGCCCGACTTGCCGCCATTGGCGCTCGGAGCAGTCCGAATCGCCAGCAACAAGCTCACTTTTGTGCCTTTGCCAACGGCGCTCTCAAGGCGCAGCTGAGCGTCAATGGCTTGCGCACGCTCGCGCATGTTGACCATGCCAAGGCTGCCGCGCGCTTCGTAATTGCCGCTCACAGCCGAGACATCGAAGCCTTTGCCGTAATCTTGTACTTCAACCAAGACGTGCCGTCCCTGCCGTGAGAAGCGGATATCTATGTGCGGCGTCTGAGCGTATTTGCGCGCATTGCCGACTGCCTCTTCGATGATGTAGAAGAGCGGACCTTGGCGATGCGGCTCGATCAGGTCTACCACGCCTTCCTCGATGTGAAGATGGACGGGCAGTTTGTGCGTCTCCAGCATCTTCTGGCTCAGCTGCTGCAGCGCAGGCAAAATGCCTTGTGTCTCCAAGACGAGCGGACGCAAGGTGAAGAGCATGTGGCGCAAATTTTTGACCGTCTCGCGCGCAGTGGTCTCGATTTGCTGCAGCTCGGGCAGCAGCTCGCCGAGCCGATTGTTCTTGACGAGCTGACGGCAGTAGTCAAGGCGCATGGCGATGAGCGAGACTTGCTGCGTCGGTCCGTCGTGCAGGTCGCGCGCCAGTTTCTTGCGCGCTTCTTCTTCAACTTCGATCAAGCGGTCGCGCTCTTGGCGCAGATTGTTGTAGAGAATGGCGTTCTGGATCGCCATGGCAGCCTGCGTGCTGATCGCAGTCAACAGAGTAGCCTGATCGGGCGAGAAAGCGTTGGCTTGCGTGCTGGTGAAGATCAGCACGCCGTAAGTTTCATAGCTCACGCGCAACGGAATCAGCATGAGCGAGCGCGCGTTGCGCATGGCGATGAAATAGCTCAGCTCAGGATCGTCATCCGCGCTCGTGGCGAAGATCGGCTCAGCGCGCCGCAACGTCTCTGCCAACAGACCTTCTTCGCCTGCCAACACATGCCCTTGATCGCGTGGCGGCAAGCCGCGCGAACTGGCGATGTGCAATTTGTCGTCATCGCCGAACAACAAGACGGCGCTCGTCATGCGCTCGTTCGAAGCGCCTACGCGCAGACCGAGCAAACCGATATCCAACGTGACATTCAGCGCCTTTTCGTAGTCGAGCGACGCGCCGAGCGCGTTTGTGATCTCAGCTAAGGCGCGTGCGCGCTCGTTCGCGCTCTGCATGACTTGTTCGATCTGCGCCTGCTGCGCGGCGAGTTGGCGCGTGAACGCAGCGCGCCGATTGAAAAAGCCTAAAACTGCCGCCGAGAGCAACAGCAAGCCGCCGCCGATCAACGCGCCTGCCGATGTGCCGCCGCCGATTGCCAATCCGCTGAAGAACGCGCCAAGCGTTATGGCGAAGACCATGATCAGTTTCAGCATAGATCGCACACACTCCTCTGAGCATCGTTTCGATGTGATTCAGCTTTGGAGCTGCCAAACAAAAATGCCGCAAGGATTTCCCATGCGGCGTGCGATACTATCAGCTGAGAGTGGGCGCAAAAGGACTCGAACCTATGACCTCACGGATGTGAACCGTGCGCTCTAACCAACTGAGCTATGCGCCCTCAGCACTTGACAGTATAGCACGCTGCGCCTTGCTTGGCAAGGCTCAATTTTTGCTCGCAGCGCCGATGCTTTTGCGCTTTTCGATCTAGATTATTGCACATTTCATACAGGCGATGCTACAGGCAATATATCTTAATTGCATATCGGTTTTCAGATGTCGCACAATGTTCAGCGCGTTGCGCGGCGATAGAGCTTACTTGCCCAAGCGCGCTGAGCAGCAAAAAGCGGCGCATGGATCAGCTTTGCGGCACAAGGTCGTGGTATTGACGGTTGTAGTAGATCAGCGGCGCGCGCTCTGGGAAGGCTTGCGCATACACCACTTCACCGATGTAAATGGTGTGCGTGCTGGCGTCGTGCGCAGCGCGCACCTCACAATCTAAAATGCCGACCGCGCCTTCCAAAAGCGGCGCGCCCGTCTTGGCTATGGTGTACGGCACGCCTTCGAAGCGGTCGCCCGTGACGGTCGGATCGAGACCTGCGAAGCGCTGCGAGAGCGCCGCCTGCTCCTTGCCCAATAGCGAAACGCCGAAGACGCCTGCTCGTCTCACGAAGTCATGCGCGAAAGATTGCTTGTTCAAGCATACCAAGACCATCGGCGGCTCTAGCGAGACTGAGGTGAAGCTGCTCACAGTGATCCCGACGCGCACGCCTTCAAAGGCAGTCGTCACGACGGTCACTCCAGTCACCCATTGGCGCATCGTAGCGCGCAGTGCGTTTGAGTCAACAGGCATATTCCACCTTACTTCAGTGAAAGTCCATTCTCGGCATGAATTATAAATCTTTCATGTGAAATTGCCGCCTTCAAATGCAGAAAAAGCGATCTCGGCGTATCTAAAAGAGCAGTGCAAGGAACTTTCAACGACCGCTCTATAGCTGAGGACAGAGACTATGGCAACTGTTGAGAAATCGCGTATCACGCTTGGACGGCTCATCTTCAACCGCTATGGCTACGTCACAATGGCGATCATGCTGTGGACGATGCTCTCAGCGATGATGGTCATGCTGGCGCTCAACACTGACCTAGACTTGAACGTATCGCTCGCGCTCAGCGCGATGCTCGCCTTCGCCGCTTTTCTGATCTGGTGGCAGCTCAGTCCGCATTTGCGGCGCGCGACGCCGCCTGCATCCAGCGTCGAGGCGCTCTTCAACGATATTCGCACTCACCAGAAGCCGACGCTCATCTCGCTGGAGAGCGACTACTGCGGCTACTGCATGACGATCGGCAAGCGCATTCATCAGTTGGAACACGAGGAAGGCTTGCGCGTGGTTCGGCTGAGCGTCCACACTGAGCCGGGCAAGAGCCTTGCTGAGCAGTTCCGCTTGGATGCAACGCCGACGTATCTGTTGCTGGACGGCGACGCTAGGCTCTTGCAAGAGTGGACGATTGCGCTGCCTGTTGAGCGCGTGCGTTACGATGTGCGCCGCCAAACTGCCGCCTACAAAGCCGTCCAAGCCGATTAAAGCCTACGGACAACCTACGCGCGGCAAAACTGCGCCGAATCGGCTGCGCCAAGTGGACATTTACGTCCTTTTGGCGCACGCCATGCTGCTCAGCGCGCCTGACGCGCTCGTCGTAGATATTGGCTTTGGCGCGCACGCCTACACCACGCTTGAGATGGCGGCGCGTTGGCGAGCGCTGAACGCGACGTTGCGCGTGCTAGGCGTCGAGATTGACCCTGAGCGCGTGCGCGCAGCGCAGTCTTACGCTGCGCCGCCATACCTAACCTTTGCGTTAGGCGGCTTCAATCTCGCCGATTTGATCGGCGCGCAGGCTGCGACGATCATCCGCTGCTACAATGTGCTGCGCCAATACGCTGAGCAGGATGTATCGCCTGCGCTGCATACGCTGAGCAAAGCTTTGGCGGAAGGCGGACTTTTGATCGAAGGTACTTCCACGCCGAGCGGCGGCATGGCAGCCTTTGATGTGTACTGCAAGCGCGACGGCAGCCTGTGCCATGAGACGCTCGTCTTCGCCACCAACTTCCATCAAGCCGAGCTGCCTGCCGCTTTCCAGACGATCCTGCCCAAGCGTTTGATCCATCGTATGCGCCAAGCGCAGCCATCGGCTTTTTTCAGGGCATGGCAACGCGCTTTCGCCGTTGCGCAAGGCGCAGGCATCCGCAGCCGCCGCAAACAGTGGATCGCGGCAGCTGCGCAGCTGATCAACCACAGCGATTTTCCAATTGATCAGCGCAAGCGGCTGATCGAGCGCGGCTATCTGTGCCTGCGCACGTCTTTGTCCTAAAACCTTAGAGACTGAAGCTGCCGCCCGGATCGACCACAATGGCTTTTGCTTCGGTCTGGTTGTGAATGTGCTGCGCCCAACTGACCACATCCTGCTGAATGACTGGGAACGTATTGTAGTGAATCGGAAAGACGCTCTGCGGACGGATCAGGCGCGTCGCCTCAAGCGACTCGCTCGGACCCATCGTGAAGTTATCGCCGATTGGCAGCGCGGCGAAGTGAATGCCCAGCTCGCCGATCAGACGCATGTCGCTGAAGAGCGCCGTATCGCCTGCGAAGTACAGGCGCGTGTCGTTCACGGTCAGCACGATGCCACACGCCACGCCGCCGTAGCTGCCATCCGGGAAAGACGAGCTGTGATCGGCGCGCACGAACTTCACGTGACCGAACGGATGTGTGTAGCCGCCGCCTGTGTTCTGCGGATGCGTGTTTTGAACGCCGTGGTTCTGCAGCCAAGCGTGGACTTCCCATACGCCGATCACGGTCGCGCCTGTGCGCTTGGCGATGGCGACTGTATCGCCGACGTGATCGGCGTGCGCGTGCGTCAGCAGGATGAAATCCGCTTGAAGCTGATCTGCCTCAACAGGCGCCAACGGATTGCCCGTCAGGAACGGATCGATCAAGACATGCACACCATTCAAGGTCAGGTCAAAAGCTGAGTGACCGAGCCAGCGAATATGAATGCTCATTCAACAATCTCCGCGTTCAGGTTTGCGAACTCAATTATAAAAGCGAATCTTTCGCACGACGGTTAGCTTTTGGTAGAGATCGGCGCTAAGGATGCCGATTGATTGCAAAACATCGCTAGAATCGGATATAAATGGCGACTATGGTCAAGTGCGAGCCTGATCAGCGATAACTTGATCAACCGATTCAGTCAATGCCGATCTGCCTGAGCCGCTTGGGCGATTGTATAGCTGGTGAGAGGCGTGCCATGACAAATATTGCTCCTTTCTCTGTAACGTTATTGCGCTATCCGCGCCGCGATGGCGTGTACAGCGTGCTTCCCGACGCTGTGATTGTACATGATCGCTATCAGAATCGGCATGTGCGCCTTGATCCGTTTGGCGCAGAGCTGTGGCTGCGGATTGATGGACTGACAACTCTGTACGATATCGCTGTTGAGATCGCCGTGAGCGCCGCACTGCCGATTGAAGAAGTAGCGCGAAGCGCCTCTGCTATGATCGGCGCGCTGAGCGCGGAAGGCATCCTCTATGTAGAGCTAGAGCCGCAACCGCTGCCCTACCACTTGACCATGCCGCTCGATGAGCAAGACCCATATCGCGCTGCCGCCAGTATGCGCGCCGAAGGTTGGTTCTAGGCGCGCCATGACCTTTCCTTACCACGCTGAGCGCGTCGGTTTGGCAGCGCTCTTGCTGCCGCTGGGCGGCGCCTTGCTCGGCATTGGGCTGGGCGGCGTGCTAGGCGTGGTCTTTTTGGGCAGCGGACTAGGCGTCTTGTTTTGGGCGGCGCTGCAAGGGCTGCGCCAAGGGCGCGGTGTGCGGCTTTACGAGTCGTATCTGCTTGTGCAAGGCTCGATCACAGGGCGTGCGCGACGCACTCCGTACGCGCATGTGCTTGGCTTCGCCATCACGCGACGCGGCGGCTTGGCATTGCTCTACATCGAGTCACCTGCCGTGCCACAACAGGCGCAGCCGACTGAGTCATTGGTCAATTTGCCGCTGGCTGAGCAGCCGCCTCGCCGATCCTTCGTCCTGACTGCACGCCTTGCGCAGCCTGAAGCGCTGCGCGCCGCGCTCGCTGAGCGCCTGTCGAGTCCGTCGCGCGTGCCTGAGCCATATGTCGTCCGTCTAGCGCGGCGGCGGCGCCTGCGCGACGCGCTGATCGTGCTGCTCGCGCTGCTCGCCACGCCGATCTACGTCCTGCTCTTCAACCGTATCCTGACTAGCTTGACCTAATGAGGTGAAGATGTCCTACCGCATTGAGTATGAGCGCTTGATCGGACTGATCAGCGCCGCCGCTGATGCACCGTTGTTCAGCCTTGAAGCGTGGCAAGCCTATCTTGGCGCTGAGACGGAGACCGTCCGTCTGTTCAGCGCGCAGTTGGCATACGAATGGCAGCCGTTGCATGTGCCAAGCGCATTATGCCAGACCGTCATGGCGCAAGCGCAGGCGCACCTTGCGGCGAGCGGCTTTGCGTGGCGCAATTTATGGGCGCACATCTTGCGCGTGACGGGCAACGCGCTCTTATTGGCAGAGTCGGCTGAGATCAGCGCTGAGCAGGCATTCCTGCTCGGCATATTACACGATGTGGGCAAACTGGACGAGCTGCGGCAAGGCACTTCACATGAATTGATCGGCGCGCAGATGGCGCAACAATGGCTTGCGTCTGAGCTGCCTGCGGAAATTATCGAGCGCCTTGCGGCAGCTATCGCCAAGCGCGGCGCGCAGCGCGATCCGTTTGTGCAAGTTCTGCACGATGCCGATAAACTCGACAAGATCGGCGCGACAGGCATCTTACGCCGACTCTCAAGCTACATCGGCGAGCAAAATCCAGCGGCAGCGCTGCGCGTTGTGCTGAACGAGCTGGCGCATTTTCCCAAAATGCACTTCGCAGAGTCGGCGCGCCTTGCCGAGCGCAAACGGAACTTCGTCGCGGCATTTCTAGCGCGTACGACGCTGCTGGTAGGCTGAACGAAACGCAAACGGCTGAGCAATCGCTCAGCCGTTGGACTGTGTTCTGGGAACTGTAAGCGCTAATCGCCTGCGACAGCCGCCGCGGTGCCAACTTCCATCGAGGCAGGCTCGGCAGCCGTCTTCGCCTTGGCAATCGCGTAGATCATCACGCCATAACCGCACTTGGCAGCCACGTCCGCGATGCAGTAGCCGACTTGCACCGCTAACAGCACGCCTGCAGTCATCTCCGTGCCGCCGCTGATAATCGGGATCAAGTACACGATTGGGTAGAAGCCCCACGTGGCGAAGAGCAGCAAGCGGATGTTGCGCAGCAGAACTTTCGCCTCGCCTGTTTCCTTCTGAATGGCTGGACCGAGGCCGACGAACAGCTCATACAGGATGTAGACGAAAGGCAGGGTCGAGAGGAAGCCCCAGAGCGCGCGCGTGCCATTGTCAGTGGCGATCTCGCCCGGATAGCCCAAGATGATCATCAGCGCGGCAGCGGCAGCCAGACGGAAGGTCAGCCAGCCCTTGCCCTTCGCGATGGTCATGACCGCCACCAACTCAGCCACCAAGAGCGGCACGGTCAGCAGCCAGTCAATGTAGCGATAGGCGTCGTTGAACGGCTTGCCGCTGGCTACATAGTTGCCCGCCTGATTGACGTCGAAGGCGGCTTGCCAGCTTTCGAAGATGCGCAGGTAGTGATAGCCTGCAATGGCGACCACCAGCGCCGAGAGCGTGATGGCATTGCGATACTTTGGCGCCACATTGCCACGCGAGAGCACCAAGAAGATGAACGTGGCAAACATGGCGGCAAATGTGAACGAGAAGGCGTTATAGACCAGACTGAACTCACTAGTGGATAGCTGTGGCAACATATGAGTAACTCCTGTTGACGTACCTCAGTCTATTGATTCAGGTTGTTCAAAACTTTCACAAAGCCTCGAAAGTTCTAAACAAAATATAAAGTTGCGGCAACACCTTTGCACATAAGTATTATATAAGCGAGAGATGAGAGAGAGATTAAAAACGGGCGCTATTGGACGCGAATTACCTGCGGAATCACAATTCCGTCGCGCTCAGGGCGCCCTTGTGCATCGTAAGCGTCCAGCGCGCGCAGCGCTTGGCAAGGCAACGGAAAAGGCAGGTTACACGCGCCCAGCGCGACCTTCAGCAAATAGCTGCCTGCAGGCAGATCGGACGGCACGCTCAGCCGCAGATCGTCGCGGATATAGCCGCTGAGCTGCCAAGCGATGGTCGGCACGCCGCCGATATGCCGATTGCTGCCGCGCGCCACGACCGCGCCCGTCTCAACGCTGATCAAGCGCAGCTCGGATTGATTGTGCTCCACGAGCGGACGCGCCGCGCGCCAATACAGCGTCAGCGTGAGCATCTCGCCGTGCCTCACAGTCTGACGCGGCAAGTGATAGCCGAGCAAGTCTATGCCCGCTTGCGAGAAGCGCGGCAGCGGCGTCATCTCATCCAGCACGCTGCCGCGTTCACTGCGCGGCAGGATCAGGTCAGGTTGCGCGCGGACGACCAGCGCAGCAACTTGCACGACCAGCATCACGCCGATCAGGACGAGCTGTTCAGCGCGACTCAAACGCAATGCCGAGCCGCTCTGCGCAGGCGTCGCCTTAGGCAAGCGTTGCAACACTAGCAATGCGATCACCACGCCTGCGCCTGTGAGCGACCACGCTGCATTGCTGAGCGGCGTCTCGCTCACGCTCAAAGTCAGCTCAGCGTTGATCGCAGGCAGCGTCACTTGTAAGAAGCCGTTTGGCGAGCTGCTGAGCGGCAACGGCTTATCTTGCAGCTGTGCGCGCCAGCCCAGACCGTTGTGGAAGAAGAACTCAACACGATTGCTCTCTTGCGTATTGACGACATAGCGCCACGTCAAGCCATCTTCCGCCAACGGCGAGATTTGTCCGCCGCCGCTGAGCGTCGCGCGATTAACGCGGTCAATAGGACGCCCTGAGCGCAGGTTTTCCGCCAAGTTAGGCAACGGACGCGGCAATTCGTTCACGGTCGCAGGCAATAGGACGCCTTCGCGCAGGCTCGCCGCGTGGTAGCCTGATAGCTCGCCTTCAAGCGCGGCGAAAGGCGTATCTGCGTTGTGCTCCGCCCATGACGGCGGAAAGAAGGCGCCTGCCATCGGCAGGAATGGCACGCTCGCTAGAGCGCCTAACGCGATTGCAGCGCGCATGCCGCGCCTCTCGTCCAAGCCTGCGCCGCCCGCCGCCGCCGCCAGACAGAAAGTCGCCGCCAGCACGGCATGATAAGGCAGAATCGGCATGAAAGATTCTGGCGCCTGCCACAGCCGTCCGAAGGCAGGCGTGCTGATCGCGATCAGCGCCGCCGCAAGCGCGACGAAGATGCCGACATGCCATCGTTGCCGACC
>DAOTWB010000224.1:0-13222 GCA_034436235.1 Anaerolineae bacterium
GTCGTCCGCGCCGACCTCAGCTGCTTTTTGGCGCGCCGCTGCATCGTTGCGCCCTGTCAACATGGCAACGCGAACATGCGCTGTCTCAGGCGCTGCCTTCAATTGCGCACAGACTTCAAAACCGGACATATCGGGCAGCATCAAGTCCAGCAGGATGAGCGACGGCGGCGCTTGTTGCGCCTGTTCAAGCGCCTTGCTGCCCAGCGTCGCGCTGCGCACCTCAACCTGAAACGCGCGGAACATCACCTCAAAGAGTTCGATGTTGGCAGGATCATCATCTACGATCAAGACGTACTTTGGCATCAGTGATTATTCCTTTCCTCGCAAAGCATAGCGTGGCAGCGATCTTCTGCGCGGTAAAAAAGTCGAAAAAGATCGTGCCAATTGTGAAGACACAGCGCGTTGCTCGCCTGCGACAACGACTTGCAGCGCAATTTGTGACAAGTGTCACTTGATTCTAATGCCTTCTACGGCTACCTATTTTAGCAGCTTTTATGGCACAATCGTGCGCGTCATGGCTTGCACACAGAAGTAGGAAGCGCGTGCCGAAGGTTTATTCGTGGCAGTTTGCCGTCCGCACCTATGAGATTGGCGCCAATCAGACCGTGCGCCTGCCCGTTTACCTGAATTACCTTGAAGAAGCCGCGACACAAGCCAGCGCCTGGTGTGGCTACGATTACCGTTGGTATCGTGCGCACAAGCGCGCTTGGTTCGCGCGTAAAACGTATGTGCGCCACTTGGCTCAGGCGCGCTACGGCGACCTGCTGACCATGCAAACCTGGGTCTCAGATTATCGGCGTGTGCAATCGCACCGCGAGTATGACTTGCGTCGAGCCGATGGCACGCCGATCCTGCGCGCGCGCACCAATTGGGTCTACGTGGATACTGAAACGTTGCGTCCTGTGCGCTTGCTAGACGAATTCTATGATGCTTTCCAGCCGAGCGGCGCGCTTGAGCCAATCGAGACGGGCGTGGCAACTTTCACGGCGCTGCAGGCGCCGCTTCACGAGTCGTTCCGCACAGTGCAAGTCTACGATGTGGATAGCGCGGCGCACGTCAATAACAGCGTGTATGTGGCGTGGTCGCAACAGGCAGTTCACGAGGCGTTGCGCGGTGTTGATATCGTCTATGCGCCGTTCGGACGCGAGGTGGAGTATTTCCGCAGCGCGCAACCTGACGAGCCGCTGCGAATCGTCTGTCAGCTGCTCGGCATTGCTGAGAATCTGATGATCTGGCGGACGGAAATTTTCAGCGCTGTCAATGGCGAGCGTCTGACTCTCGATCTCGCTGCTTACAGTCTCGCTGCGCCGCTCTCTGAGCGGCAGCTCGAAACGCTCACGGCGTCAGAGCGCCGTCTTTCATCCTGACGAACGCGACTTAGCAAGGAGTCTGCTGATGCTAGAGACATTTTTCAGCCCGAAATCGGTCGCCATTGTAGGCGCCAGCAAAGATGCCACCAAGCTGGGCAACGTTGTGCTGCGCAACGCCATCGAAGGCGGCTACAAAGGCAAGTTGTATCCGATCAATCCAAAAGCCGATGAAATTCTAGGCTACAAAGCCTATCCAAGCGTGCAAGCATTGCCTGAGGTGCCAGAGTTAGCGGTCATCGTGATTCCGTATCCGCACGTGCCAGCTGCCGTTGAAGATTGCGGCAAGAAAGGCGTGTCTTCCGTCGTGATCATCAGCGCAGGCTTCCGCGAAGCAGGCTACGAAGGCATGAATCGCGAGCTGGAAGTGCTGAAGATCGCCAAGCAGTACAACATCCGCGTGATCGGTCCGAATTGCCTCGGCGTGATTGACTGCTTCACGCCGCTCAACGTGACCTTCGCCGCTGGCACGCCGCCGAGCGGTCCAATTGACTTCATGTCGCAGTCGGGCGCGCTGGGCGTGGCAATTCTGGACTGGGCGATGGCAGGCTCAGAGATCGGCTTCAGCAAGTTTGTCAGCTTGGGCAACAAAGCCGATGTGAGCGAGATTGACCTGATGCGCGCTTGGGCAGACGATCCGAAATCGCGCGTGATTCTCGCCTACAGCGAAGGCTTGCCGAACGGTCAGGAATTCATCCGCGTGGCGCGCGAAGTCAGCCGCAAGAAGCCGATCATCATGGTCAAGAGCGGCGTGACGCAAGCAGGCTCGCGCGCTGTATCCAGTCACACAGGCTCGTTAGCAGGCTCTGAGCAAGCCTATCGCGCCGCTTTTCGCCAAGCAGGCGTCTTGCGCGCTGAGACCTTGCAGGATTTGTTCGACTACGCGCTCGCCTTCGCCTATCAACCGCTCTTGGCAGGCGACCGCATCGCCATTGTGACCAACGCCGGCGGACCTGGCATCCTTTGCACGGACGCTTTGGAACGTAAAGGCTTGCAACTGGCGCGCTTCGCACCTGAGACGACCAAGCTGTTGCAAGATTTCTTGCCCGATGCTGCCAGCGCCAACAATCCTGTGGACGTGCTAGGCGACGCTTTGGCAGATCGCTATGCTTACGCCCTTGAGCGCGTGGCACTCGATCCGAATGTGGACGGCATCATCGCCATTGTCACGCCGCAAGCGATGACCGACGTGCATGAGACCGGGCGCGTGATCGGCAAATGCTCGCGCATGATCCGCGAGCGCGGCTTGAATAAGCCGCTCATCGCCTGCCTGATGGGCGAATTCAAGATGAAGCCTGCCGTTGAGATGTTGGCGGCTGAATACGGCGTGCCGAATTATTCCTTCCCTGAGCGCGCCGCGAACGCCTTCGCCGCCATGCGCGACTACCGCGCGCTGCGCGCCGCGCCCGATCTGCGCGTCGAGCGCTTTGAAGTGGACAATGCGCACGTGCGCCATGTCATTCAAAAAGTGCGCGCTGAAGGTCGCGTGGCGATTGGCGACGCTGAGAGCCGTGAGATCATGACCGCTTATCGTCTGCGCATTCCACAGGCAAAATTGGCGGCAACAGCCGATCAAGCGGTTGCCCTTGCCGCCGAGATCGGCTATCCTGTCGTGCTGAAGATCGCCAGCCCTGACATTTTGCACAAGACCGACGTCGGCGGCGTGAAAGTTGGCTTGAATTCCGCCAGCGACGTGCGCGACGCCTTCGATCTGATCGTCTACCGTGCGCAGCGCTACGTGCCGAACGCCACGATCTGGGGCTGCTTGGTGCAAGAGATGATCCCGAAAGGCACAGAAATTTTGGTCGGCATGAGTCGCGATCCGCAATTCGGTCCGCTGGTCACTTTTGGTCTAGGCGGCATTTACGTGGAAGCGCTGAAAGATGTCACTTTCCGCGTTGCGCCTTTTGACCGCACAGCGGCGAGCGAGATGCTGAGCGAAATTCGTGCGCACGCGCTGCTGGACGGCATTCGCGGGCAGCCGCCTGCCGATAAAGACGCGATCATCGAGACTTTGCTGCGCATCAGCCAATTGGTCACAGATTTCCCTGAGATCGTCGAGCTGGACATCAATCCGCTGATGGTCTACGAGCAGGGACGCGGCGCCATCGCGCTGGACGCACGCCTTGTGTTGAGCGCCAAGTGATTCGCGCAGGCGCGCTATAATCTCAATTGAGAAAATAGCTCGCCTTTTCTAACCAAATGCATCTGATGAAGGATATAGAGAGCCATGAAAGCACTTTATGTAACGGCAGTCGTCACCTACTCAGGCAAAACCGCATTTGCGCTCGGCATCGGTCTGAAGCTGCAAGAGATGGGACGCAAAGTTGGCTACTTGAAGCCGATCAGCACGCAGCCCTTCATGCTCGGCGGCAAGCTGGTGGATGAAGACGCTGAGTTCGTCGGACGCACGCTCGGTCTGGAGCTGCCCATCGAGTCGCTGGCGCCGATCATCCTTGACGAGGCGAAAATTGATAGCGTGCTGAGCGGCGCGCCTGCCGAAGATTACCTCGCTTTGGTCAAGGCTGCCTACACCAAAGCCGCCGAAGGACGCGACGTGCTGATCCTCGAAGGCGGCGCCAGTATGCGCGAAGGCTATTTGATCGGCTTGAACGCGATGAGCATCGCCCAAACCTTGAACTTGCCGACGCTCGGCGTCGTGCGCTTCCGCAGCACGCTGATGTTGGTGGATGACGCTCTGGCGCTCAAGGCGCGCATGGGCGATCACTTGCTCGGCATCGTGGTCAATAGCGTGCCTGATGAGCAGATCGAGGCAGTGCGCGGCAAGGTCAGCGCGTTTTTGGAGAGCAAAGGCGTCAAGGTCTACGGCGCGCTGCCCAGCGATCCGCGTTTGATGTCCATCAGCGTCGCCGAGCTGATCAACGTGCTGGAAGCTAAGAAACTGACGCCTGAGGTCGGCGATGACGGGCTGATCGAGACGTTGAGCGTCGGCGCGATGAGCGTTGAGTCGGCGACGCAGCATTTCCGTCGCCTGCAGCGCAAGGCGGTCATCACCGGCGGCGACCGCGCCGATATCCAAGCGGCGGCATTGGAAACTTCCACCACGGCGCTTGTGCTGACGGGCAATTTGCAGCCGAGCGCGACCATTTTGAAGCACGCCGAGTCGCGCGGCGTGGCAGTGCTGCTCGTGCCATACAACACACTTGAGGCAATCGAGCGCGTAGAGAAAGTTTTCGGCAAGACGCGCCTTGCACATCCTGAAAAATTGGCGCGTTTCCGCGAGTCGCTCGATGTCAATCTGAACTGGGCGCGCCTATTCGCCGATCTAGGTATTTGAGCGTATATTGAGCGCAAAGCGCGAGCGGATGCAGTCCGCTCGCATCGTTATACGTCACCTCTGGAGCGCGGCTGCGGTAAAACTTGTAGTAACCGACCAAGCGTGTTACACAGCCTGCTTATAAGACGTTGTATCGGCATAGCCACCATCTGCTGAGCAGAAGGAGTCATTTGATTATGAGCCGAAAGTCGCCTTTTTTGTTCGCGTTGGCGAGCATGACGCTCACGCTGCTGCTGAGCATGGCGCTCATCAGCCTGAGCGGTCAGATCGTCTTCGCCCAAGATGATCCGCCTGCCACGCCGACGCCGCTTGCCACAATCGAAGCGCAGATCGACCAGCCAATCGATCCGACGCGCTCGCAATTTGTGGCGACGCCTGCCAACGTGCTGGCAAATGGCGTGGATCAGGCGCTGATCAGCCTGACCTTGCGCGACGCGAGCGACAATCTGTTGATCGGGCGCGCTGTGGCGCTTGAGCGCGCCATCGCCGCCAATGCGGATGCCGTCGTTCAAGATGCGCCGCAAGTTGCCAGCAATGAGAGCGGCATCGCCGTGTTCCGCGTCAGCTCAAGCGTGGTGCAGACCGTTCAGTTCAACGTGCGCGATCTGTCGTTCAACACAGTGGTCGGCGTCGTCACGGTCAATTTCACGCCGTCCAGCGCGCCGGTCAGCGCCGCGCGCTCCTCGCTGACCGTCAGCAGCGCTGAGCCGAACGTGAAGGCGAACGGCGTTGAGACGTTCACGGTCACGGCTGTGCTGCGCGATGCGAGCGGCGCGCCTGTGCAAGGCAAGCTGCCTACGCTGAAATTCCTGCCGGAAGATGTGAGCGGCGTGCTGGTGAGCGCTGCGACGCCGAGCGACGCGAACGGCGTCGTCACATGGCTGATCTCAGCCACCAATCCTGTTAGCTTTGGCGTGCTGGCAGAGGTGGACGAGCAGACTCTGGCAGCCACGACGATGCTGAGCTTCATCTCAGTGGTGGACGCGGCGCAGTCGAATGTCACCTTTGCTGTGCCAAATAGCGCTCCAATCAACACGCAAGTGACCTTTGTGGTCAACGTGCGCGATTCGAACGGTAACGCGCTCTCAGGGCAAACGGTGACCGTCAGCAGCTCGCGCGGCGCGCTCGATACGATCACGGCGCTGAACGCGGTCACGGATGGCAGCGGCATGGCGCGTTTTGTGCTGCAGAGCGCCGCGTCGGGCGGCTTAATTCTGAACATCACTGCTGGCGGCGTGCCGTTAGCGCCGCAGGTCTTCAGTTTTGTGCCGCCGCCGCCGCCAAGCGGCGATCCCAGCACCACCACTATTGAAGCCGATATCACGCGCGCTTCTGTGGATACAGAGACCGTTCAAATCACGGTCACTGTGCGCAATTCGAGCAATAATCCTGTCGCCGGCGTCTCAGTAGACCTGATCGCCGATCCTGCGCTCGTCATCCCGACCCGACCGCTCACGAGCGACGCGAACGGACGCGCCGTCTTCCAAGTCGGCTCTACAACTGCTGGCAACTACACAATCGGCGCTACCATTGATAGCACGACAATTGACGACACTATAGAGATCGAATTCACAGACGGTCCTGTCAGCGCCAGCAAGTCCACAGTCACAGTGGATGCCGCGCGCGTGGCTGTTGGCGGTCCGCCAAGCCGCGCCATTGTGACGGTCACTGTGCGCGACGGCAGCAACAATCCCGTCAGCGGCGTGACCGTCACGCTCGCCAGCAGCGGCTCAGGCGATACGATCACGCCGCCTACGCGGACGAGCAACGCCAGCGGCGTAGCAACTTTCCAAGTCTACTCCGATACGATTGCGCAGAGCGCGACCTACACTGCCACTGCGGATAGCGTCGAACTCTTCCCGACCGTCACAGTGAACTACGTCAACGTCAATAGCAGCACCTCGACGTTGACTGCGACGCCGACGACGATTGTGATCGGCACAAGCACAACGGCGACGGCGACTGTCACAGTGTTTGGCACGGACAACTTGCCGCTGAAAGATGTCAACGTCTCACTGACTGAGAGCGGTCCGAGCATCGCTGACATCGTGCCAGTTGGCAGCCCGATCACCAACGCAAGCGGTCAGGCGCAGTTCGCGGTCACGCCGCTCAGCGCAGGCGTGACCACGCTCGTCGCCACAGCCAACACATCGCCGCTCTCTCAGACCGTCACGCTCACCTTCACCAACGTCGATCCGTCACAGTCCAGCAGCCCGCCAAACGGCAGCGGCAGCGTCGGCTCGCCCGTCACAGTGACCGTCACAGCGCGCAACGCCAGCGGCACGCCGCTCGCCGGCGAGCTAGTCACGCTCGCCAGCAACCGCCCTGCGAACGACACCATCACTTTCATCCCATCTGGACCGATGCCGCCGCCCGACGCGCCGCCGCCGCCTTCCAGCGGCACGACCAACGCGAGCGGTCAAGCGAGCTTCCAGATTGTGACGAACGCAGCAGGCACGTCCACTTACACAGTCATCGCCGGCGGCGCGACCTTGCCATCGTTCACGCTCACCTTCAGCCCTGCCAGCGTGAGTACCTTGACCGTGACCGCTGCGCCGAATCCCGTCAACACAGGCGTGACCAGCACAGTGACCGTGACGGCGCTCGACTCCAGCAGCAGTCCTGTCAGCGGCGTGACCATCTCGCTCAGCAGCAATCGTCCAAGCGTGGATACAATCACCATCGTGGACGACGTGACGAATGCCAGCGGACAGGCGACCTTCCAAATTGTCTCGCAGGCAGCAGGCAGCTCCACGCTCACTGCGACCGATGGCACGGTCAACGGCACAACCATTCTGACCGTCAACACGCTCGTCAGCGCAGCCACTTCGCAAGTGGATGCAGCGCCAGCCACTGTGCCGATCAACACCAATAGCACTATCACTGTCACTGTCCGCGATGCGAGCAGCAATCCGCTGGCGAACCAACTGGTCACGCTCAGCGTCAGCCCTGCCGGGCCGTCGCTGACGCCTGCCAGCCTCTTGACCAACGCCAGCGGCGTAGCGTCCTTCACTTTCAATAGCGCTGCCACAGGCACATTCACAGTCAAAGCGACAGCCGCAGGCGTGTTGATCACTGATGACGCCGTCGTGACCGTCACCACGCCGCCTGTCAGCCCGACCAACTCGACGGTCGTGGCAGCGCCTTCCACAGTCACTGTTGGCTCGCCCAGCATGGTGACCGTGACCGTGCGCGACACTGCTAACAATCCTGTCGTTGGCGCTACCGTCACGCTGACGAGCAGCCGTTCGGGCAACGACTCGATTGTGCCGCCTAGCACCACCTCAGGCGTCGGCGGCATCGCGACGTTCACAGTGACCAGCAACTTGGCAGGCACTTCCGTGCTGACGGCGGTCGCTAACAGCGTGACCATCACCAACACAGCGACGCTGACGGTCACTGGCGGCAGCGGTCCAGACCTAGCGATCTCGAAAGCGCACAACGGCAACTTCACGGTTGGCACGAATGGCACGTTCAACATCGCCGTCTTCAACATCGGCAGCGCAGTGCCATCAGGCGCAGTCATCACGGTCACCGATACGCTGCCTGTAGGCTTGACCTTCGTCTCAGCCGCCGGACCAGGCTTCACCTGTGGCTTCAGCGCGCCAACCGTGACCTGCGTCCGCACTACAGGAATGCTCTTTGGCGAAGTGAGCGTGATCAACCTTGTGGTCACGCCGACGGCAGCAGGCGTTGTGCTGAACACTGCTACAGTGACGCTCAGCGGCGGACCTGTGGACGTGAATCCGACCAACAACAGCAGCACGGACGCAGTCGTCGTAGATGTAGGCAGCGCTCAGACAGTTAGCGACACGCTCTCAACTGTCGTAGCCAATCCAACCTCGGCGCCTGCCGATAACACAACGAATATCAACGTGACCGTCACTGTTCGCAACACCAGCAATCAGCCTGTCGTTGGCGCGCAAGTGACCTTGCAGCCGACTCCGAACACAGGCTTGACAATTCTGGCTGCCGCGACGCTCATCAGCGATGCGAACGGTCAGGTCGCCTTCGCCGTGCGCTCGTCAGTGGCGCAGACCGTGACTTTGAACGTAGCGGTCAGCGCTGCCAACAACGTGATCCTCGCCACCAAGCCTGTGGTCACCTTCACCGCTGCCGGCGCAGGCACCATCAGCGAGACCAACTCAACAGTCGTCTCGAACTTCAACTCGATCCCTGCCGATAACCAGACGGCGGCTACAGTCACGGTCACGCTGCGCAGCACCACCAATCAGCCTGTGGCAGGCAAACAAGTGACGCTCAGAGCCAATCCGGCGCTCGCTTCGGTCTCGATCCAGCCGCCGAGCGGCACCAGCGACGCGAACGGCGTGGTGAACTTCAGCGTGCGTGCCTCAGCGCAAGGGCAAGCGACCTTCTCAGCAGAGGCGACCGACGACCGCGTCTACTTCATCACGCAGACGGCAACCATCCAGTTCACGGCGCCTGGCACTAGACCTGTGGTCAATCCGCAGGCGACACAAGTTGCCGGCGTCGGTGCTGGTACGCCTGCGCCTGGCACAATTGCAGTGCCAACCGGCCCGCTGGAAGGCATGGTTGTGGCGTGGCGCTTGCGCGTGCGGCAAGGTCCGGGCTTAGAGTTCCCGATCTTAGGCTTGCTCGCCTACGGCACGAAAGTGAGCATCGTGGCGCGTGAAGTGCGCGGCGCGTGGTATCAAATCCAGCTGGAGACTGGCACGGCATGGGTCAGCGCGCGCTGGGTGCGCGTCAGCCGCGCTGTGCGCAACCGCGTGCCTGTCGTAGCAGCTGCGCCCGGCACTGCGCCGATCATCCCGCTGCCGCAGGGCGTCATTCCGCAGTTTGGCGAAGGTTTGGGCGTGGTGAACACCTTCCTGCTGCGTGTGCGCGTTGGGCCTGGCACACAGTTCCAGCAGATCGGCTTGCTGCGCGAAGGCACGGAGATCGTGATCTTGGGCGTCAGTCGCGATCGGCGCTGGTATCTGTTCCGCACGGCTGAAGGCACAGCCTGGACGAGCGCGCTGTTCGTGAAGCTCAAGTTCGTCAACGGCAATAATCTGCCGCTGCTCAATCCTGACGGCACGCCGCTCTTCTGAGCGCGACGCCTAGAGTAACTTGGCGCGGTCGGAAGTTTCCGACCGCGCTTTTTTATGCGTTCAGGAAGTCACGAATTGCAGCGATGAAACGCTCAGGCTGCTCCAGCATCGAGAAGTGTCCGCAGCCATCGAAGAGCAAGAAGCGGCTCTTGGGAATGCGTGCGGCTGCCAAGGCGCCTTCGCGCACACAGACTGCGCCGTCGCGCGCGCCGAACACGATCAGAGTCGGCGCGCTGATCCTATCCAAATGCGCGCTGATATCTGTGCTTAAGGTAGCGAGTCCTGCGCGCCAGCGCGCCATGCGTGCATCAGGGCGCGTGGCATAATGCCGATCTTGCGCCCATGCGTCGTAAGGCAGCGCGTCCATATCCGCAAACCAGACTCGAAAGCCGAATTTGCCCAAGCGCGGATGGCGTTCCATGCTCTGGCGCTGCACAGCCAGATAAGGCGGGAAGATCAGCGGCAGCAGGACGAGCGCGCCGTTCAACCAGATCAAGCGCGGCGTGGCGCGTCCGCTGATGATGCCTGCTACGTCAATCAGCTGCGTCAAACGCTCAGGCGCCAGCACAGCGCCGATGTACAGGCTGATCAGTCCGCCCATCGAGTGTCCCATCAGCGTAAAACGCGCCAAGCCGAGCTGATCGGCGAGCGCCAAGACGCGCCGCGCTTGCGCCGCGATGCTGTAATCGCCGTCAGGCGGCGCGTCGCTCTCGCCATGTCCAAGTAGATCGAGCGCGATCAAACGAAAATGCTCAGCGAGCGCTGCCAAGACGTGCCGCCAAACGAACTTGTGGCACGTCCAGCCATGGACCAACATGAGCGGCGGCGCGCTCGGCGCGCCTGCTGTGGCGTACACCAGCTTGTGACCATCAATGTACGTCTCGTGGCAGGTCAGGGCGAGGTGTAGGTTCGATACAGACATCTGTGCAGCTCCTATGTGGGCAATACACGCTCAGTGTATCACTATCGGCAGCTGCACAATGTTCAAAGTGGCTTTGTGAGCTTTTAGAATGACGTTAGAGCGCGACCGCTCAACGCTTGCCGCGCAGCCAAGTCAACGCGCCGCTCATGATCTGCTCTGCGATGGAGATCGCCTGCCGATCAGCGCGGCAGCTTTCCCAGAGCGCGTCCAGCGCAGCTGCGTCAAATGAGTCGGGTGCACCAATGCCGACAATCTGTGTGTGCGGCTGCGCAGTCTGCCAAGCGTCGTCCATTGTGAGCGTGATGCGCGTGCCAGCGACTTGCAGTACGCCGCGGCGCGTCGGATCGTCAGCCAAGTAGAGCAGTCCTTTGGCGCGGTAGAGCGTCGTTGGCAACTGCCTGAGCGCTCGCTTGAGCGCTTTGAGCGAGAGCGGCGCGTCGCACTGCCAGCTGTACGCAGCGAAGGTCAGGCTATGGTCGTGATGATGGTGATCGGACGGCGCACTTGTCTCGTGGACATGCACATCGTGCGCAAGGCGCGTTGTGAGGCGCGCAGGATCGAAGCGTCCAGTGTCCAGCAACAGGTCAACTGGCACGCGACCGAAGCTAGTCTCGATGACGCGCGCTGTTGGATACAGCCATTTGCGCTTCAGGGCGGCTACGCGCTCAGGCGTGACCAAATCTATCTTGTTGATCACGATCAAATCGGCGACGGTCAGTTGCTCATAAGCCATGTAGGCGTTGGCGCCTTCCAGCTGCTCGAATTGCTCAGCATCTACGACGGCTACGATAGCATCGAGGCGGATGCGGTCGCGCAGCTCAGGCAGCTGAAAGGTCTGCGCGACCGAGACGGGATCGGAGACGCCGCTCGGCTCGATCACGATGTAATCGGGCGGATCAGGGCGCTCGACCAGCTGTAGGGCGGCGCGCAGCAGGTCGCCGCGAATGGTGCAGCACACACAGCCATTGGCGAGGTTGATCTGTTCTGCGGTCGGCACGCCGACGATGAGCTGGGCATCAATATTGATCGCGCCGAAGTCATTCACCAGCACGGCGATTCGCAAGCCATGATCGCTGTTTATCAGGTGATTCAACAGCGTTGTTTTGCCTGCGCCAAGAAAGCCTGACAAGATGGTCAGCGGAATAGGCGCGGCAGGTCGTGTTGACATGGCAATCTGTCACTCCTTGACCTTGAGTCTAGACGCCATGCATTATAGCGCGCTCAGGCACATCGGCGGTTTAAGATCGGATGTGTCTTTTGAGCATCTCAGGGCTGTGCCAGTTTCCGAAAATTCACTCTTGACGGGCGAGCAGAGTGTGGTAAACTGAAAGCCATCAAGCGCAAGCAGCGCAACGAGGGAGAGACGCTTCAAAAGACCACAGCTCAGCATACACGGCTGCTCAGGCTTTTGAAGTGACCGACCGAACAAGTCGGTTTTTGTTCTCTCGCGCACCTTAACAACTGAATAGTGGTAAGAAACAGCTAGTAAACAAGCAGCAAGGGTAGCACAAAACAGACCCCGTGCAGCGCATCAGCGCTGTTTTGCCCGTGAGGGCAACTTTTACGGAGAGTTTGATCCTGGCTCAGGATGAACGCTGGCGGCGTGCCTAATACATGCAAGTCGAACGGACGTAGCAATACGTTAGTGGCGACCGGGTGCGTAACACGTAGCTGACCTGCCCTTCAGCGGGGGACAACATGCCGAAAGGCGTGCTAATACCGCATGAACTGAGGGTGACTAGATAGCCTTCAGGAAACTTCCGGGGCTGAAGGAGGGGGCTGCGGCTCATCAGGTAGTTGGTGAGGTAACGGCTCACCAAGCCGACGACGAGTAGGGGACCTGAGAGGGTGACCCCCCACACTGGAACTGACACACGGTCCAGACTCCTGCGGGAGGCAGCAGTAAGGAATATTGGGCAATGGGCGCAAGCCTGACCCAGCAACGCCGCGTGGAGGACGACGGTCTTCGGATCGTAAACTCCTTTTGAGAGGGACGAGGAAGGACGGTACCTCTCGAATAAGTGACGGCTAACTACGTGCCAGCAGCCGCGGTAATACGTAGGTCACGAGCGTTATCCGGATTTACTGGGCGTAAAGCGTGTGCAGGCTGTTAGGTAAGTGGTGTATGAAAGCGCTCGGCTTAACCGGGCGAGGTTATGCCAGACTGCCTAGCTAGAGGTAGCCAGAGGGACATGGAATTCCGGGTGTAGCGGTGAAATGCGTAGAGATCCGGAGGAACACCAGAGGCGAAGGCGGTGTCCTAGGGCTGACCTGACGCTCAGACACGAAAGCATGGGGAGTGAACGGGATTAGAAACCCCGGTAATCCATGCCGTAAACGATGCAGACTAGGCGTCGGCGGTCTCAACCCCGTCGGTGTCGTAGCTAACGCGCTAAGTCTGCCGCCTGGGGACTACGGTCGCAAGACTAAAACTCAAAGGAATTGACGGGGGCCCGCACAAGCAGCGGAGCGTGTGGTTTAATTCGAGGCTACACGAAGAACCTTACCCGGGTTTGACATGCAGCTGCAAGCGGCGTGAAAGCGTCGTGCCTTCGAGGGTGCT
>DAOTWB010000225.1:0-1683 GCA_034436235.1 Anaerolineae bacterium
GCGATCACGCTTTGAATATCCAGATCGTCGGTATTGATATAGTAGGCGTCTTCAGCCGGCTGCAGCGGCGTGCGCTGACTATCGCGCAGGTCGCGCTGCTCAAGCGCCTGCTGCACCTGTTGTGGATCGCGCGCGCCAACCTGCTCTTGGCGGCGCTGGGTGCGCACTTCAGGCGAGGCGTCTAGATAAATCTTGAGCGCCGCTTGCGGCAAGACATTCGTGCCGATATCGCGCCCGACCATGATCACAAGCGGATGCTGCGCTGCGATGCGGCGGAAAGTGGCGTCTAGCACTTGGCGCACGCCGCGCACAGCCGCCACTTGCGAGACAATCGCCTCAACTTCGGCGCCGCGCAAGGCGTTTGTCACGTCTTCGCCGTTCAGCCGCAAGCGATAGAAGTTGCCGTCTGTGCCGTCCGCAGGCAGCGTCTCGATCTGAAGCTGCTCAGCGAGCGCGACCAATGTCTCAGCGTTATCGGGCGGCACTTTGCCGCGCAAGGCTGCTAATGCCACAGCGCGATAGAAAGCGCCTGTATCCACAAGCACGTAGCCGAGCTGCACAGCGATAGCGTGTGCGACTGTCGTTTTGCCCGAGCCGGCAGGTCCGTCAATTGCGATGGTCGGCGGCAAATTCATTGCGTTCCTTCCTCACCCATCTCACTGATTTTCAAGGCGCGCCAGGCGTGGCGGCGCGGCAAGGCTGCTCTAGCAGTTGCGCAATTTCCGCCATGTTGAGCGCAGCATCGGCGGCTTGCAGCGTGTAGCTGAGCCTGCGCTCGCGGATGAGCGGCTTGGCGTAGCCTGCAGGCGCTTGGCGCGTCTCGCGGATGGTGAGCTGCTCCACGCTGCCGTCCAGCGCGATGACGAGCGTTGCCGAGAGGTTGATCTGCACGCCTTCTGCATCCTGAGCGGCGAACTCAGCGCGATATTGCGGCTTGCCATCGGCAGGCGGCGCCTCACGCCAAACGGTCAGCGCTTCAGGCGGCGCAATGCGCGCGATCAGCGCGTCAACATTCAAGGTTGCCAGCGCGCCAATGTTGGCAGGGCCCAGCAACTGCGCTGCGCAAAGCGTCTGTGGCGGCAAGCCTGCGCCTATGTGATAGAAAATGCCATTCAGCGCTGTGTAAAAGGCGTTGCCTTGCCGATAGAAAGGATCGGGCAGCCAATCGCGGAAGGCGCTGACCTCAGGTGCGTCGCGCAGGCTGATCTCATAGCGACCGATAGGCGTCGCGCCATTTTCAGCGGTCACGCGCAAGGCGAGCGCGCCGCGCAGCACATTTCTCTGCGGCGTGATCACTTCGTAATCTACCGCCAAGCGATAGCGGAAGCGCGTCCGCTCTGCCAAGCGCACGCCTTGATAGTTGATATCGGCAATCGGCAGCGCCGCGAATGGAATCGCCGTGACGGCAGGCAATCCGAACGGCGCTTCGGCGGCAGCTGTTGGCGTGCCGCCGATTGGCGCAAGCGGCGTGCTGCTGATCGGCGCGGACGCTTCAGAGGTCGCGCTGATCGGCGTAAGCGTAGCTGGCGCAGGACTGATCGCAGTCGCTGTCGGCGTCACAGGCGTGACGGTCACGAGGCGCGCCGCTTCAAGGGCGAGCCGCGCCGCGCTGATCTCGCCGTTGAGCAAAGCGTCCAACTGAGCGACCAAGCCTGCGGCGCCGCCTTCAGGCTGCAAGCGCTG
>DAOTWB010000226.1:0-3448 GCA_034436235.1 Anaerolineae bacterium
TGTAACATCTCGTTGATCTTGCCGAGCAAGCGGCGCAGCTCTGCTTCCAAGTCCTCGCCGATGTCTTCGATGGTCACGGCGTCGCGCAACAGATCGCGCGCTTCGCGCAGCGCTTCCTGCCCTTGCCGCAGCTTCGCTAAGCCGTCGCGCATATCGGTGCGCGCAGCGCGCAGGGCAGGGCTGGAGAAGCCGATTTCCCAGCCGAAAGCGGAGGCCGCTCTGCCAAGCGCGGCGCGAAATTGATCGAGGCTGCTGTAAGCGCGCTGCGCGCCTTGCTGCAGCCATTGCTGAATGCCTTTGCTCAAGGTCGGCTCGACGGCGAAATCGAGCTGCGTGATATCTTTGTAGCGACTTTCCACGCCTGCTTGGTCGGCAGGCTGCGCCACCAGCGCGCCTTTCTGCGGCGAGAGACCTGTGAAGACAGGATACAAGACGCCGACGCACAAATTGTGCAGATCGTTGCCGATCTGCTGCGCGAGCGCCTGTCCGCCGCTCTCGATCAAGCGCGAGCTGTTCCAATCGATCACCTTCAAGTGGCGTCCATTCCAATAGACATGCTCCAGCTTGTGATCGAGATAGACGATCCGCTGGCGATGCGCGTGCGCCAAGACCTCAGCGAATTGATAGGCGAGATCGATGCCTTCTTCGGTCGGCAGCCGCCAGCGCGCGCCGTGCGTGTTCGGCTTCATCACGTACAGCAGGCTATCCGCGCGCGGCAATGGCTCCAGCGCAAGGTAAGGTCGCCAGCCGCGGCCGGCGTAGCGAAAAATGCCCTGCCGAAACAGCTCGACGTTCAAGCCGTACGACTCGATCTCGCCGCCGCGCGGATTCTCATCGCGCGCTGAGAGATAGCCGCAATCGTACAGGCGCACCACGTTCGGCGAGACCGCCATGCGCGTTAGCAAGTCCGCCTCGTTGATGAAAGCGCGGGCTTCCATGCGCGGCTGCGCGTCGCCATCTACCACATGCTCAAGGCGCATCACCTTGAAAGCGACTTGCCGTCCGTCGCGCTTATCCACTGCTTCATAGACGCGCGCATAGTGACCCGGCGCAAAGGTATCAATGGTGTTGCCAATTTGATAGAGATCGTTCAAGAGTGCCACGGCAGTTTCCTTGTGCGCTATTCAGGCTTTTGCAGCCACACGCGCAGCGCATTGACCTTGACGATCATGCCGCCGCTCGCCGTGTAGACGTAAAGGCTGATCGGCATATCCGACGGATAGGCGGCGTTCGATTGCCCGAGCAGCTGCCCATCGAGATAGAGCGAGAGCGTGCGATCGGCGCCGCGCGCGATGGCTGCTCGCAAAATCAGCGGCTTGGCGGGCAGTTGAGTCTTCTGTAAGAAGTTGCCGTTCAAATTGATGCCGAAATTGGCGATCTGCTCTTGGATCAGGCGCGCTTCGACGGCGGCGCGCTGCCCTTGCAAGGATTCCATGCCCGCGCCGAAGATCACCTGACCTGTGGGCAGCAAGCGCGGCTCGTAGCTGACCAGCTCAAGCTCAACTTCCATGCGCCGCACGTAGCGCGCCGCCTCTGCGCCGAAGAGCGGCGTGAGCAGCTCAGGACCGAAGCGGATGAGCGGCGCGCGTCCGCCGGTGCGCAACGGATTGCCGACAATCCACGCGCCTTCTTGATAGGAAAACCACGCCGAGTCCCATGTGCGGCGACCTTCATCGAGCGTCAGCAAGGCAGCCAGCACGTCATACTCGCCGCTGCGCGCATCCGGCGGCAGAGTCGGCAGCGCGATGGCGGGATTAGTCGGCTCAGGTGAAGCGCCTGCGCTGAGCGTCGGGATTGGGCTGGGCGAGAGCGCGGCGAGCAGCGTGGCAGGCGAGAGTAGCTCGCCGGTCGGCAACGGCGTGGGCGACGGCACGACGGCTTCAGGCGTGGCAGTCGCGCTAGGCGTCAGCGTGAAGGTCGGCGTGAAGGTCAAGGTGAGCGTCGGCGGCGCGATGGTCGGCGCTTGAGTAGCCAATTGGCTGATCGGCGCGCCGAGTCCAACAGGCGTGGCGCTCGGCGTCGGCGGCCGGTCAGCGCCATCGCCGCCGAAAAGCAGGAGCAAGCCTGCGATGATCGCCACGATGCCAAAAGCGCCGATCAGGACGAGCGGCAGCGTCTCGCGGCGCGCAGGGCGCTCAGCGCGGCGCTCTATGGGCAGCACATCGGCAGGCGCAGGCGCACTGATCGGCTCGGAGCGCGGCGTAGCGCGGCGCGGCGCAGGCGCGGCATCTAACGCCGCCAGATCGGGCGCGTCGCTCGCCTCATAAACGCCTGCGCTCGCTTGATAGCGCGGCAGCTCAGGCTCAGGATCGGGCAGCCGCTCGACGCGCGCGCGCCAATGGCGCAAGATGGGTAGGGCAGGCTGCCGACTGATGAATAGCGACGCGAAATGTCCTTCGAACAGGCGCAGCTTCTCGTCCTTGCTCAGGTCAGGATCGGTGTACAGGTCGCGGACGGCGAGATAGGTGTCGCGCCATTGGCGCAACTGCGCCGTGTACGGCTCGCCGAGGTCGCGGCGCGTGATATCCACCAACTTTTGATGCGCCTCAGCGATCTCAGGCTTGGGCGTCTCGGCAGGCGCGAGCGCTTCTTCTTCGATCAGGCGGCGTTGCTGCGCAAGGTACTCAGCGGCATCCGCCAGCGCTTGCAGCCAATTTTTGAAGCCGTCAAGCGGCTTGTTGAGCGCTATCTCAGCGCCGATGACGCGCTCAAGGGCGAGATCAAGCTGGCTGCGCGCCGCGCGAAAATCGCCGTCGTGCCAGCGGCGCAAGGCGTCTTCCAGCGCGCGAATGGCTTGATCGGCGCTCTCGAGCTGTGTGGCAGCGAGCGGCGCGCGCACTGCCTGCCGCGCTTCGGCAATGGCTGAGACATCGGTCAGGTTGTTCAAGGCGCGCACGGCTTCCAGCACCAACTGGCGGCGCGCGATAGCCGTCTCCAGCGTCTGAAAAGCGGGATGATTGCGCGCGGTCGGCAAGGCTTTGGCAGCCGCTTCTTTCCACAAGTTGGCGTCGTCAAACTGCTCGCGTTGCAAGGCGAGAATGCCACGCAGGACGTATTCGAAGAACAGGACGCGCACGGCAGCCGCGCTTGAGTCGCGCAGTGGCTCGACCACGCCTTTGCTCATCGCCTTCAGGTACGTCTGCATAGTCGGCATTTGCGCGGCGAAGGTCTGGCGCAAGGTCTCTTCTTCGGGCAGGAAGAGCGCGCTGACGCGCCGCAAAGCGGCTTCGGTCTGTGGCGTGGAAGTGGCGCCGTCGCGCTCAAGCCAAGTGTCCAGCGCTTCGCTCAGGCTGATCAGGCGCCGCGCCGCTAATTTTTCCGCCTCAGTCAGCGCGTAGTCAGCAGCGCGCTTGCCGCTGTGCAGCGCGTCCGCCGTGCGTCCGCGATCCCAGCTTTCCCAGCCTTCGGCAAGCGCTTTGCCGAACGGCACATTCGGACTGAGGAACTC
>DAOTWB010000227.1:0-2497 GCA_034436235.1 Anaerolineae bacterium
GCCAGCACCAAGCGCAGCACCTCGTCCACATCCAAGCGCGAGGTGAGCGCACGGGCGATCTGCAGCAGGTAGTCGCGTTGGCGCACACGGTAGTCAATCAGCGTCAGCATACGCTAGATTGTACCATAGCCGCTGTGCGGCGCAGCGCGCCTGCCAAATTTTCTGATGAATTTCTTGTGCGCTAGAAGCGAGTTGGTTTCAGGAGCATATCCATGCCGACGGCGCGCAATGCGTTATCTTGATTGGCGTCCATCGCGACGCGCACGTCGAAGTACATGCCGCCGAGCGGCTCAAATTGGAGCTGATCAGCGTCTATTGCCTGAAAAGCGTCAATGCGCACGCGCACGGCGCGCCCTGCCTGATTCGGCGTCAGGCTAAGCCTGACAGGCACGGCAGCCTTGTCCACAGGCACCACAAGGCTGAACTCAGCGCTGCTCAGCGTGCCGCCTAAGGCGCTGGCGCGCAGCGTGATGTGCGCAGGCTGCGGCAGAAGTGGCGTATTCGCCGTCGGCGGATTAACGCCGACAAATAGGTCTGTAGGCGCGTTGGCAGGCAGCACGCGCGGCATGACAACAGTCAGGCGGCGCAGAACTCTAGGCGGCTCAGCGCGTCCGCTGCCTTCGGCGGCTACAGCCGCGTCGTATTCTGCTAACTGGCGCGCCGCCAACTGACCGTCGCTGGTCAGCTCGTATTTATCGTGGTTAAGCTGAATTAGGCGAAAATTGACCAAGCGGCGGATGGCGCGTCCGACAAGGCGCTCAGAGAGCTGCGCGCCATGCTCAATTTCAGCGCTGGCAGCCGCCGCCTGATGCTTGTGAAGAAAACGCAGCACCTCAAGTGCCTCAGATGGCAAACGCTGAAGCGTGAAAGGTAGCTCCATAGGTCATTCTGAATACTTTCTTGCCTGTGGATAGCAGTTGGCTACGAGTCTACACACTTTGCCGAATCGGTCAACTAACGAACAGCGCACAGGCGGATCAGCGGCGGCTGCCAAACTAGGCTGCCATCGGCGGCGCAGTGCGGCGCGAGCGCAGCCTGTAGCGCGCTCAGGCACTCACGGCGCGCCGAGTCCGAGAGCGACTCAAAAGGCAAGCGCCGCGCTGCCCAAGCTAACTTGTAAGCGATGAACGCTTGCACATCGGGAAAGCGGACGCGCACAAAAGCAGCCTCTCGCGCCCAGACAAGGCTGAAACCTGCCGCTTTGAACGCCGTGTAATAATCTTCAACGTCCTGCAACTGCGCTTGCCACAGCTCGGGCAGATCGAAAGCAGGCGCGGTGCGCTCGTGCGCTGCCAAGACCTGTCCAAAGGCGACTTCGAAGGCGTGCGAGAGATCGTCGAGCGCGCTCCACTCTTGGCACAACAGCAAGCCATTCGGACGCAAGACGCGCGCTAACTCGCGCAAGGCGCGGCGCGGCGCGCTGTGATTCAGCCCGAAAGACGCGCCGATCAAGTCTACGCGGGCGCGCGGCAACGGCAAGCGATGCAGGTCGGCTTGCACGAGCGACACATGCGGCAGTCGCTCGCGCTGCAAGGCATCGCGTCCAACCGCCAACATCGGCGCTGAGATATCTATGCCGATCACGCGCCGCGCGAAGCCTGCCATGCGCCGCGCTAGAAGCGCCGTGCCTGTGCCGATATCAAGGGCAAGCCGCAGGCTTGGACAAGCGCCGCGCCGTGACAGATCGAACGGATCGTGAAGCGCGCCTTGCATGTGCGCACGCACGCAACGCGCGATCCATGCCGCAAGGCTGCGCGCCATGCTATCCATCGCCTGCTCAATGTCAGGCTCATAATGCGCTGCGGTCTGCGCGTAGAGCGCGCGCACGCCGTCAAGATCGAGCATTTTTATGATTTTGGCTGCGACCAGAGCTGATCAGCGGCAGCCGCACTGTGAACGTGCTGCCTACACCTTCCCGACTCTCGACAGTGATGCTGCCGCCGTGCAGCTCGACGATCTGCTTGGCGATGGTCAAGCCCAAGCCTGTGCCGCGCACATTTTGCACCGTCTTGGCGCGGAAGAACGGTTCGAAGATGTGGACGAGCGACTCAGGTGGAATGCCGATGCCGTCATCTATCACGTAAATGCAAGCCGTCATCGGCTCATCTTCAGTTTGCAGGCTGAGCTGCACGCGCACGTTGCCGCCGCTCGGCGTGTAATTGAGCGCGTTGGTGATCAAGTTATCCATCACTTGCGTCAGGCGCATCGGATCGACATTGACGTTCACACAACGCTCAGGCAGGCTCAGATGAAAAGCGATTTGGCGCTCGGCTGCGCGCGGCTGATGTATCTCGAAGGCTGTGCGCAGCAAATCGCACAAGTTGATCGTCTCGCGGCGAAGGATGAGCGTGCCTTGCTCAAAGCGCGGCAGATCGAGCAGGCTCTCGACAAGGCGCGTGAGATGTGCGACCATGCTTTCCATCACTGCGAAATGCTTGTGCATATTGCTCGGATCGCGCTGCGCAAGGTAGAGCCGCAACTTCAGGTTCGTGATCGG
>DAOTWB010000228.1:0-4966 GCA_034436235.1 Anaerolineae bacterium
CAGCCAGCGCTGAACGGTCTCGCGAAATGCCTCTAGATCGAGGTAGAGCTGCTCCAGCGTCTCGTCTTCAGGCAGGTTGAGCGCTTCGGTCAGCAAAACGCCTTGCTCAGGGAATAAAAATCGCTCCACGCGCTTGAGATCGGCAAGGCGCTTGTACGTCTCGCTCAACCACAGCTCGCCTTCCTTGCCAAGCTGCGCGCCTAAGTGCGTTTGCCACCACACATCGCGGTAGAGATCGGCGAGCTGCACGGCGCTCTTCGGCTCGATTGGCTTGGCGAGATAGCGCAGGACGCGCTCAAGGCGTCGCGCGGTCTCGCGCGTGGACGACGTGCTGCGCAGCAGCTCTTCATAGCGCACGCCGAGCGCGCGCAGCTTCTCAGCCAATTTGAAGCCATGCTGATTATCCGGCACGAGCGCAGCCGCCGTCTCATCGGGAGCGGACTGCTGCCATCTGTAGAGCGCATTCGCGACCATGTCCAGCTCATCATCAGGCGTGTAGTGCTTGCCGCCGCTGTAAGCGATGTGAATCCTCGCCGTCTCAGGCGGCGGATTGCCTTGCGCGTCATCAGGCGGCGCCAACTGAATGTACTGCTCTAGAAACGTATCGCGCAGGACAGGATTCGGATGCTCGCTGAGCGTCCAGCTGACCAAATAGTTGGCGAGCGTCACAATCGGCTCGGCAGAGCGACCTGCCACGCTGAGCGTATGCTTTTGCACATCAGGCTCTTCGAGGAAAGCGCGCAAATGTCTTGGATCGGCTGTGGTGAAGGTCGTGTTGATCGCTTGGTTCGGATCGCCGACGCGCACCCAGTTGCGCTCAGCCGAGAGCAAGCGCAGCAGCTGCTCTTGCAGCAGGCTGCTATCCTGCGCTTCATCTTCTAGGATGTAGACGTAACGCGCTTGCTGCCGCGCGAGGAAAGCTGAGTCCTGCTCCAGCGCGTGCAGCGCCAACATGACCAAATCGTCGAAGTCCACTGCGCCGCGATAGCTGAGCGCACGCCGATACTGCTCGTACACCTCGCAGCCGAAGCGCACCAGCGGCAGCGCCGAGTCGGGCAGCGCGCTGAGCTTGTCGCGAATCATTTGCGGCATCGTGCGCCGATCCTTCGCCTGACGGATGAACTGCTCGGCAAGACTCTGCGCCAATTTAGGCAACTTTTCTTCATCGCGTAACAGGTAGGCGAGCTTGGCAGGCGACTCGCGCTGCGCCGCGTCGAGGTAATCGGTGAAGACGCCGACTCCGTTGTTGCGCAGCCAAGCCGTCACCACTTCTTCGCGGATGTTCTGCGCGACGCGCTCATCAACGATTTTGAAATCTTCCGCCAAGCCTGCTAAGGTCGGTCGCTCGCGCACTAGGTCGTGCGCCAAGCCATGCAGCGTCCGCACGCGATAGCCGAACGTGCTGAGCAGCTCGGTCTGCTCTAATTCTTTGGCGATCTTAGCGCGGATGGCGTTGACGGCTGCGTTGGTAAAAGTGACCACCAACACCTCGCGTGCATCGTTAGGGCGCGCCTCTCGGATCAAGCGCACCGTCAGGCGCGCCGCCAAATGCGCCAAAGTGAACGTCTTGCCGCTGCCCGGCACAGCGGCAATGCCCATCTTGCCGCCGCGATAGCTCAGGATTGCCTCTTGCTCAGGACGAAAGCGGACTGTCTTGACGTCGCTCATGTGTTCTCCTCGCGCGCCGCATCTTCACGCGCTGCATCTTGGGCGAGCAATTGTTGCACAACGCGCAAGAGTTTGCCTTCTTGCTCAAAGCCGCTCTCGCCTAGCGCCGCAATGCCGACGTGGACGCGCTTGCGGCAGCGCCGCACCAGACCGATCACCACGCGATAGAGCGCCGCATCTTCCGCCGCAGCTTCGTCGTCATCCGTCCAGACCTGATCGGGCAGGTATTCGCGGCGCAGCACATACGGATGCGTCAACGGCTGCTCAATGCGCGTAAACCAGCCGCTGCTGCCGATGTCCAGCCAAAATTGATAGTCCACTGCGCGATTGCGCAGCAAAAATGTGTTGGCAGGCATCAGCAAAATCGCGTCCGCTTCTTCATCTTGCCAGCTCTGAACGTGCAGAGACGGCAACAGGCGCTGTGAGGCAAGTTGCAAATACTCGCGCCCAAGCACAGACCAATCGCCTGTGTAATCTGCATAGAGCGTCTGGCGGAAGCACTGAATCGAGTCGATCAACTGCGCTGCGACTCGCCCTGCCTCAAGGTCGTTGTGCAAGCCGTGGCCTTTCTGCGCCAATTTCTCGTCGAATAGCAGCCGCAAAAAGTAATCGAGCGGCATATTCGCACCATGCTCTAGATCGGCGCGATAGCTCTCCAGCCATTCGCGCAGCGCGTCGTAGCGCTGCCCGACGCGATAGCCAATGCGCGTCTGCTGCTCAGGCTCTAGCTTGGCAAAAGCGTTCAGCGCAGGACGCAAAATGCCGTTTAGATCGCGCTTCTTGCGGTAGATAAGCTCTGCTAAGAGCGCAGCGCGCAACGGATCGAGTCCGCTGATCACAAGCGTGAACATATCCGCCACATCTTTTGTCGGCGGCGCGAAGAGCGCAGCGTCGTCGATCCAATGTGGATGCGCGATCACGGTCAAGGTGAGCAGCGCGCGCGCAATTGGCTCGTCCATCAGCGCACGCGACGGACGATGCGTGAGGACAGGGATGCGAATGCCGTGCAACTGCTCGCGCTGGCGCAGCGCATAGGTTAGCGAGAAGCGCAACGAGTCGTTCAGAAAAGGCGCGACCACTGCGATCTGGCGCGGCGGCACGCCTTGCGCGATCAGCTCCGCGATCCGATCGGCGACGTCTTCGATCATCTGCGGATAGAAGCGCTTGTATGTGTAGGTCAGCGCGGCGCGCCAATTGCCTGCTCGCTCAGGCGCAGGCACAAAACGCGGCGCGAGCGCGCGATCGAAGGCTGCCGCAAGCGCTGCCACATCGTCAGACATGACGTACGAGTCCGTCGCGACCAAGTGTTCATCGCACAGCGCGCGCAATTCGTACGCCGTCTCAGGATCGGCGCCGAGGAACGTGCGCAAGCCGCCGTCAGCGTTGTAGATCAAGAGCGCGCCTTGCACAGATGGCAAGCATAGCGCCAAAAGATCGTGCGTCGCAGGCAGATCTTCTTCAACGTTATCCGCCAGCAGAAAATCAAAGCGCGTCTGCAGGAAGGCGCGGAAAGCAGGCTCAGGATAGATGTGCCGCTGAAATGCCTCGACCATCAGCGAGAAATCCAGCAAGTTGTGCTGCAGACAATGCGCTCGGAACTCAGCAGCAAGCGCGTACGTGCGCTTGAAGACCTCGCGTCGGCTTGAGTCGCGATCGCCCCACGCGTTGCTCAGGCGCTCAGGAATGCGCTCAAGTGGCTCGTTCAGCAGCGCGGCGCGCGTCAAGTTATCCAGCACTTGCGAGATGATGCGCGGCGGCGCCACGCGCATCTCGCTCAGCGCGAACTCGCCTTCAGCGATGCGCGGCATGGCGAAGCGCGCCATGAAATACTGCGCCGTCTCAATGTTCAAGAAGATCGGCTCACGGTTTGGATCGGCGCCGAGCGGCGCGGCGATCTCCGTCCAATACGCGCTGATTGCCTGCCGCACAAAGCCTGCGAACGTCGTGATGATCGGCGCGCCGCCGCTGTAGGCAGCATTGTACAATGCCAACTGATACGGACGCGCCATCGGCGCTTGTGGCACCATGATCAGCAGGCGCGATGGATCGACGCCTTGTGCTAACCATGCCAACATATGCTGCACGGCGTAGGTCGTCTTGCCGCAGCCTGCAATGCCTTCTAGGAAGGCTTTGCGGAACAGCAGCGCGCTATCCGCTGCCACAAATTCAGCCATGATCGCATCCGCCTCTGAGAAAAAGTGCCTCATCGCCGCGCGGACGATGAGGCGCGACGATCTGACACTACCTGAGCAGCGGCGCCATCACTAGCGAGACGATCGCCAGCAATTTCAGCAGGATGTTCAAGGATGGACCGGACGTATCTTTGAACGGATCGCCGACCGTATCGCCGACCACTGCCGCCTTATGCGCGTCTGAGCCTTTGCCGCCCAAGTTGCCGCGCTCGATGTACTTCTTCGCGTTATCCCAGGCGCCGCCTGCGTTCGCCATCAGCACCGCCACCATGAACGCCACCAGCAGCGAGCCGATCAACATGCCCACGACTGTCTCCGCGCCCAAGAAACGCGCAAAATCCGTGCCACGCGCTGCGCGCGCGCCCAAGATCAGCAGCACAGGCACAGCGACCGCTAACGCGCCCGGCAGAATCATCTGACGGATCGCGTTATCCGTGCTGATTGCCACGCAACGTGCGTAGTCAGGCTTGGCAGTGCCTTCCATCAAGCCCGGAATCTCTTGGAATTGACGCCGCACTTCCACTACCACGCCGCGCGCCGCCTTGCCGACCGCCGTCATGGTCTGCGCACTGAACAGCAACGGCAACATGCCGCCTAGCACAAAGCCTGTGATCAGCCGCGCATCGAGGATATTGATCTGCTGAATGCCTGTCACGCTCACAAATGCCGCGATCAGCGCCAACGCCGTCATCAGCGCGCTGCCGATGGCGAAGCCTTTGCCGACCGCCGCCGTTGTGTTGCCCAGCGAATCGAGCGCGTCCGTCCGCGCGCGCACTTCCTTGCCCATGTGCGACATCTCGGCAATGCCGCCCGCGTTATCGGCAACAGGACCGTAAGCGTCAGTCGCCAATGTGATGCTCAGCGTTGAGAGCATTCCGACCGCCGCGATAGCCACGCCGTATAAACCGACTGACGTATACGCTACCAGCGTCGCTACAATCACGATCAGCGCAGGCAAGACCACGCTCAACATGCCCAGCGCAATGCCTTGAATGATCACAATCGCAGGACCGCATTCCGAGCTTTCCGCCAAGTAGCGCGTCGGACGGTAGTTATCGCTCGTGAAGTACTCTTTTGAGAAGCCGATTGCTGCGCCTGCCACCAAG
>DAOTWB010000229.1:0-6706 GCA_034436235.1 Anaerolineae bacterium
GGCGGCTTCGGCAGCACTGCGCTGTGCTTGACGCCGATCTCAGTCGGTCAGCGCGCCATCTTCTTCGCTGAGCGCGCTGGGAACGGCGCGTTGCGCGCACGACACTTCGGCTTCGCCGATGCACTGGTCGCCGCGACGCCTGAAACGCGCTCAGCGGTACAAGCGGCGCTCCTCGCCGGCGATCCGCTCGGCGGCGCCACAACCTTCGCGCGCACTGCGACGCCGACCGACGTCACCATCATGCTGGATTGGACGCCGAATACCAATCATCTCGGCTTGTATGTGGCGAAGGCAAAGGGCTACTACGCTGAGGCGAATTTGAACGTCACCATTCAGCCCGCCGGCGATATCGCCGTTGATCAAGTGGTCAGCAGCGGCGCGGCGCAATTCGGCATCAGCTATCAGGAAGGCGTGACCTACAGCCGCGCCGCAGGCTTGCCAGTCGTCTCGATAGCGGCGATCATCCAGCACAACACTTCAGGTTTTGTAACGCTCAGCGCTAAGAAGCCGCTCAAAAAGCCTGCCGATCTGGTCGGCTTGCGCTATGGCAGCTATGGCAGTCCGATCATCGAGCGCGCCGTGCTGGACGCGCTGATCGCCTGCGATGGCGCCTCAGGCAGCGTCGAGATGCTGGATATCGGCTTCGCCGAGCCATTTCCGCTGATGGAGCGCGATCAGATTGACGTGACGTGGATTTTCTACGCCTGGGACGGCATTCGCGCTGAGCAGCGCGGCTTGGCGCTCGATATGCTGATGCTGAAGGATTACATGGCGTGTGTGCCTGACTACTACACGCCTGTCTTCATCACCAGCGAGCGCATGATCGCTGAGCAGCCTGAGGTGGTGCGCGCCTTTGTGCAGGCGACGGCGCGCGGCTACGCAGACGCCATTGCCAATCCGAGCGAGGCGGCGCGCATTCTGCTCGCAGCCGAGCCTGATCTCGATGCAGACCTTGTGCGCGCCAGCGCCATTTGGCTCGCTGAACAGTTCCAAGCCGAAGCGCCGCAATGGGGCGTTCAGCGCGCCGAAATCTGGGAAGCGTTCACAGATTTCATGCTGAAGGCAGGCGCGCTAGAGAAGCCGATCGACAGCGCGCAGGCTTTCACCAACGACTTCTTGCCGCGCGCTGAGCAGTGATGCGACAATCAGGTAGCGGTCGCTGACCGCTACCTATTGTGCGAAGGAAGATGAATGGCGGATGAATTGCTCGAAGTGGCGGTAGGGCGCCTGCTCACGGCGCGCCGCTTGACGCTCTCTGTGGCGGAGTCCTGCACAGGCGGCTTGATCATGCATCGCTTGACGAACGCGGCAGGCAGCTCTGCTTACTTGATCGGCGGCATGGTCGTCTACAGCTACGCTTCGAAGGTGAAATTTGCGGGCGTGCAACAAAGCACGCTGGAACACTTCGGCGCGGTCAGCGCTGAGACGGCGGGCGAGATGGCGCGCGGCGTGCGCACTGCTTTCGAGACAGATTTCGCGCTGGCAGTGACGGGCATCGCCGGACCAAGTGGCGGCTTGCCGAACAAACCTGTCGGCTTGGTCTACATCGCGCTCGACTCGGCGAGCGGCACGTACGTTGAGCGCCACATCTGGCAGAGCGACCGCGAGGGCAACAAAGCGCACTCAGCGCAAGCGGCACTTGCCTTGCTCTATCGCCACTTAACCGAAGCGTAAGCCGCGCATGGCGCGCTCATTCAAGACTGTCGCCAGCTGATCGAGCGTCTCGACAGCTACCACGTCAAGCCACGCGGCAGGATAGCGCGCTGACAACTGCGCGCGCAGCGACTCAGCGAGGTTGGGCAGCGTCAAGATCGTGATGCCTGCCGATTGTCGGTAGGTCAGACTGTCCAAAAAGTCGGGCGACGGCAAAAGCTGAGGACGGAAGCGCTCGTAGTACGCTTTGCCTGCCATGAAGAACCATTCCGCGTTGAAGCCTGTGCCGATCAGCACGCAGTGTACGTCGGGCGTGCCGTGAATCGGTCCTGGTCCGATCCAGCCGCGCGGGACGCCTGCAATGCCTTCGCCTTCCAGAGACTCAAGCGGCGGCACATCTTTGAATGACGGCGACGTCTGGTTCATGCGTATCACAGCTGACGATGGACCATATGGCGTCTCGTAGTAATCGTCCCATTTCCACAGCGCGACACCGAAGAACCAAGGCGGCGCTTGCGCGGCGATCCAATTGAACATGGCGACGGTCGCTTCGCCATGGCTGAAGGCGTTGTAGCCGGGATAGCGCTTATCCAGCTGATGAAACTCGGCTGCGCTCTGCGGCACGGGATAAATGCCGCCTTCTGTGCCGACCACTGGTATGGCGCCGCCGCCGAACCACTCTCGGAAGAAACGCATGAACGCATCGCCCATGCCGATCAAGCCGATCGGATCGCCGTTCGGCGCGCTTGGCGGACCGGAGATCGTGGTTACGCCAGGCTTGTCCGCCTGCGAGATCGGATCGTATGGATATTCAAAGCGCCAGCCGCCTTCATCGGCGCGTTGCCGCTCAGGCGGACGCGCGCGCGTTGGACTGCCATCTTCTTGATAGAAGTGATTGTAGATATACGGATGCGTCGCGCACCATAAGCCATTGGCTGCCACTGCTCGAAAGCGCTCGTAGTAGTTATCGCCTAAGAAGGTCAGCATGGCGCGCAGCCAACTGATCGCGTCGTAATGGCGACCGATTGCCTCGCTGAGCGCCGGGAAAGCAGGATAGCAGCCGCGCTCGACGATCCACTCTGCCCAGCGCAGCCAGTTGGTCATCAGCGGCGCGACGATGCCTTCGATGTTCTTGTAGTCAGGCAGCACGCCTTCTGCCCATTCGATATCCAGATTCGGCTCGTTATACAGCTCGAACCATTGGCAGCCTGCTTGGATGTACGCTTCGTAGTAGCGCTGCTTTTCCTCAGGCGCGCCTGCGCCAAAGCGCGGACGCCACAGCCGCACAATCGGCGTGATGTTGCGCTCGCGCAAGGCGCGCATATCGGTCACGTACTCATCGCTGATGGCAGTGTATTTCGCCCAGCCCATGCCTGTTGCGCTCAGGATGTCCACATCCATTTTGATCGGCGCGTTTTTGTTGTGCATGCCGCGTGGATTGCGCGACCATTGATATTCGTTCAGGAGCATCAGCTCATCTTCTAAGCTAGTCGCGGATAGGTGTGCGAACTATAGCACGCTCTTGACGAATCGGCACGTTTGGCGTAAACTATGCGCAAGATTGCCGAAGTGGCGGAATAGGCAGACGCGAACGACTCAAACTCGTTTGGGAAACCGTGTGGGTTCGACTCCCACCTTCGGCACAGTTTGAATGGCTAGGCACGCTGCCTAGCTATTTTTTCTGCGCTAGCTGAGCCGAATGCGCGGATTGAGCGCCGCGTACAGCAGATCGGCAACCAAATTGGCAAGCGCGAAGACAGTCACCGCGATCATCACGCCGCCAAGGATCAGCGGCAGGTCGCGCTGCTGAATGGCGAAGACCATCAATCTGCCCAAGCCGGGATAGGCGAACACTTGCTCGATCACCACCAAGCCGCTGATCAGCCAACCGAGGCTGATCGCGATCACTGTGATAGTCGGCAGCAGCGCATTGCGCAAGACGTGCTTGAAGACCACTTGCCGCCAGCTCAGCCCTTTCAGCACTGCTGTGCGGACGTATGTGCGGCGCATCTCAGCGATCACGCCGACGCGCGTCAAGCGACCGATATATGCTAACAGGACGGCTGCCGCCGTCAGCGAAGGCAAGATCAGGCGCGGCAACGCCTCGCCAAAGCTGGCATCAGGCGGCACAGAAGCGCTTGACGGCAACAATTTCCACTCCAAAGCGACCACATTGATCAGGATAATGCCCATCACGAACTCTGGAATGCCGACCAAGATGAGCGAGATCAGGCTGAAAGCTGTATCGAACGGCTTGCCTTCGTTCAGCCCTGCCAGCAGACCGAGCAAGACCGATGGCGGAATGGCGACCAGCATGGCGATCAGCGCTAGGCGCAACGAGTTGCCCAAGCGCTCCATCACCAACGGTCTGATCGGCAGCTTCAGCGCGTAAGAATTGCCCCAGTCGCCGCGCAAGAAGCCGCTCAGCCAGTTGGCGTACTGGGCTAGGAACGGCAAATCCAGACCTAGCTCCTCGCGCAGCGCCGCGCGCGCCGCAGGCTCAGCGCCACGCCCAAGCACAGCTGACTCCACGTCGCCGGGCAGCAGGCGGACAGCCGCGAAGATCAGCAGCGACGTGAGCAGTAGCGTCAGACCGAAGAACAAGACGCGCCGTATCAGATAACCGATCATCCTTCGCGCTCCGCTTGCAATGCCGCCAACTCAGCTGGCGGAATATGACAACGATAATACCTGCCCTGTGAATCGCGCTGCCAAGGCGGCGCTTGCGTGCGGCATACCTCGCCCAGATAGCGCGGACAGCGCGGATGGAAGCGGCAGCCGCTCGGCACGCCGCCGCTCGGCTGATCGTCGGGCAAGCGGATGCGGCGGACGCGCGCTCTTGGATCGGGCAGCGGCAGCGACGCCAACAGCGCTTCTGTGTACGGATGATGCGGCGGCGTGAAAAAACTCTCCGCTCTACCGCGCTCCACCAACTGACCGCGGTAGATCACTGCGATGTAATCCGCCAAGTAGCCGACCACTGCCAGATCGTGCGAGATGAACAAATAGGCGACGTCGTACTGCGCCTGCAATTGCGCCAATAGGTTCAGGATCGAGGCTTGCACTGAGACATCTAACGACGAGACAGGCTCATCGCACAAGATCAGGGCAGGCTGCGCTGCAAAGGCGCGTGCAATGGCGACGCGCTGTTTCTCGCCGCCGCTCAGCTCGCTCGGAAAGCGCGAGAGGTAATCAGCAGGCAGATTGACGGCGCGCAACAGCTCTGCAGCGGCGCGATCCGCCTCAACGCGGCTCATGCCGCTCAGCGTCATCAGCGGACGGCGCAGCGTCTGCCCGACCGTCCGATATGGATTGAGCGACTCCTCAGGATGCTGGAAGATCATCTGCATCGCCTTGAGCGTCGCTTTGGCGCGCTGACGCGGTGTGCCGCGCAACGGCATATCGAGCAAATGCGCCTCGCCGCTCTCGATCTCCACAAGCCCGATCAGGCTGCGCGCGAAGGTCGTCTTGCCGCTGCCCGACTCGCCTACCAAGCCGAGCGTCTTGCCGCGCGGCACGCGCATTGAGACATCATCCACAGCCCGAAAAGGCGGCTTTTTGCCCAAAAGCCTGCCCAGCAAGCCGCGAGCGCCGTACCGCACGCGCACATGCTCAGCGCGCATGACGGTCGCCTGCGCGCCATTTTGATTGTCGCTGAGCAGTTGCTCAAAAAAACTGATCTCGGCGCTCTGCATCTCGCGCCGTCTCAGCGCGGATGAGGCTTCTTCGACGCGCAAACTGCCATCGGCGACCGCGCGCCAATGATGGCAGCGCACTAAATGACCTTCCTCAGCGCGTTCCTGCGGCGGCTTGTGCGCGTGACACAGGTCAGTGGCAATCGGACAGCGCGGCGCGAACACGCAGCCGCTCGGACGCTGCCGCAACGATGGAATGCGTCCCGCGATCGCCTGCAATGGCGTCGAGTCGCCAATGCGCGGCACAGCGCGCAACAGCAAGCGCGTGTAAGGATGCAAGGCAGCGCTGTAAAGCGTCTCGGTCGGCGCGTCTTCCATCACTTCGCCTGCGTAAAGCACTGCCACGCGCTGGCACATGCGCGCTACCACGCCCAAGTTATGCGTCACAAAAATGGTCGCCGCGCGATGATCGGCTTGCAGCTCAGCGAATAGGTCGAGGATCGCCGCTTCAGTGGTCACATCCAAGCTGGTGGTCGGCTCGTCAAGCACCAGTAGCCTCAGCTCAGGGCTGGCGAGCGCCATCGCGATCAAGGCGCGTTGCTGCTGTCCGCCGCTGATTTGATGTGGATAGCGCCGCGCGATGCTCTCAGGATCGGGCAGTTTGACGCGCCTGAGCATCTCGATAGCGCGTTCATGCGCAGCCTTGCGCGAAAGGCGCACGTGCCGCCTGACCAGCTCGGCAATTTGCTCGCCGATGGTCAGGGCAGGATTGAGCGCGCTGAGCGGATCCTGCGGCACCATGCTCAAGCGCGCTCCCCAGATTTGTTGGCGACGTCGGTGCGTTGCGCGCAGCCAATCTTCGCCTTCAATGTAGATGCTGCCTTGCTGTACAGCGCCGTTCGCGCTCAGATAGCCCATCACGGCTTGCACCAGCGTGCTCTTGCCGCTGCCCGATTCGCCGACGATGCCGTAGGTCTGCGCTGCCGCCACGCGCAACGAGACCTCGCGAATTGCCTCTCGCCACACGCCTTGCAGACGGTACACCACTGTCAGGTTATCTATCGAGAGAATCGGCGTTTCCATCAGTCCGTCTCGCTGTATTCGAGCAAGCGACGCAGACCGTCTGCCATCAAATTCACGCAGACGACCAGCGCTACAATCGCCGCCGATGGAAAGAACAGCATGTGCGGCGAGAGCGCGTACCAATCGCGCGCCTCGCTGACCATCAGTCCCCAGTCAGGCTCAGGACGCGCCACGCCCAGCCCTAGAAAGCCAAGCGACGCTACGAGAAAAATCGCGTACGAGAAGCGCAGCGCGCCTTCCACGGCAAGCGTCGGCAGCACTGCAGGCAATATCTCACGGAACAAGATATGAAAGCGCGATTCGCCGCCGATCTCCGCCGCCTCGATGTACGCTTT
>DAOTWB010000230.1:0-11078 GCA_034436235.1 Anaerolineae bacterium
CGGTCTGAGTCGGCGTGTGTGTGAAGGTCGGGCTTGGCTCAAGGCTCGGCGTGACAGTCGCGCTTGGGCTGAGTGTCGGCGAAGGCTGCGCACTAGCGGTCTCGGTCAGCGCGAGCAAGGCGAGACGCTCAGCCGTGACCGTGCCTTCCAAATTCAGGTTGTTATTGCCGCTGCTGGCGAGCAGGATGAGTAGCAGCGTGACAACCAACACAGCGATGACGCCGCTGAGCAGCGGCATCGGCGACATGCCGCGCCGTTTCTGCGCAGGCAGGACGGGCGCCGTGACGGTCGCTTCTAGCGGTGTAGGCGCGCCGAGCGGCGTGACAATCGGCACGGCAGGCGCAGTGCGCGAATCTTCGGCAGGCGCGGCAGGCGTGTGTAGCGAGAGCGCCTTGCCCGAGAGCGCCGCTTCAAGGTCTTCAGCCAGCTCTTGCGCGCTGCCATAGCGCTCTTCGCGATTTTTGGCGAGCGCGCGGAAGATGACCGCTTCCACTTGCACGGGCAAATCTTTGCGCAGTCTCGTCAAGCGCGGCGGCGGCTCGGTCAAGTGCTTGAACATCAAGCTGGCAGGCGTATCGCCGATGAACGGCAGCTGTCCGCTGAGCATCTCGAAGATCATCAAGCCGAGCGCGTAGGTATCAACGCGCAGGTCAACAGGCTCGCCGCGCCACTGCTCAGGCGACATGTAAGACGGCGTGCCAATGGCGATGCCTGTGCCTGTCAATTGCGTCGAGCTGCTATCCACTTTGGCGATGCCAAAATCGGTCAGGACGGCATTGTCAGCGTTATCGAACAGGACGTTTTGCGGCTTCAGATCGCGATGGATGATGCCGCGTGCATGAGCGAGCGTGAGCGCTGAGGCAATTTGCTTGGTGATGCGCAGCGTCTCTTGCGGCGCGAGCGCGCCATGCTTGCGCAGACGATCCGAGAGGCTGCCGCCAGGCAGCAAGCGCATGGCAATGTAGACCGTCTCGCCTTCTTGACCGTAATCATAGATGGTGATGATGTTCGGATGCTCAAGTCTCGCGACCAGTTCCGCCTCACGGCGGAAGCGCACCAGAAAATCTTCCGATTCGGCGAGCGACGCCTTCATGACCTTGATGGCGACCTCGCGTTTGAGATCGGTTTGGCGCGCACGATAGACGGTCGCCATGCCGCCTTTGCCCAACACGGCGAGAATTTCAAATTTGCCGAGTCGCTGCCCTACTAAGTCCGACACTGCGCTGACCGTCCCTTTGTGAGCGTGCTGTTGCGCTTACTATACCACAAAACGTGAAGATGCCACGCATCGCCGATAGCCTACGCTTCGCCGCTGATCGCCAAGAGACTCTCGCCAATGGGCGCGCCTTGCGCTATGATGTGCAGCACGATTCTCACCTAGTTAGAGGCGACCTGTGAAGTTTTTGACTCGCATCCTGCTCGCCTGTCTGATGCTCTTCGGCATGATCGCCGCCGCGCTCAGCAGCGCCGAGACCGCGTACAGCCAGAACGGTGCCATCGCGACCAACACACGCCGTCCTACGCAATTCATCGTCGCGACCAACACGCGTCGTCCATCTGCCACGCCAACGCTCACACCGACTCTCACGCACACACCGACGCTGACGCCGACGCCGACCGTGATCGGACCGATCACCTATCCCGAGAACATCAATCCGCTGACAGGCTTGCCGTATCCCGATGAAGCGGCGCGCAATCGGCGCAACCTGATCGTCAAGGTCTCCAACTATCCTTACATGGTGCGTCCGCAGGCGGGCTTGGATAAGGCGGATATCGTCTATGAGTATGAAGTGGAAGGCGGCGTGACGCGCTTTGCTGCCATCTATCGCTCGCAAGGCGCGGAGCATGTTGGCTCGATCCGCTCAGGGCGGCTGCTCGATCTTGAGCTGGTGGTGATGTACAACGCCCTGTTCGCTTACAGCGGCGTCAACGATGCGATCAAGGCGATGATCGGCGAGGCGGAATGGAAATATCAAACGCTCACGCCGCAATTCGGCGATAACTGTCCGCCGTTTTGCCGTTTTCCCAAGCCGGGCGTGCCATTTGAGCATACGCTCTTCGGCAACACGTTCCAGATGTGGGAACTCGCCGCGCGCCGCAACGTCAATCAAGGCTACATCGCGCGCGGCTTTGCCTTCGATGAGACGCCTGATGCAGGCGGTAAGCCGATCAACGATATCTACATCAAATGGTATGGCGATCAAAATGCGCGCTGGCAGTACAATCCTGCAGACGGCAAATACTACCGCTGGAACACAGGCTATCCGCATGTGGACGCGCTGACGGGCAACCAACTGACCACCGATAACGTCGTGATCGTCCAAGCGGAGCACGTAGATCGCCCTGACATCTATGAGAGCGAGAGCGGCGCCAAGACGGTTGAAATTCAGCTCTGGGGCAGGGAAAAAGCCATTGTCTGCCGCGATGGACGCTGCTATGAAGGCTATTGGATTCGCAACAGCCGTGAGCGCTATGGCACGGCGCTCGCGCTATACTACGCTGACGGCAAGACGCCTATCAAACTGAAACCGGGTCAGACTTGGGTAGAAGTGGTGCGTTGCTGCAGCATGTTCGGCGTTGAGCTGCGCGAGACCTACGTGGATGTGCTTGGCACTGCCACGCCTGCCGTCGCCACTGCCACTGCGCGCGCGCCGATCCTGCCGCCTGAAGCGCTCACGCAACAGGCGCTCATCGGCGATCAAACTGTCACTGCCAGCGCCGCGACCGCGCAATGGCATCAGGGCAGCACAGTGGCGCCAAGCGGCTTGCGCAGCACGCCGACGCCGCGCTCGGTCGGTCAGTTGCCATAGCGCGTCATGGCATTTTGCGGTCTATTCAGACACAGGAGCAAGTCCGATCATGGCGGAACAGGACGAACAAGCGGCTCTGCGCGCTTACCTTCAGCGCAGGTTGCCACAAGCACAGCGCGAACAGCGCTTCGGTCTTTGGTTAGGCGCTTTGATCATAACCATCACAATGGCTGTTGTGACCTTCGCGCTGACGACGAGCGGAGCTATCGAGGACGAGCCTTGGATCGTCATGATGCTGCTGAGCATCGCCTTTGTTCATCAATGTGCTGTTGCACACGCTCTCAGTGATCTTCGATAGCAAGCTCGGTCGGCGTTGGCTGCGACGCAACCTGACCGCGCGCTATCGCGCTGAGCGCGCCTTGCTCGGCGCAAAAGTCAGCGCGCCCTTCGACGACAGCGCAGAGAAACCGAAGCGCGAGCGCTACCGTCTGAGCGATGACGGCGAGATCGTCCCAGACTACGAGATTGACGACGAGGACGAGCGTTCTGCCAAGCACCAAGAGCGCTCAGGCTGAGTCTGCCGTGAGAAAGGCTTGCAAGCCGACAGACAGATGGTCATTATTGCAGCTGAGATTCCAAATGAACCGAGATGAGATGTAATGCGCTCAAACATGAGAGAGATGAAATTTCTAGCGCTGGCTGCGCTGGCGCTATTGCTCAGCGCAGCGTGCAGCAGCAGCTCAGAAGCGGCGCGCATCGTTGAGGCGGATAATATCTCACTGCGCGCCACGCTCAGCTACTATCAATCGCTCGATCCGACCATGACGGCGCAAGCTGCCGTCTGGACAGAACAGATCGCCACATTGCAGGCTGACCTGAACCAATCGCGCGAGCAAGTGACGCGCCTGACCGTTCAGATGAACACAGGCGCAGCAGGTGCGCCAGTTGCTATGCCGACGACCGATCCGAACAGCTTTGCCACAATCGCCACACCATCTCCAGCCGATTTCAGCGCGGCTGTGGCAGGCGCGCCGCTGCAAACGTCCAGCGGCATGATCATCGAGCGCGTGGTGACTGCGCGCGGCATGAACAACGCCGATGGCTGTCCTGTGGACGAGACGAACGCTTTCAGCACGTCCGATAAGCAGGTCTGGGTGATTGCAGTCGTGCGCAACTACAAGCGCGGCACGACGTTCAGCGCGCAGTGGCGAGGCAACAATCTTGACGAGAGCTACGATTGGACGATCAATCAGAATGGCTCGCGCATTTGCGTGCATTTTTACTACGAGATGTCTTCGCTGGCGCCGGGCAACTATACGGTCACGTTCAGCGCGCGCGAGAGCAACGGCGAGAGCGTCCAGAGTTTGCCGTTACCGTTCGTCGTGCGCTGAGCGCGCAACTCATCCTGCATTCAGTCGCCGCTTACGGATCATTTATAGTTTTTATCATATACTGCTTGTTAAGATTCTGAGCAGGTGAATCTGAGTTGTGTGGAGCTGAACTGCCATGCAGACACAAGCTGAAATTGCACGTCGCTTCCTTGAGCAGGCGCATCGGCAACAACTCTCAGGCGCGGTCGAGAGCGCTATCAACCTGTACCGCGCTGCCCTTGAGATGCATCCGACGGCAGAAGCGCACAAGCAGCTTGCCTCTGCCTACAGCCAGCAAGGACGCTATGAAGATGCCGTTGACCAGTGCATGTTAGCGATTGAGATCGATCCTGAATATGGGGATGCCTACAACGATCTCGGCGTCTATTTGATGGCGATGGATTGTTACGAAGCGGCGATCTCGTGGCTGGAGAAGGCGATTGCTGTGCCGAACTATCCGAATCGCGCCGTCGCTTACATGAATCTAGCGCGCGCCTATCAACACTTCGGGCAGACCTTCAAGGTAGCGCAAGTGCTGCGCGAAGCGTGGGAACGTGAGCGATACTTGCCCGCTCTGAACGCTTATCAGCTGCTCATCGGCAAGCTGAACTGACTTTACAAGCGAGAAGGCGGCACGTGCCGCCTTTTTCGCTCTGGATCACGTCTCTTGCGCGGTCAAACTATTGACAAGGCGTGAGAGATTGCATATAATAACGGTAGATTAAGCCCTGGTGGCGGAATTGGCATACGCGGCAGTTTGAGGGGCTGTGCCTTTATGGCGTGGAGGTTCGAGTCCTCTCCAGGGCAAGCGAAGACCAGCAGCGATCACTGCTGGTCTTTTGCGTTCATATCAAGTTAGCGGATGGCGAGCGGCTGCAGGGCTGCCTCGTCTTTTTGACCTTCGACGATCATGCGCTCGTTACCGTCAGTTGTCTCGATTGCCACAAGGTGATTGAGCAAGTCGCGCCCTGATTGCACTTGCTTGGCGAGGACTGCCAAGTCGCCGCCAGGCGTGATGACCAAGCCTTGGAAACGACCGCGCGCGATCAAACGCGGACGCAGATCGCCGATCGAGACGCTGTACAGCGCATCGGTCGCGCCGCCTGTGGTGTAGAACAAGCGCGTGCCATCAGCAGACCAAGCGACTGCCAAAATGCGCGCGCCGCGACTCGCCGTGCTGATCGGAACTGGCGCTTCGTCGCGATCAATGGCGTACAGATGCAGCTGCTCATCGCCGTTGCCGCTGCGCGTGACCATCGCCAACCAGCTGCTATCGGCGTTGAAGAGGAAGCGACGTGGCAGATCGGGCGGATGCCGCTCGATCACAACGGCGTTCAGCACTGCTCTCAGCGCGCCTGTCTCCAGCGAGAGCCTGCCGACGTTCGCTACTGAGGCATCCAGACCGTTCGGATAGACCAACAACGCCTCAGTTGGACTGATGATGTGCAGTTGGTTCAAGGCGCTGAACGATAGAAAAGCGCCGCCGCTATTGCCTCTGCCGATCTCGACATAAGCGCCGTCCGCTGTGACGCGCACGACGCGCCATTGAGACGGTCTGCCGCTGCAGCGCTCGCCAAAGGCGATGAACAGCGCCTCGCTGACATTGCGCACTGTGCTGCTCACAAAAGTGCAGCCTTCGCTGGCAGGCAGCTCGCTGACCAAGCGCTGCGTGCGCTCACCATTCCAGACGCGCACATCCACAGAAGGCACGTCGCCTCTCGCATCTGTGAAAAATTGCACGACAGCTACTTCGCGGTCGCGGAAAGTGAAGCTGTTGACGTTCTCCAAGCGCGTGCGCTCTTCAAGCGTGGGCAATTCCAGCACGCGCAACGCGCCGATGGCGAACAGTCCGCGTGTGGCATCGGCGCGGTAGCTCAACACACCAAACAGGTTGCCATCGGCGCTCAGCTGCATTCTATCGCGCAGCGAGCAAGCCAAGCCGTGATTCTGACCGAGCGATAGTGGCGCGCCGCCGCTCAGCGGATAAATCGCTTGTGCGCCGCTTGTATCGCTGCCGAAGTGCAGCACCATGTTATTCTCGTAGTTGAGGCACGGAATGGCTAGGGCGCGCGCCGCACCAACGGTCGATTCTTCTGCGTTGCCATCCAGATCGTAGAAGATGAGACGGTTGCGGTTTGGGTTGTAGGTGAAGATGCGTAGCGCGCCTTCACTCAACGCAACAGACGTCGGCTCGGCAGGCGGCGCCGGCTGCGTAGGCGGCTCAGCTTGCGTCGGGATCGGCGTGGGCGAAGGCGGCGCTTGAGTGGTCGGCTCAGGCGCCGCTGTGACGGGCAGTTGCGTCGGCGAGGTCTCTGGCGCTTGCGTGACGCGCGCCACGGTCGGCGGCAAGGTCGGCGCCACAAGCGTTGGCGCGTTCTGAAGGGCGGTTGGGCGGGCAGGCGCGCCGCAAGCAGCCGCAAGGATGGTCAGGCAGATCAGCCAACGAAAGGTCGCTTTCAAAGTGCTTTCTCCACAGATTGAGCATCGCGCCACAGCCTAAAGGCTATGTGCGCGAGCGCGTATCGTCATCATTTGAGTCATTTGGCAGCGACTGAGTTGAGTAGCCGAAGCGCACGCGCATGACCATCTGTCCCAACCGAATCTCGTCGCCGTCCTTCAGGCGATTGGGACGATGTGCCGCCAGCCGCACGCCGTTCAGATAAGTGCCGTTGCTGCTGCCCAAGTCCCACAATTCCAACTGATTGTTGTCCGTTCGGCGGATAGCAGCATGACGGCGGCTGACGCCCATGCGATAGCCGGCAAACGGCGTCATATCCACGTCAGGCATGACGCCAGTGGCAGGATCGCGCCGCCCGAAGATCGTCTCGCGCCTTTGCTTGAGCAAGATCGGCTCTGCGTTTGGAATCTCAATGCGCAGCATGACATCGGCAGGAAAAGTCTCTTCGCTTTTGATGACAGCCAATGTTTCGCGTACCTCTTCAGGTGAATTGCCGGCGATAGCGCGTGTGCCGAGCGGTGCGTCGCCGATCAGGCTGGCGCCGCAATTCTCGCAGAAAACCGTGCCAATTCGGTTGACGTGCTTGCAGTTCGGACACACCTGCATGATGCCTTCTCCCAGTTGTCCACTCAATCGCAACCTTTATTATACGCTCGCTCCTGAGAATAACACAGTTGATCTTCACGGTCGAGCGGCAACAGCGACCTACCCGAACGGATAGGCGCGCGCCACACCAATGTAGGGTGTGCGCAAGCGCGCGATCGGCGTATGCTCTGAGCAGTTCGTAAACGTTCAGGAGCATGAACAATGTCGGATGTGCTACAGAGCCTTTCAGAAGAGATGGCAACGCTGACCGAGCAGATCGGCGGCAGTGTGGTGCGCGTTGAGGCGCGACGACGCCTGCCTGCCAGCGGCGTGGTCTGGGAAAAAGGCGTGATTGTGACTGCTAATCACGTGGTGGAGCGCGACGAGGATATTCAGATCGGCTTGCCGAATGGCGAGAAAGTGCCTGCTACGCTAGTCGGGCGCGATCCGTCGAGCGATCTCGCCGTCCTACGCGCCGCGTTCGAGCTGCCCGTGCCAAATTGGACAACAATCGAGACACTGCGCGTCGGTCACTTGGTGCTGGCGCTCGGTCGTCCCGGCGAGACGATCATGGCGACGCTCGGCGTCATCTCAGCGCTAGAGCGAGGCGACAAACTGCCCGCCGCTATGCAGGTGGATCACTTTTTGCAGACCGACGTGGTGATGTATCCCGGCTTCTCAGGCGGCGCGCTGATCAGCGCCAGCGGACGAGTTTTGGGCATCAACACAAGCGCCATGCGCGGCATCAGTTTGACCATTCCAACAGACACGGTACGCCGCGTGGTGGAAACGCTGATGACGCACGGCAAAATGCGGCGCGGCTATCTCGGCATCGGCACGCAGACCGCCAAGCTCTCGTCGGCATCGGCTGAGCGCGCAGGACAGGCGTACGGCTTGCTGGTCGTCTCGGTCGAGCCTGAGAGTCCTGCTGAGCAAGGCGGCGTGCTGATCGGCGACGTGCTGATCAGCTTTGATGGATCGCCTCTGCAAAGTCCTGAAGACTTGATCCGCGCCTTGCGCAGCGAGTCTATTGGCAAGACCGTGCCGATGCAGGTGGTGCGCGGCGGCGCGCTGCAGATGTTGCAAGTCACTATCGGCGAGCGTCCTGCGCACTGAGGAAGGCTGTGATGAGCGTCTTCGAGCAACTCAACAAGCGTTTGAGCGATCTGGCCGCTGAGGCGCGCCGCAGCCTTGTGCGCATCACGAGCGGACGCGGCAGGCAACAAGGCAGCGGCTCTGGCACGATCTGGCACAGCGATGGGCTGATCGTGACCAATGCGCACGTGGTGCAGCGCGGCGCGCTGCGCGTGGCGCTCCACGATGGACGCGAGCTGACGGGCAAGTTGATCGCAGCCGACGAACAGCTTGATCTGGCGGCGATCTCTATCGAAGCGTCCAACTTACCGACGGTAGCGCTCGGCGACTCGCGCCGTTTGAAGGCAGGTGCATCGGTGTGCGCGATGGGCTTTCCGTATGGCTTGGAGAGCGGCTTGACCTTCGGCGTAGTCATCGGCAGCGGCGCCAAGCTGCCTGAGCTGCCTGCCAACGGACGCGAGTGGTTAGCGCTCAGTTTGCACTTGCGACCAGGACATTCGGGTGGAATGCTCTTGGACGCGAGCGGCAAGCTAGTCGGCGTGAATACCATGATCACCAGCTTGGATGTCGGCTTCGCCATTCCGATGCACGTCGTGAAGCGCTTCCTGAAAGCGCGACTCGGCATCACAGAAGTGCCGCGCACGACCGAGTCGGTCACTTATGTCTGATTGCGTCAGGGCGAGACTCAGCGCTCGCCCTGCGCCTGCGCGGCGAAGGTCGTGCCGACTGCCTCGCCTTGCACGGCGCGCACGATCACGTCTGCCAAGCGACCGTCGGCGATCACAGTCGGCGTGCCGCGCTGCGTGGCAAACTGCGCCGCTTGCAGCTTAGTGACCATGCCGCCCGTGCCAAGTCCGCTGGACGTGCCGCCTGCGCGCGCCCAGATCGCCTCATCAATTTGCGCCACATGCGGAATGAGCGCCGCCTCGGGATGTGTGCGCGGATCAGCCTCGAACAAGCCGCGCTGATCAGTCAGCAAGATGAGCAGCGCGGCGTTCACCAAATCTGCGACAAGCGCTGAGAGATTGTCGTTATCGCCTACTTGAATTTCCTCAGTGGCGACCGTGTCGTTCTCGTTGATGATCGGCACAACGCGATAGGCGAAGAGCGTCTGAAGCGTATTGCGCGCATTCAGCCGTCCGACAGGATTGTTCAGGTCGCTGCGCGTGAGCAGCACCTGCCCGACCGTGATGCCGAAAATGCCGAACAGCTCGCTGTAAATCTGGATCAGGCGTCCCTGACCGACGGCTGCCAGCATCTGCTTGCGCGGCAAGGACGGATCGAGTTCAGGATAGGCGAGCGCTTCACGCCCTGCCGCAATCGCGCCCGACGAGACGAGCGCTACAGCGCGTCCCTGATCGTGTAAGTGCGCAACCTGCCGCACGATCTCCAACATGCGGCGACGGACAATATGGCGCGTGCCGTCGGTCAGCACGCTGGTGCCGAGCTTGACGATGATCGGTGCTTGTATCGGTGCTTGTGGATGCATAGCGCGCTCATGAGGTGCGTGAACGCCGCAAATTCTACCACAAGCCGCGCGTTTGCCAATCAGAGGCGCTTGCCGTTCAGGCGCAAGCTGTTGGTCACTACGCTGACGCTGCTGAACGCCATCGCTAACGCCGCCAACATCGGATTGAGCTGCGTGAGCGCCTCAGGCGCGTTCGGCACAAGCGCCAAAGCGCCCGCCGCAACTGGAATCAGCGCTACATTGTAGCCGAATGCCCAGAATAAGTTCTGCCGAATAGCGCGCATGGTCAGGTGCGAGAGCCGCAACGCCTGCGGCAAGCTGCGCAGGTCGCCGCGCATCAGCGTCACATCCGCTGCCTCGATCGCCACGTCTGTGCCTGTGCCAATGGCAATGCCAACATCGGCTTGCGCTAAAGCAGGCGAGTCATTCACGCCATCGCCGACCATCGCCACGCGCAAGCCTTCCGCTTGCAACGCTTTGATCGCCGCCGCCTTCTGCGCAGGCAAGACGTTCGCCATGACGCGCTCAATGCCTGCTTGCGCGGCGATCGCACGCGCTGTTGGCTCGTTATCGCCAGTCAGCATGATGACCTGCTTGCCGAGCGCGCGCAACGTCTGCACTGCCTCAGCCGAGCCTTCCTTGAGCGTATCCGCCGCCGCGATCAGACCGACTGCTTCGCCGTCCACTGCTAACCACAGCGCCGTCTTCGCCGCGCTCTGCAGACGCGCCGCCTCAGCCGTCAAGCCGTTCAGCGGCACGCCTTGCGCGCGCATGAACGCCTGGCTGCCGACTAAGACCGTGCGTCCATCCACCTCAGCGCGCACGCCCTGCCCAACAAACGCCTCAAACGCGCGCGGCTCGCGCAACGCCAGACCTTCCGCCTCAGCGGCGCGCACAAGCGCCTCGCCTAACGGATGCTGGCTGCCGCGCTCGGCAGAAGCCGCCAGCTGTAAGGCAGTCCGCCGCTCACCTGACCAAGCCGCGCTCAAGACCACGTCGGTCACCACAGGCGCGCCGCGCGTGAGTGTGCCTGTTTTATCCAACACAAAAGCGTCCACTTTGAGCAGCTGCTCCAGCGCCGCGCTATTCTTGAATAAAATGCCGAGCGCCGCGCCTTTGCCAATGCCGACCGTGATCGCAGTCGGCGTGGCGAGTCCCATGGCGCACGGACACGCGATGACCAAAACTGCCACCATGCGCAAGATAGCCGTCGCCAAGCCTGCGCCGCTCAGCAGCCACGCCGTGAACGTGAGCGCTGCTACTGCGATCACAACAGGCACGAAGACTGCCGAGACGCGATCCACAAGCCGCTGAATTGGCGCGCGCGATCCTTGCGCTTGCTCCACCAATTT
>DAOTWB010000231.1:0-10719 GCA_034436235.1 Anaerolineae bacterium
AGCGTCTGAGTCGGATTGAGCGAGGCGTATGGGTCTTGGTGGACGATCTGCACAGCGCGCCGATAGGCTCTGAAGGCTTCGCCGCGCAATTGGCTCACGTCTTTGCCTTCAAAGAAGACCTTGCCTGCCGTCGGCGCGATCAAGCCGGCGATGATCTTGCCTGTGGTCGTCTTGCCGCAGCCGCTCTCGCCGACCAAGCACAGAATCTCGCCTTGCGCCACATCCAGCGAGATATCTTGCAGCACACGGATCGTGTTCCTGCCTGCCTTGAAGTGTTTATGCACGCCCTGTAAACTCAGCAGCGGCGATGAATTAACCAATGTGTCTTCCTCTGCTCAACAGATTCACGATCTAAGTTCCTCAGATGACGCGGCAGGCTGCTCACGCAAGACGGGCAGCCGATCCCAGAAATGACAGGCGCTGGCGTGATCGGTATCACGCATTTCGAGCGGCGGCGCTTGCTCGTGGCAGATTGCTTGAGCGTAAGCGCAGCGCGGCGCGAAGGGACAGCCGCTCGGCAGGTCGATCAGGTCAGGCGGTGAGCCTTGAATCGAGATCAGCTCGGCGCGTCTGCCGCTCAAATTCGGCACAGCGCGCATCAGACCGAGCGTGTACGGATGTTTAGGACGGTAGAACACTTCATTGACCTGTCCGATCTCGACGACACTGCCTGCGTACATGGTCACGATGCGATGCGCCAGCTCAGCCGCCATCGAGAGATCGTGCGAGATGAAGATCAGCGCGAAGCCCATCTCATCGCGCAGGCGCTTCAAGACTTCGATGATCGTGCGCTGTGTCAGCACGTCCAGCGCAGTGGTCGGCTCGTCCAAGATGACCACTTGCGGATCGAGCAGCAAGCCGAGCGCCAACAACACGCGCTGGCGCATTCCGCCGCTCAGCTCGTGTGGATAAGCGTTGTAGACGCGCTTCGGATCGAGACGCACTTGCTGAAAGAGCCATAACGCGCGCTCTTCAATGCGCTTGGCATCATGCTCGCCGTGCGCGCGCGCCGTCTCCTGCACTTGCGCGCTGACGCGCAGCACAGGATTCAACGCATTGAGCGCGCTCTGAAAGACCATCGCGCAGTTGCGCCAACGGAACGCGCGCAATTGCCGCTGACTCAGGCGCAGCACGTCAATTGGCGCGCCGTAATCACCGCCATGAAATAGCACTTTGCCGCTCGTGATCTTGGCGGCGCGCGCGAGCAAGCGCACGAGCGCCAAGGCTAAGGTTGTCTTGCCACAGCCGCTCTCGCCGATCACGGCGACTGTCTCGCCTGAGAAGACGTCGAAGCTGACATTGCGGACAGCCTTGACCTTGCCGCGCCGCGCCGCGTACTCAACGCTCAAATTCTGGATGCTCAAAACAGGCTGATGTGACCTCATCCTCAAGCTCCTGAGCGCAGACGTGGATTGAAAATGTCTTCGATGGAACGCGCTAAGGTCACTAGCGACCATTGAAAGAGCGCAATCGCTATGACAGGCGAGAGGATGAACCAGACCGTGTCTGAGAGATAGATGGCGCCTGTCGTGCGCGCGATCAGGATCATTTTTCCCCAGTTCATGTCTGAGAGCGGCACCAGCCCAAGCGTGATCAAGGCAATTTGCGCGTAAATGGCGCTGGTCATCGCCAAGATCATGCTGATGGCGATGTAGCTCGCCATGTTCGGCAGAATCTCGCGGAAGATGATGTGCGGCGTGCCGAGATTGAGCGCCACAGCTGCCTCGACGTACTCGCGCTCGCGCAAGCTCAGCACCTGAGCGCGCACTGTGCGCATCAAGACAGGCCACGACCACAACGAGAGGATCAGCGCTTGCGTGATCGGACTGTTCAGCCGTATGAAGCTGGCAAGCACGGTCATCGCCACCAGATACGGAATGGTCAGCACGAAGTTGGCGGCGCTGTTCACCACGCGATCGAACAGACCGCCTAGAAAAGCGGCCAGCGCGCCAAGCGTGATCGCAATCGCCGTCGTGACCAAGCCTGTCAGCACGGCGACCGTGATCACAGGTCGCGAGCCATGCACAATCTGCGCCGCGATATCTTTCCCTTGATTATCCGTGCCGAGGATGTGCGCAAAAGACGGCGGTTGGCTGCGCGCTTGCACATTCACCTTCGGCAGCGGCACGATCAGCGGACCGACGAACGCCATCAAAATGAAAAATGTGACGCCGAACAGACCGATCGCGCCGCTTGGATGCCGCCGAATGGCGCGCCAAACGCCGTCTAAGCGCGGCAGCGGCAGACGGCGCGCTTGTGGCAGACTCGGTGTAGCTGTGGTCATTTTTCCGTCTCCTACTTGCCTGTGCCAAGCCGCACGCGCGGATCGAGCTGCGAGTAGAGCAAATCTGCCAGCAAGTTCGCCAGCACAGTTGAGAGCGTGATCATCAAGAAAATGCCTTGCATCAGCGGATAGTCGCGCGCGCCAATTGCCTCGAACAGCCGTATGCCAATGCCTTGATACATGAAAAACAGCTCGATGATGATCGCGCCGCCGACCACTGAGCCGATACTCAGCGCCAGCTGCGTGAAGAGCGGCAATGAAGCGTTCCGTCCTACGTAAGCGACCAAAATGCGGCGTTGCGGCAAGCCGCGCGCGTGCGCCGCGTTCACATACTCTTCGCCCAAGACGCTCAGCGTGCTGTTCTTCATGCTCAGCGCCCAGTGTCCGATCTGGCTCAGCACGTAGGTCAGGACGGGCAAAATGGCGTACATCAGCACGCTGGCGATGAACTCAGGCGTGAAGCCGGGCGTGAGTCTTGGATCGTACGTGCCGCGCATACGCGCCACAGGCAGCAATTTCCACTGCACGCCGATCAGGTATATCAAGATGATCGGCAACAGATAGTTCGGGATGCTGCTCAGGAACGACGCAATGGTCGAGACGGCTACATCGAAGATGCTGTTGCGCCAATACGCCATCGCCATGCCGATCAGCAAGCCGAGGATGAAGCTGATCAGCAAGCCGAGACCGACGCTGAAGAGCGTCCATGGCAAAAAACGTGCGATGATCTCGATCACAGGCGTGTTGGTCGAGCTGATCGAAACGCCTAGATCGCCGCGCAGCAAATTCGCTATGTATTGGAAATACTGCTCGTGAATAGGCGCGTTGAAATCCACTGAGAACATGGCTGCCGCTTGCGAGAGCGCTTCTTCGCGCGTGATACCTTGCTCAGATACCAAGCGATCCACGAAGATATCCACAGGATTGCCCGGCATCATGCGGATCAGCACAAAGGTCACAGTCAGCACGAGCCAGATTGTGAAGAGCGCCTGCGCCAGCGAGCGAAAGAGATAACTTTTGAAAACTCGCTCCAAGCGCGTGCGCAGCGCAGCTGACACATTGTTTGAAGATGGCGTCGCGAGCGTAGAGTTGACCATAAAAAGCCCCACAAAAATTTTATTGATTTTTGAGTATAACGCATTCTGCGTAAAGTTGCGCAATTTGCTCAGCAATTATTTTCCAGCGGAAGGTATGCTCCGCCCATTTTTGTGCCGCCGCGCCCATGCTGTGCCGCAGACTTGGCGATTCTAACAACTGCTGCAGCGCGCGAGATAGCGCGCTCACATTACGCTCAACGATCAGCGCCGCGCCGTGCGCAGCCGCCTCAGGCAAGTTGCAGCCTTCGGTCAAGAGCAGCGCGCAGCCGACGGCAGCCGCTTCTAGCGCCGCCAATGCCAAGCCTTCTCCGATGGCAGGCAGCGCGAAAATTTCGGCGGCTGCCAGCGCGCTGATTCGCTCGCGCCCTGTCAGCAGACCTGCCACTGTGACGCGCTCGCTCAATTGCTGTGTCGCGATCAAATGCTCCACCTCGCGCAACATGCCCGCGTCTGCGCCTGCGATCAGCAAATGCGCGTCTGCGCCGCTGCGCAGCGCCTCGCCAAAGGCAGGGATCAGATATTGCAAGCCTTTACGCTCGTGCAGGCGACCCAAGAACAGCACAATTGGCACGTCGCGAATGCCGAAGCGTCTGCGCAGCGCAGCGATATCTTCGCTCAGCTGTGGATGCGCCAAACCTGACCAGATGTCCTCGCCAACCGCATTCGGAATCACGCGGATGAGCGGCATAGGCAGCCCAAGGCGCCGCCAATGCGCCTCGACCTGAGCGCGCTCTATCTCGGTCAGCGCTGCCACGCCTGCGATGTGACGCGCCGTGTAGCGCCCAAACAACCGATCCCAGAGCCGCTTGACTGCGCTGCGCCCTGTTTCTACAGCCAGCGTGCCGTGCGGCGAGAGGACAATCGGCGCGCTTGGCTTGGCGCGCAACGTCAACAACGCTTCAAGCGTGCGGAACTCATGCAGATGGACGATCTGCGCTTGCGGCAGAGCAGCGTGCAGCAACGCCGTGAAACCTTTCGGCGTGGAAAGGTTGTAGCGCGCGCGCAGGTTCGGCAGCAGATTCGGCGCGCGCTGCACATGCACGCCGTCGCGCATTTCGTCAAGCGTCGCGATGCATCCGCCGCGCAGATCGGCGATATCTGTGGTCAGCACGCGCACCGCGTCACCGCGCTCAACTTGCGCCACAGCAAGGTCGCTGACGGCGCGCACCACGCCGCCAAGCGACCAAGCAGGCGCGTAGTATGGCGTGATGTGCAGCACATTCACGGCGTTTGCCTCACGCGGTAGACCTGCGCACCGTCTTGCTCGAAGACCAGCTCAAGGTATGGCAATTCGGCAACAGCTGCCACATCGTAGACCGTGTATTCAGGCAGCGGCGGGCGCCATCGGAACATCCGCACAAACGACTCAGGCTTGGCAAACAGTTGCGGCACGATCACATAGTCCACGCCGTAACGCGCGAAGAGTTCCCGATGCGCAGGATCGCGCGGATTGCGCCAAAACGCGCGGAAATCTTCCCACATCGCTTCGACGCGCTCAGTGTTGGTGAAGAATGGCTGTCCGCGAAAGAAGACCGTGTTGCGCTGTGCGATGATCGGCGCCCAATCCGCCTCGTGCAAGCCGGGATGGTTCAAGATCAGCACGTCGCGGCGCGTATTTTGATTCAGCCAACGCATCGCTTCGACATCGGCATGGCTAGAGAACGCGCCGAAGAACTGTATCGGCAAGGTCTTGCTGAACGCCAACAACGGTTCAGCGAAGGCGACGCTGAGCAGTGCGACCGTCACAACCGCGCCCATCAACGGCAAGCTGACGCGGCGCAACCATTGCTCAAACGCCTCGCGCCGCTGCGAGGTGAGCCACAGCAAGCCGATGCCGCCTAGATACATATATGGGATGATCGGACCGTGCCATGCTACGCTGAACGGATACTCATATTTGATGATTGGCGCCAGCAGCGTTGGAAACAACGCCTTCAAAATGCCCGTGCTTGAGAAATCTATCACCAAGATCAGCCACGCGATCATGGTCAGATCGAGAACGCTGCGCCGCCGCAAGCCGATGGCGATGCCGATCAGCGCCAGCAGCACGATGACGCCGCCGTGATAGACTACGATCACCAGCAAGTGACTCAAGCTGCTCTCAAATGGAGAGCGAATGTCGCTGCCCAGCAGCGGCGCGATCTGCGCAAGCCACGGCGAGATGCCGATGACTGCCACAAGCGGTATGCCGATCGCCAGTCCAAGCCAGCGCGGCAGAAAAGCGCGCCAATCGTGCCGTCCATCAAGCCACACCAGCAAAATGAACGGCGCATAGCCTAAGCCGAGTACAATCGTCATGTCAGGCTGCGCCAATGGCATTGCGCCTAGGCATAGCGCCGCGCCAATGAAATCTGCGCGCCGTCCTTCTTTGGCGTACCGCACGGCGAAGGTCATGAAGGCGAGCGCGAAGACCAAGCCGAGCAGCGCTGTGAAGTGCGAATCCATGTAAGCGAGGAAGAGTCCGAGACCGATCAGCGCGCTGAACGCCATCGCAACGCCATAGCGCCGCGAGCCGCGCGCCATCTCAGGATCAAGCTCATTGCCGAAGTCATAAGCTGTCCAGATGAAGATCAGCGATAGCACAGCGCCAATGGCGAATTGAATAGTGTGAATGCCTGCGTTCAGGCGCTCGCTCAGATAGGCGACGAGCATCGGAAAGGCGGGTGAATAGAGCCAATTGACTTCGGGATGAAACGGCGCGAGCGTGGTGAAACTGCCGCTCTCGCGTAGCGTCAGCGCCAGATAGCCGAAGCCTTGTGCGTCTGTATCGAGCGGCACGGGCAGGATCAGGATCGGCGCGATGAGGATCGCGGCTACCGTCGCGAAGAAAGCCAATTCGCGCGGACCTGCCCAGCCTTCATATTCGCGCGTGCCGCCTTCTGCTTCAGCGCGAAACATGCCCGCCGAAAGCGTGCCAGTGAAGAAAATGCCGACGAGCGCGGCAAACCACATATAGTCAATCACAAGCGTGTTCCAGCCGAAGAGCGCGGCGTAGAAGATGCTGCCTGCCGTCACGAAGGCGAGCGTGAGCGACGCCGCCAAGCCAATGCGCGGACTATGAGTCGGCAGGGCAGGCGCCAGCATTGCGCCGGCGCCCAGCATGATCGAGCCGAAGACGAAGATCACAAAAAGAGGCATGGTTACTCACAGGTTTCTGAGATGTGTTGATCGGCGCGAGTATAGCGTATTTTTCGAGCGGTCTGCGCAGGGCGCGGAGCGAAATAAAAACAGCCCGCATTGGCTTGCGGACTGTTCTTATATGGACTGCTGCTTGTGTTAAATCTATTTGCTAAGTGTCTTGAAAAGTTTCTACAGCATCGGTAAATCTTTTTGAGAGCAAACCTGCTGGCTAAATCTATTTGTCGGCGCTATCCGTCGGAAACTAACGGCAGGAAGCGCTCAAAATCTTTTGGACGATCTAAGTACGCTAAATCTATTGCAAAAGTTTTTTCGGCTTGCGTGCGTTCGATACGCTCTGCATTTTAGCGCATCAAAAGCTCATCGCAACAATCAGATAATTTAGATTTCATGAACGATCCTTGAGAAATTGAAGTAGATTTTATATTATGTATTGTATATGAAATGTTCAATGTTTGTCAGGATATGCGCAAAGCGTATGAACTTTGAAGTTAAAGGCGCTTTCTTGTCAAACGGACTCAGCCGTTTAGAATCGTGAGGCGGAAGGTGAGCGATGAGCAACACAACAGTGAAGACGCACAGCGCATGGCGCAGTGTGACGCTGCCAACTGAACACGGCGGCTGGGGCTTTCTGTTTGAGCCGATCTTGCTCGGCTTGTTGGTGGCATTCTCTTGGGCAGGTGTCGCGCTCAGCGCGGCTGCCACATGCGTGTTTTTGGTGCAGCAGCCGCTGAAAATCGCCCTGAGAGATCGCCTGCGCGGCAAGCATTATCCGCCATGTATGTGCGCGTGCGCTTGCGTCGCGCGCGTCATGAAGCGGCGCACGTGGAAGGCGCGTTGCTCCTGCACGGCCTAGCGCTGATCGTTTTCATCACTTTATGGCGTGCAGGCGCGGTCGGCGCGACCTTGCCGATCGCCTTCAGCGTTCTTTTGGCACGCGCGGCGAAAGGTCTGTTGGCGCCAAAAGCAGTGCCGACCAAAGCAATCGGCTTCAGCGAGATCGGCTTCGGCGTTTTCGTTGCGATTTTGACGGCTTGGGCAGTATAATCGCGGCGTCTTGTCTGCAGAGTGCGAGGACGATCTATCATGAGCGAGCTACCGACCTTGCAGGCGCTCTCAGCTATCAGCCTGCAAGATGACACAGGGCGCGCAGTCAGCCTGACCGAGTTTTTGGGCAAGCGCCTGCTGATCTTCTTCTTTCCAAAAGCAGGCACATCGGGCTGCACTGAGCAGGCGTGTGGCTTTCGCGACGCCTTTCCGCAGATCGAAGCGAAGGGCGCGCTGGTGATCGGCGTCAGCCCTGATGCGCCTGAGGCACTTGCCAAGTGGCGCGCTAAAGAGCAATTGCCTTACATTCTGCTCAGCGATCCTGAACATCGCCTTGCGCAGGCGCTCGGCGCTTGGGGCGAGAAAAGCATGTATGGCAAGAAGTACATGGGCGTGATCCGCTCGCATTTCGTGGTAGGCGCTGACGGGCGCGTCGAGACGGCTGAGATCAAGATCAGCCCGAAAGAGAGCGTGCAAAAAGGCGTGGCTGCGCTGCTGAAGGACGCCTGATGCGCCGACTCGCACTTGTGTGCGCTGCTCTGCTGTGCGCGCTGTGCCTTGCGCCTGCCCGCGCTGACGATCCGCCGACGGCGACGCCTGATCCAAACGCGCTGACCAACAGCGTCACCTATTGGGATGTCGGAATTGCTCTGAAATATCCTGCCGCATGGCAGAGACCTTTGTTCATCAACGGACAGTTGTTGCTGAGCGCCGATCCGCTAGCTGTTTTGAACGGCGCGATTGAGCAGCCTGTGGTCGCGCTGCGCTTGATCGAGCCAAGCGTTGAGCTTGACCTGCCCAAAGGCAGTGACTTGGTCGAGATCGCCGTCGGCGTCAACTTGACCGTTGGCAGCTCGCTGATCGTGCGCGAGTCAGGCGCAGTGACCTTAGCAGGCTTGGACGCCGGCTTCGCTGAAGTGGAAAATCCTGAGCGCAAGCTGTATGGACAGACGTTTGTCGCGCTTTTGCCTGACGGACGCTACGTGGCGTTCAGCGGCATCTCACCAAGCGACCAATGGGCGAATTTCGTGATCGTCTTCTTCGAGATACGCCAATCGGCGCGCTTAGTCAGCGCGCGCGACGTGAGCGCGCCGCCACTGAGCGATCAGACCGTCAGGTTTGAAGCAGGCGCGCTGCAATTCAAGCTGCCGCAAGGTTGGCAAGCTGAGCCGATCGCCGAGGGCATCACGGCTTACCATGCGCCTGAGAGCTTGCTATACCACGACGGCGGACTGGCCAATGGCGCGTTGCTGATCATGGTAGCGCTCGATAATCTGCCGCGCGAAGGCACATTCCGTCAAAAGGCGCTGCGCATCCTCGACCTGCCCGACTCAGCGCCGCTGAGCGAAGAGCAGCTCGCAGGGCGCCCTGCCTTGCGCTACGAAGAATTCTCGCCGATCAGCCAGCAGCACATTGCCTCGCTCGTGGTCGAGCGCGCCGATGGACGCTACGTCTTGATCCGTTGGAGCACGCCGCTGGCTTTCTACACTGCCTATCAGCCGCTGTACAAAGCGCTGCTGGAGAGCATCCGCCTCGCCAATTGATCATGCTGCGCCGCCGCTTGTTTTACAGTCTTGTGCCGCTGCTGCTGATCGCACTCTTGGCAGGCATCGTGATGCGCAGTCGGCTTGGCATCGGCTCGCCAACGGCAGAGACGCTGCGCGCGTGGTTTCGTGCGCCTGAGGTGCGTCCGACGCTGATCAGCCGCTTCGCAACGCCGTGTCCGAACGCGCCGTTCTTGCTGCCTTCGGAAGGCTTTGTCGGCTTCCTGTACGGCGATCCGACCGCGCCGTACACGCCGTTTGCGCCGCATACAGGCATTGATATCTTCGGCGATGGCGCGCCCGGCACTGTGCCTGTTCGCGCGGCATACGACGGTTATCTGACGCGCCTGCCTGAATGGCGCAGCACAATCATCATCCGTCATCCGAGCGATCCGCTGCAGCCCGACCGCCAAATCTGGACGTATTACACGCACATGGCGAGCGAAAACGGCGCGCAATCTTACATTGTGGACGATTTTCCGCCCGGCACGCACGAGAAATTCGTCAAGCGCGGCACGCTGCTCGGCTATCAAGGCTTGTACAGCGGCGCGCCGTATCGGATCGGCATGCATGTGCATTTCAGCGTGGTGCTGAGCGCGCCTGACGGCAGCTTCCGCAACGAGACGCAGATCGGCAACACGCTCGATCCATCGCCATATCTCGGCTTCAACGCTGATGCGAGCCGCAATCCGAGCATCCCTGTGCGCTGTGGCTCATGAGCGCGGAATTTCCGCCAGAATTGGTAGACCGAGCGTTTCTAGCTCGCGGCGCGTACGCAGAGTCGGATCGAGATATTCGGCGAGAAAAGCAAGACCGACGCCGCCGAACACGCCAATCAGCGCGCGCAAGAGCGGCGCCAGACGCTCTGCGATTGGCGTTGGCAACGGCAGGACTTCCACAGCGTCCAGCGGCACGACCTGCGCAGGCTGTCCGCTCAGCTGCGGAAAGTAAGCGTTGCTGCGCTCGGTCAGCGTTCGCACGGCAGCTTCTGCCACATTGCGCAGCAGCGCAGCGTCTGAAGCGGTCAAGTAGAGCGTCAAAATGCTGCGCACGCTATCCGATGCGATCATGGCGCGCACCATCTCAACGCTGATGGACTGCGCGTCCGCTTTGAGCATGGCGACCACTTCGCGCGCGAAGGATTCCGTGCGCAGCCAAGCGGCAAGGTTGATGACAGCGTACTCTGAGCCGAGCCACGCGATGTAACTGCGCTCTTCGAAGCTCTCAGCCGCATCAGGACTCGGCGGCTGCGCAGCCGTGAAGCGCACTGTGACGCGATAGAGCGACGTCGGACGGATGACTTGTCCGAGCGTCGGCAAGCTGAGCAACAAAGCGATCAGAGTCGGAATGGCGATCAGCCACCAGCGCCGTCTCAGCACAGCGAACAACGTCTTGAGTTCCATAGCAGCGCTCACAGCCACTCAGCCAGTTCGATCAGATCAGAGAGCAGCGCGTAAGCAGTTGCCTCGCCGCCTGCGCCTGCGCCGATCAGCGTGACCGCGCCGATCAGATCAGTTTGATAGGTGAGCGCGTTCATGCCGCTGCCAACGTTGGCTAATGGATCGCTCAACGGCAGGCGCACTGGACGCACTGACGCGCGCAACTGACC
>DAOTWB010000232.1:0-6768 GCA_034436235.1 Anaerolineae bacterium
GTCGCGGCGACCAGTGCATCGGCGAAGCCGAAGTGTCGTGCGCGCAACGCGCCGTTCCCAGCGCGCTCAGCGAAGAAGATGGCGCGCTGACCGACTGAGATCGGCGTCAAGCACAGCGCAGTGCTGCCGAAGCCGCCAATCCTGACCGTCGGCTCGCCTTCGCCTTTCAAATACTCTGTCACCTCGACGATTGCGATCTCGTTGTTGCTGCCCTGACCTTCCACAGCGCTCACAGTGCCTTCCAGCACGATGGCGCTCTGCCGCACGCGATGCGCAATGCTATAGACAGGATGCCCGCCGACAGGTTGCGTGCAAGCCTGCGCGCTCGGCATCTCCAAGACGAACAGCAAGCCTGCCAACGCCAGTGCGGTTGCCAAGAACACAAAGCGTTTCATGAGAATCTCTCCTAACCGTTTGAGCGTTCGATCTGCCAGCCCGACTCGCGTTCGGGCGTGAAGTACCAACTCAAGAACAGGCGCTCTATCAAGCCGACGCACGCTACAAGGATCACGCTCAAGGCTGAGGCGATCACAACGGCAGCGAAGCCTTGATCCAAGCGCGATTGGTTGAATGCCTGCCGCAAATACTGCCCTAAGCCGTATTGCGCCGTGACAAACTCGCCGATCATCGCGCCACCAATGGCGTAGGTCGCCGCGATGCGCAAGCCGCTGAAGAGCGACGGCAGCGCTGAAGGCAGGCGCACCTTGCGCCAAATCTGTCCGCGCGTCGCGCCCATCGCTTTCAGCAGCGCCACCAGCTCGGTATCCGTGCCTGTCAGACCGTCCAGCGTGGCGACTGCGATTGGAAAAAAGGCGAAGAGCGCCACGATCACGATCTTGGACTCGACGCCGAAGCCGAAGATCAAGATCAGCAGCGGCGCAATGGCGACGAGCGGTATGGTCTGCGAGACGACCAAGAGCGGATAGACGGCGCGCCGCAACAACGGCAAGAAGTCCAGCGCAGCCGCCGCGCACACGCCGACGACGAGCGCGATCAACACGCCGATCAGCGCTTCATACAGCGTGGTTGGGATGTGGAAGCGCAGCAGCCGATCCGCGCTGTTCGCCATCGCCGTGAAGACCGCGCTTGGCGGCGGAATCAGGCGAATGGTGGCGCTATCGGCGCTCGCCAGCGCTTCCCAAGCGGCAAAGCTGCCGCTCAGCAAGAGCAGCGACGGCGCGCTACGGCGCAGTAAGCTCAACATCTAGCGATACTTCGCCATTTTCTCGTCAATGGTCGCGCCATTGACGCTGTCGCTGATCTTGATGTACGTGACCGCGCGCTGTGCGCCTGCCACAAAACACGCCTCATGCGCGGCGCGCGCAGCGGCAAGACACGCGTCCAGCGTGCCTTCCAGCACGGTCTCCATCGGACACACTTCGTGGCGAATGCCGCTCGCCTTGATCGCGGCGATCGCCTGATCGACTACAGGATATGGCTCGTCGCAGAGCGGCACAACCTGCACACTGACCGTCACAGTGCGATTGGCGTCCATTGGCATAGCTCCTTTCACTTATGCCTCACTTAAGGTATGGATGACCAGCAGTGAGCCTTCGGTGAAACTGATGCGTGCCTGCGGTGCAGTCAAGACGTTGCTAATGCCGCGCGTCGTGCCGAGCTGAAGCGACTCGCCGTGCAGTGGATAGTACAGTCCTTCGGTGTGGATATTATGGGCTGCAGCGCTCAACGGCAGAAGCGAGAGCGTATCGCCGCATTCACCATGCACGGCTGTGCCGGGCGGTCGTGCGAGCCAACAACGCTGCGCGCCGCTGACCAAGAGCGTCTGCACGTTGGCGAGCTGCGGCAAAGCCAACAGTTGGACGTTGCTGAGCAGCTGATCGAGGCGGTCGCCGATGGCGGCGAAGAGCCATAGCCGCTCACAGCCATGCGCGAGCGCCGCCATGACAGCCAATTCCAGATCAGTCTCGTTCTTATGCGTGGGAAAGGTGCGTATGTGCGCGCCTTCGGCTTCGGCGCGCGCCAGCTGATCAGGCGAGACGGAGTCCATGTCGCCGATGACCAGATCGGGGCGCAAGCCGAGCGCGTAGACGTGCCGCAGACCGCCATCGGCAGCGATGATCAGGCAGGCGTGCGACGCAGCTTGCGTCAGTGCGCTGCGCACTGCGCTGCCGTCGTGCAAGTCGCCATTCAGAAAGATGAGCGCGTCTGACATCAAAAAGCCACTTTCCCCGCGTAAGGAAAGTGGCATTGCAAGCCGTGCTGTTCGCACATCGCCCAAGCTCTCCCTACGGCGGCATTATCCGCATCAGGTTCAAGGGTCGGCGCTGTTCACGAGCGCCCTCTCAGCCTAGCTAACCTAAGCTCCCCTGCTGTTATAGACAGTCTAACGCAAAGCGAATGAAATGGCAAGGCTTGTTTGGCGCACGTGACAACTGCGCGGCGCGCGGCGCGTCCTCAGGGCAGAGATGTCGTCTTACTCGCCATACATTTATGAACATTTGTGAATTCCACATGAAAAGGCGATTTCTTCGTTATAAGTTTTTGTGAATTGCGTTTATTCTATTGAAAACGTCACGCCGAACGTTGTTGAAAAGCCGCGCTTGATCTGGAATGAGGAGGCTCACTGTGAATATCAAGGATTTGTCCCGAGCGATTCGCGATGCACGCAATGGTTGTCTGAGAAACCCTGAGTTCGACTCGCTGTACTTTTTGAGCGCATACGCCACGCCAATAAAACGCGCTCAAGCCTTCTTTGATGAACTCGCTATGTTTGTGCAAGCCTATGTTGGCGCTCAACCCAGAGCCAACCGACCGCCCAGAGTCTCCGAGCTGCAACAATGGCAGCATGATCGAAGGCAACTCATGCTGGGCGTCCTCTACTGGAATTATTTTTGCGCCTCTCCCTTGAAGACGCGCGACATCGCCGAGCTGAGCCACATTCCGATCAAAAAAGTCCGTGAAGCTGCGCGCGAAGGCTTGAAACTCCTGCTCAACCATGTGTGCGAACTGGAGCAGGAAGCACGACGGAACGCCGCTAAAGCTCGGGCAGTGGCTTTTGCTGAGCGGCTAGCTATCATTCTGCTCACAGGCGAGCAAGAGCGCATTGCGCGCAAGATCGAAGCGCACCTCGAGGCAAAAAGGCTGTTCATCCTGAGCGGATTGCCCGGCATGGCAAAGGGCGCCATCCTCACTCATCTCTGTGCATTGATCAGCTCGCGCCACTGCGTTTTCATCAATGTCCTAGCTGAGCAGCTGGATCAGTACGGCAGAATGCACAGGCTGTCCGATGCCGCTTGCACAGAAGTAGATATCATCCGCCAAATGTATGAAGGGCTGGGCTTGATCGGTCACACGACGATCGCAGATCAGTTGCGCGCCATCGAAGGGCAACAAGATAACTTCGTCCTCATAATCAACCGCCCTGACCTGCTGCCGCCACACGAGCTGCACAACCTGCTGAGCTACCTCAATCACTTGACGCATCCGCGCATCATCCTGACCACGACTCACGATCTGGGAATCCCTAGCGCAGAGGTGCTGAAAGTCCCTGAACTCACAGAGGAACAGAGCAAAGCAGTGGTAGAGCAAGCGCGCTGCCGCGCCAGCACAAGCGATTGCCGTCCGCTCTCTGAGGAGACTTTCAGGGCGCTCTACCAGCTGACAGGCGGCGTGCCGCTGGCGCTCGCCATGCTCGGCACATATCTGGCGACTCATCCCATCAAGCAGGCGCGCATAGCGCTCAAAAATGCGCAGCCGCCGTTCGACGCGCTGTACGAGTACGTCTTCAATCCAACATGGCAGCAGCTCTCTGAAAATGGACGCGAGTTGTTGCGCTATCTGGCTACAAAGCGCACAGCGCAGCTCAGCGAACACCAATTGTCCAGACGCGATCTTGGCGCAGACGTCGTCAAGGCGATTGATGAGGTCGGCAGATACAACCTAGTCAAAATCGAGCCGACGGACGAGACGCGCTATGTGCGCCTTCAGCCGCTGCTGCACACCGCGCTGCGCAGCGGAATTTTTGAGCGCCGACGCGCATCCTGATCCTCACATTGCGCTGCGCTGAGTCAGCAGGCTCAGCGCAGCGCACACGCGCTCGCCGCTGTTACAGTAACTTAACACCACTTCGCTGTCATTTCCTTTACAATTTGTCAGAGACTGATCAGCAATTGAGCAGGTAGCGCTGATGATTGAAGCAAGCGGCTTGACCAAAATCTTCGACGACTTCGTGGCTGTGGACGATCTATCGCTGCAGGTGGAAGCGGGCAGCGTCTTCGCTTTTCTCGGTCCGAACGGCGCAGGCAAGACGACCACCATCCGTATGCTGACCTCGATCCTAGAGCCAACGCGCGGCTGGGCGCGCATCAATGGCTTGGATGTGGTGCGCGACGCAGCGCAGGTGCGCGCCAGCGTCGGCGTGCTGACCGAGCAGCATGGCTTGTATGAGCGCATGAAGGCAGCCGAGTACCTCGATTTCTTCGGACGTATCTACCATCTGCCGCGCCAAGTGCGCCACGAGCGCGCTAAGGCGCTGATGGCACGCTTCGGTCTGGCGGATGCCATGCAGCGGCGCGTCGGTGAGTTCTCTAAAGGCATGAAGCAAAAGCTGGCGCTGGTGCGCGCCATGTTGCACGATCCGCCTGTGCTGCTGCTCGACGAGCCGACCTCTGCCATGGATCCGCAGAGCGCCAAGCAGGTGCGTGATGCCATCTTGGAACTCAAAAACGACCGCCGCACCATCATCTTGACCACACATAACCTGACCGAAGCGCAACAATTGGCGGATCGGATCGGCGTGATACGGCACGGCAAGCTGATCGCTAACGGCACCTTCGAAGAGCTTTCGCGGCGCTTCGTTGGCGATCCGATCATGGAAATTCGCTTTGGCGCGCCATTGAACGGCGCGTTTGAATGGTTACAGCGCGAGCTGGACGTTGTGGCGCAAGGCGAAGATTGGCTGCGCTTCCGCACGCGGACGCCGCACGAAGACAATCCGATGGTGCTGCGGCGCTTGATCGGCGAAGGCGTGCCTGTGGTGACGCTCAGTGAAGTGCCGCGCAGCCTAGAGATGGTCTACTTGCAAATTGTCAATGAAGATGAGAACTTGACGGAGAACGCACGCAATGGCAACCACGCTTGAGACGCCCAAGTTGAGCGCGACAGTCTCAACCTTGACGCTGCCAACGCACCTGAAGTGGTGGCGCACGCTGCAGAACGCGCTGATCGTCACGCGCCGCGAAGTGCGCGATAGCTTCCGCGATTGGCGCATCATGGTGCCGATTTTCATCCTGACCTTGTGCTTTCCGCTGCTTGCGCAAGGCATGACTGAGTTGTTCGCCAACTTCTTCATCGCCAACGGCGCTGAGCCGATGATCGATGTATTCCTGCCGCTGCTGCCGATGATCGTCGGCTTCTTCCCTGTCTCGATCTCGCTCGTCATCGCCTTGGAGACCTTCGTGGGCGAGAAAGAGCGCCGCAGCCTTGAGCCGTTGCTCTCAACGCCGCTCACCAACATTGAGCTGTACATCGGCAAGACGCTTGCTGCGATGATTCCGCCGCTTTTGGCAGCTTATGTCGGCATTGGCATCTATCTAGGCGCGCTGATCTTCGGCGCGCAACAATGGCGTCCGCAAGCGGAATTGGTCATTCAGGTGTTGCTGCTGACCACTGCGCAAGCGCTGGTAATGGTGACAGGCTCTGTGGTCATCAGCAGCCAGACGACCTCGACGCGCGCCTCGAACCTGCTCGCCAGCTTCATCATCATCCCAACTTCTCTGCTGGTGCTGGTGGAAGGCTTGATCATGGTCAACAACTTGCGGCACTTGCTGTGGTGGATTTTGGTGGCGCTGATCATCGCCGATATCCTGCTCTTCCGCATGGGCGCACGGCTCTTCAACCGCGAAGAGCTGCTCGGTCGCACCATTGATGCGATCAACTTAAAATGGGCATGGCGCATTTTCATCGCGCAATTGCGGGGCGATGAGCGCGTCAAAGGTATCCTGAGTTGGTATCGCTATAGTGTGCTGCCTGCGCTGCGCGATAGCCGCGACGGCATGTTGGTCGTGGCGTTTGCCATACTCGCCATGTTCATCGGCGGCATGATCGCCACGCACTTCGCGCCTGACTGGCGGCTGACGCCTGAGATGGCGACTCAGCAGCCTGACCTGATGCAGAACTTCAATCAGTTCGCAGCGCTCAGCGAGACAGGCTTAGGCGTGCGCTTCATCTTTGGGCAGAACGTGCGCGTGCTGATCGGCGCGGCAATGCTGGCGATCTTCACCTTTGGCGTGATGAGCATTTTCCTCGCCTCGTTCACCTTCGGCGTGCTTGGCTTCTTGGTCGCGCAGCCGATCATGAGCGTCATCGGCTATGGCGTCGTCGTGGCGGCGATCTTGCCGCACGCTATCTTCGAGATACCTGCGCTGATCATCGGCGCAGGCGCGGCGACGCGCCTTGGCGCGCTGGTGACCAGTCCGCCGAAGGCGATGGGCGTCTGGGAAGCCTGGCTGCGCGCCTTCGCCGATATGCTGAAGCTACTGGTAGCGGTCGCGATACCGCTCTTAGCGATTGGCGCTGTGGTGGAAGTTTATCTGACGCCGCGCCTTGTGCTGGTGGTCATGGGCAACTGAAAAGACAAGCGGAGAAATTCTCTCCGCTCGTCTCTTGTCAGATCACTCGACGCCTGTGAAGCGCTCGACGTAGACCGCTGAGACAATCTCGCTCAAAAAGCGCGACGGTCGCTCTTGCGAAGAGACCAAGAACAAGCCTTCTGAGGCGCGCGTCATCGCCACGTAGAGCAGCGTGCGC
>DAOTWB010000233.1:0-10827 GCA_034436235.1 Anaerolineae bacterium
GCCGCGCTTGATCGAGCTGCAAGGCTTCCCAACGCTCTACGGCTTCCAGTGGCTGCTCGATCGGAAGATTCGCCAGCATTTTGAGATCGATCCATCGCTTCGCTTTTACGTGGCGCCGCACGCTGAGGAATCTTACATCCGCCTGCTGCGCGAGGTGATTGTGGCAGATTGCGATCCACGGCAGGTCGTCTTGCTAGAACTGACGCCTGAGCGGCAGAAGACGCGCATTGATTTCGCCTGCACTGAGGCGTTGCTCGGCATTCGCACGGTCTGTTTGACGCAAGTGATCGAGCGCGGCGCGCGCGTCTTTTACGCGGATGAGCGCGGACGCGAGGTGCCAATTGCGCGCTTCTACAATCGGCTGATCTTCGACGATCTGAGCGGCGAGATGTTGGCGAAGGCACAGCGGCTGTGCAGCGCAGCGGTCGGCTGGGTCTCGCATCCGCACTGGTTTTTCAGGATCAGCAAATATTCCTTGCCGCTCTTGTGCGATCCGTGCGTGCCAGAAGCGCACTTTTTGGCGCAGCTGGACGCCTATCCGCCTGATCTGGCGCAAAACTATGTGCTGAAGCCGCTCTTCTCTTACAGCGGCAGCGGCGTTGACCTCGATCCAACGCCTGAGAAGCTGGACGCCATCCCTGAAGCGCGCCGCGCTGAGTATCTTTTGCAGCGCAAGGTGGACTACGCGCCGCTGGTCAAGACGCCTGATGGCTACGCCAAGGCCGAAGTGCGCATGTTGCTGCTGTGGAGCGCGCGTCAGGCGCGCCTTGAGACGGTCGCCACGCTAGTGCGCATGAGCAAAGGGCGCATGATGGGAACGCGCTTCAACCGCGATCAAACGTGGGTCGGCTCAACATTGGCATACCATCAAAGCACGTGAATGTGCTAAAAACTTATAAACAAAAAGACTCAAAATGCTCGCAAACGCCACATGAAAGACGCACTCTACGCTATAATGAAAGGCAGACGGTCTGTTCGGCGCTACGCTGAGCAGCCTATCGCGCCTGAGCTTGTGCAGCGCTTGTTAGAGGCGGCTATCTGGGCGCCTTCCGCGCACAATCGGCAGCCATGGCGCTTTGTCGTCCTCAGCTCAGCCGAGACGCGCCGTGCGCTGGCGGCTGCGATGGGCGAGCGCTTGCGCGCCGACCTGACCGCTGATGGCGCCGCGCCTGAGCTGATCGAGCGCGATGTCAGCCGTTCATACAGCCGTATCAGCGGCGCGCCATTGGCAATTGTGGTCTGCTTGAGCATGGCGGACATGGATCGCTATCCTGATGGACGGCGCAACGAGGCAGAATACATCATGGCAGTTCAAAGTGTGGCGATGGCGGCACAAAATTTGCTCCTCGCGGCACATGCCGAAGGTCTAGGCGCGTGCTGGATGTGCGCGCCGCTCTTTTGTCCCGATGTGGTGCGCAACGCGCTCAATTTGCCGGCGGATTGGCAGCCGCAGGCGCTGATCACGCTCGGCTATCCTGCTGCAGCGCGCGAATCCAGCCGTCACGCGCTTGAAACGCGGGTGCTATGGCGCTGAACGGTGGCGTTGCGCGCGTTGTGGCGCTGGCAGGCGGCGTGGGCGGCGCAAAACTGGCAGAAGGTCTGGCTGCCTGCCTGCCGAGCGGCGCGCTGACCGTGATCGGCAACACGGGCGACGACTTCCGCCATTACGGGCTGCACGTCTCGCCTGATCTGGATACGGTCATGTACACTTTGGCGGGCATCGCGCATCCGATCAACGGCTGGGGCATCGCTGACGACACGCGCCAGATGCTCAGCATGTTAGCGCGCTATGGCGAAGAGACGTGGTTCGCGCTGGGCGACCGCGATCTCGCCACGAACATCCTGCGCACGCATTGGTTGGCGCAGGGCGTGCCGCTCAGCGCGATCACGCAGCGGCTGTGCGCACGGCTCGGCATCGCGACGCATTTGCTACCGATGACCGACGATCCATTGGCGACGATCGTCTACACGCTAGAATATGGCAGGCTCGCTTTTCAAGAGTACTTTGTGCGCTACCGTTGGCAGCCGACCGTGCAGCGTTTAGTCTACGAAGGCGCTGAGACAGCGCAGCCTGCCGAAGGCGTCCTAGCTGCTCTGGAAGCGGCTGAGGCGATCATCATCTGTCCATCGAATCCGCTGCTCTCAATCGAGCCGATTTTGCAAGTGCGCGCCATTCGCCAAGCGATCATGGCGCGGCGTGCGCCGTGCCTTGCCGTCAGTCCGATCATCGCCGGCGCCGCGCTGAAAGGTCCGACCGTTAAAGTGATGACCGAGCTAGGCTTGCGCGCCGATGTGACAGGCGTGGCAGAGTACTACGGCGCATTGATTGACGCTTTTGTAGTGGATCACGCCGACGGCGATGTGTGCATTCCGCAGCGCCGCTTCGTGACCGATATTCGCATGGATACGTCAATGGATCGCAGACGCTTAGCCGAAGAAGTATTGTTGATGATAGGAGACTTACAATCATGACCATCTGGGCAATTGTGCCAGTCAAGCCTTTTGTGCGCGCCAAGAGCCGTCTGGCGAGCGTGCTGACGCCTGAACAGCGCGAAGCGCTCGCCGAGCGCATGTTGCGGCATGGTTTGGAGACGTTGAGCAGCGTGCCTGCCATCGCAGGCGTGATGGTGATCAGCCGCGATACGAAAGTGCTGGCAATCGCGCGCGAGTACGGCGCACAGACCGTGCAAGAGAGCGGCGCGCCTGAGCTGAATGCTGCGCTCTTGCGCGCTACCGAGCTGGCGCGGCTGCGCGGCGCGACTGGCGTCTTGGTTTTGCCCGCCGATCTGCCGCTCTACACTGCGCAAGATATCGAAGAAGTGCTGCAGCTCGGTCGCTACGGTCAAACGGTAGTGCTAGTGCCTGATCGCAACGAAGACGGCACGAACGCCATGTTAGTCAAGCCGCCGGCGCTCATTCCGTATTCGTTTGGCGCAGGCAGTTTTCAGCGGCATTGTGCGCTGGCTGAGCAGCACGGCGCTGCGCTCAAAATTCACCGCTCTGAGCGCCTGAGCGTGGACATTGACACGCCGAGCGACTTGGCTTTCTATCAGGCACAATTCGGCGATATTACCTATGCATCTTGACAAGATATCAGATAGATGAGCATCAGCTTATATCGTTTGAAAATGCTCTGCGCTCTGATATAATAGTCGCGACTTACAGCGCACTTTCAGGATGAAAAGCTGATGAGCATTGAAAAGCTAACAACAGAAGAATATCGCCGCTTAGTGGAAATCATGGCGGACATGCGCGCTTGGCAGAGCATCGAGCATCGTCTATTGAACATGAACCTTGCTGGGCTGAATCGTTTCATCGGGCGCGTCAATCACGATCTCGATCCGCGCGTCTTCTGTGGCGCGCTGATCGCTGAGCTGCAGACGTTCGGCAGGCAAGATGGTGAGCCTGTCCTAGCGCGTCTTGTGCGCTATGTGCGCGATTCGCTAGGCGAGAGCGCGGATCGTGAATTCCTTGATCGCTTGCTCGGGCAGTACAGCAGCGCGCCGAGCGCAGGCGCGCCGATCAGGCACATGGACGTGAGTGCGCTGCTCTTCCTGAGCGCCAATCCACGCTATGACCTGCAATTAGAGCGCGAGATGCGCGAAGTGGATCGCGCAATTCGGAGCGCGCGCTACCGCGATAGACTCAAGCTGGAGAAGCAGACCGATCTGCAACTAGACGATTGGCAAGCGCATCTGCTGCGCTTCAAGCCGCGCATTGTGCATTTCTCAGGGCATGGCGATGAGCAAGGCAGCATCGTCGTCATGGACAACGGGCGTCCTGTCAGCGTGCCAATACGCGCGCTACGCGATCTGTTCGGCACGTTGCGCTGCACAAGCTTAGTCGTGCTGAACAGCTGCTTCTCGCAGCCGTTGGCAGAGGCGCTGAGCGAAGTGGTGGATGTTGTGGTCGGCACTGGCGACGCCATTCATGACGACGCAGCCATTGAATTTGCGAAAGCCTTCTATCGCGGCTTGGCGAGCGGTGAGAGCGCGCTTACGTCTTTCTCGCTCGGCGTCAACGCGCTCGATCTGAGACGCTACCCTGAGAGCGCTGTGCTGATGCCGTTCACGCGCCAAGGCGTTGACGCTGCGCAAGTCTTCTTCTGCTGAGCGACGGCGCACAGCATATACAGCCTGTCTTTTTCCGCCCTTTTGTGCTAAACTGAAGGTGCGGTTTTTCGCGTTCCTGACGTGAAACAAGTGGCAAGCGCGTGCGCTGCCGGAGAGAGCCATGTCCGATAAGCCGAGCGATGATAAGGAGCGTCCGCGCAGCAGCATCTTCGGCTCGCGCTCCGAAGAGAAAAAAGAAGAAGAGAAGAAGCCTGAGGATCGTCCGTCGCCATTTGGCGGCAGACCGACAGGCAGCATCTTCGGCAAGCCGACCGCGACCAGCACTTTCGGTCGCCCGACGCCAATGCCGCCGAAGCCTGTCACCAGCACGGGCAGCACGCCGAAACCGTCTGAATCCAAGCCTGCCAGCAGCATCTTTGGCACGCGCACTGCCGAAGCGCCTAAGGTGGAAGAAGCCAAGCCTGCCGATCCACCTAAGCCTGCATCGAAACCTGCTGATGCTCCTAAGCCTGAGGAAAAGAAGCCCTTCTTCAGCGGCTTCGGACGCAAACCTGCCGACTCGCCCAAGCCTGAGTCGCCCAGCGCTGCGCCAAAGCCTGAGGAAAAGAAAGCGGGCGGCTTTCTGAGCGCCTTGCGCAAGCCTGCCGACTCGCCCAAGCCTGAGTCGCCCAGCGACGCGCCAAAACCTGAGGAAAAGAAAGCAGGCGGATTATTCAGCGGCTTTGGACGCAAACCTGCCGACTCGCCGAAGCCTGAGTCGCCTAGCGCCGCGCCAAAGCCAGAGGAAAAGAAAGCAGGCGGCTTTCTGAGCGCCTTGCGCAAACCTGCCGACTCACCGAAACCTGAGTCGCCTAGCGCCGCGCCAAAGCCTGAGGAGAAAAAGCCTGGCGGCATTTTCGGCAGCTTTGGACGCAAACCTGCCGATGCACCAAAGCCTGCGCCGCCAGTGGACGCACCTAAAATCGGCACAGGCAAGCCTGCCGAGAAGCCGCGCGGCGGCATTTTGGGCGGCGCCAAGCCCGCCGAAAAACCTGCTGAGCCTGCTGCCAAGCCTGAACCTGCCAAGCCTGCTGACCAGAAACCGCCCGAGTCGAGCCGCAAGCGCGTCTTCTGGAGCTTGTTCAAAGGCAGCGGTGCGCCGTCAAGCGAGGCAGGCGCGCCGCTGAAGACGCCTGCGCCGCCTGATCCCAAGCGCGGCGGCTCATCCGTGCCTGGCGCGCCGCCTGCGCGCGGCGAGAAGCAGGCGAAGCCGCTGGAAGGGCAGACTCACGTCACGGTCAAGAACGTCGGTCTCTCGCTCGACCAAAAGCTGGACATCGTCGGCTGGCTGTTGATCGGCACAGGCGTCGTGATGATCTTCGGCTTGATCCAGCCCGATGAAGGCACCTTCACCAAAGCCATTGTGGATATCTTCGGCGCGCTCTTCGGCTACGGACGCTACCTGATTCCAATTCCGTGCTTGGCGGTTGGCGGCTGGCTGCTGGTGCGCTACTTCAAGGAGAATCCATTCCTCGCCTTCAACGCGCTGCAGATGACAGGCGCTGCCCTGCTCTTTTTGAGCATCGTGACATGGCTGCACACCATCGAGCTGATTGACAAGATCGTCTACGACTGGGACGAGCTGATCGCAGTTTCGGCGCGCGCCGTAGACCTGATGCAAGGCGGCGGCTGGGTCGGCGATCGGCTGTACATGATCCTGATCAGGCTGACGGGCGAGTTCGGCGTGCCTGTCGTCCTGACCATCACGACGCTGGTCGGCGCGCTGTGGTTCTTCGAGCTTTCGTTGGCAGAGATCGCCGTTTACATCAAGTCGGTCTTCCAAATTTCAGGCGCGCGGCTCAGGCGCATTCGCGAGAGCTGGCGCGCTTGGCGGCAGGCTGTGGCAATGCGCCGCGCCGCACGCGCCGCAGCGCGCGCCGAGCTACGTGCGCAGCGCCAGGCGGCAAAGTTGGCTGCGCAGGCGCAAAAGCAGCCACAACCGACCGCAGGGCTGCCGGCGGCTGCGACTCTGGCGACTGCAGAGATGCTCTCGCGGCAGCCGCTCTCAGTGCCGATTAGCGCGGAAGGTCAGCCGCCCGACCGCAAGACCGCGTTCCGCACGCCTGTGGTCGTGCCTGCCGTCACCGTGAGCGAGCCGCCTGTCACTGGTGAAGACGCTGCGCCGCCCGTGCCTGCCATCGCCAAGCCGTCGCCGCTCAGCGCGCGCAGCACAGCTGCCAAGAAGCGCAGCACGGCGCAACCTTCGCCGTTCAGCGCGCCGCTCGGCGCAGCGCCCGCTGAGTCGCCGCCGCCGCCCGCCCCTGAAGCGCCGCCTGAGCCGAAGACGACAGGCGTGTTCAGCAGTCCGTTCGGCAAGCCCGCACAGCTTGAGCCTGTCGCCGGCGCACAATCCGCGCCTGCTGAGCCGCCTGCGCCATCCGAGCCGCCCAAACCTGCTGAGAGCGCCAGACGGACGACCTTCGGCGGCATTTTCGGCGGAAAGCCGAAGTCCGAGCCGTCCGCCGCGCCGCAAGCCGAGACGACCGCGCCTGCCGCCAGCACAGAGTCTGTGACGACTGCGCCGTCGCCTGAGCCGCCTGCCGAGCCGCCTAAGCGGACGACCTTCGGCGGCATTTTCGGCGGCAAACCGAAGTCCGAGCCGTCCGCCACGCCGCAAGCTGAGGCGACCGCGCCTGCCGCCAGCACAGAGTCTGTGACGACCGCGCCGTCGCCTGAGTCGACCGCGCCGTCCGATCCTGAGATCACGCAGCTGACGCGCACCACCAGCATCTTCAGCACGCCGCGTCCTGCGCCCAAGCCGAGCGACAGCAAGCCTGCCGCGCCGCCTGAGCCGCCTGAAGACGCCGAAGATGACGCGCCGTCAGCTAAAGCGCCGCCGCCCAAGCCGAGCAGCAGCATTTTCGGCAGCCGCGCCAGCAGTCCGTTCAGCAGCCCAAGCGCCTTCCGTCCCGCGCCAAAGCCGAGCGCCGCGTCGCCTGCACCTGATGAAGCAGCGCCGCAAGCCGACGACGAGCTGAAATACGTGCCAGAGCCTGACGCCATCGAAGACGACGCTGAGGCAGAGCGCGCGCCAAGCGCAGCGGCTGCGCCGCGCATCTTCGGCAATTTCACGCCGGCCAAAGCGACCGAGTCGTCTGCGGCGCCCGTGCCTGCCGCCGAGCTGCCGCCAATGCAATTGCCGCCCGATGAGACCTCATGGCAGATGCCCGACTACCGCGAGCTGCTCCATGCAGGCTCAGCGCAGACCATCACGGAAGAGATGCTGGACGAGCGCCGTCGCATCATCGAAGAGACGCTTGAGGCGTTCGGCGCGCCCGGCCGCGTCGTCGAGATCAACGTCGGGCCCGCCATCACGCAATTCGGCGTCGAGCCGGGCTACCTGAACGCGCGCGGCAAGCAGACTCGCATCAAGGTCAACCAGATCGCCAAGCTGGACGCCGATCTCGCGCTCGCCCTAGCCGCGCGCTCGATCCGCATCGAGGCGCCTGTGCCGGGCAAAGGTTATGTCGGCATTGAAGTGCCTAATCCTGAGACGTCGCTAGTCGGCTTGCGCGATATCATCGCCAGTCCCGCCTTCAATCAAGTCCGCTCGCGGCTGCGCTTGGCGCTTGGCAAGAGCATTGACGGCGCGGCTGTAGTCGCCGACCTGACTCAAATGCCGCACTTGCTGATCGCCGGCACCACAGGCTCGGGCAAGTCGGTGTGTGTGAACGCGATCATCGCCTGCTTGCTGCTGCAAAACGCGCCCGATCATCTCAAACTGATCATGGTCGATCCGAAGCGCGTGGAGCTGACAGGCTACAACGGCATTCCGCACCTTGTCTCGCCAGTGGTGGTGGATTTGGAGCGCGTGACAGGCGTCCTGAAGTGGGTCTCGCGCGAGATGGACGACCGCTACAAGAAATTCGCCGCGCTCGGCGCGCGCAACATCACCGATTACAACAGCAAGCTCGGCAAGGCTGAGCCGCGCCTGCCTTATCTCGTCGTCATCATTGACGAGTTGGCAGACCTGATGATGTTGGCGCCTGACGAGACGGAAAAGCAGCTCACGCGCTTGGCGCAAATGGCGCGCGCCACAGGCATTCACTTGGTCATCTCCACGCAACGTCCCAGCGTAGACGTGGTGACCGGCTTGATCAAGGCGAATTTCCCTGCCCGCATCTCGTTCGCAGTCGCCTCAAGCGTGGATAGCCGCGTGATCCTCGATCAGCCCGGCGCTGAGAAGCTGCTCGGACGCGGCGACATGCTCTATCAAGCGCCAGATGCCGCCGCGCCGATCCGCGTGCAAGGCGTCTACGTCTCAGATGCTGAGCTGAAGCAGATCACGGACTTCTGGAAGAACGCGCAAAAAGAGCGCGGCACGCCGCTCGACGCTGTCTCCTTCGATCACGCGCCTGATAAACCAACCGCCAAGCTGATCAAGCCCGGCGAGTCTGCGCCGTTCCAATCGCGCACAGAGCGCTTCGGTAGCTCGCCGTTCGGCACGCCCAAATTCGCGCCGCCGCGTCCCAAGCCGAGCGAAGAGGAAGAGAAGTTCTTCGCCGCGCTGCGCGACGAGCCGCCTAAAGAGACTAAGGTGGATGACGCGCTTTACGAGCGCGCCGTCGAACTCTACAAGCAGCTGGGCGCCGCGTTGAACGTCAGCGCCTTGCAGCGCCGCTTGAACGTGGATTATACGCAAGCGCAGGCGATCTACAAGCTGATGCGCGAGCGCGGCGTGCTGAACGCCGATAATGGTGAGAATGGCGCGGACGCTTAGTGCAGCGCGCCTTGCCGTCGCGTCGTTCTGCTTTGCCTTGAGCATGGCGTGCGGCTTCGCCGATAGCATGGCGCAACCGACCTCGCCGTTTGCCGTTGCGCTGTCGCCGATTGGCACGTTAGCGCCTGTGGTGAGCGCAACGCCGCGTCAGCCGTCCACGCGCACGCCTGTGCCAATGCGCGATCAGTGCGACGTGCCTGAGACGGACGCCGCTATTCATTATCGCGTCAGCGCGCAGATCGATCCTGAGGCGCGCACAGTGCGCGCTGTGTTGCGCGCCGCTTACCGCAACCGAGCCGCTGTGCCGCTCGATGCGCTCGTGCTGTTCGTCGACTCAAATCACGCTGAAGGCGTCTTCAGCTTGGAGACGCTCAGCAGCGCACCTGAGTCCGCTGTGCGCGTCGCTGAGTACGCGCTGGAGCGCGCGCAGCTGACCGTGCAGCTAGAGCAGCCGTTGCCGATTGGCTGTCGCGCTGTGCTGGAACTGACTTTCACGTTGCGTGTGCCAAGCCTGACCAACGCGCACATGAAGTATTTCAGCTATACTGAGCGGCAGCTGAATCTCGGTCACTGGCTGCCTGAGTTCGCGCCGCAGCTGAATGGCGTTTGGACAGTGCCGCGCGCTTGGCGCATTGGCGAGTACATTTTCTCAGAGCAGGCGGATTTTGAGGCGGAGATCGTCCTGAGCGGCGCGTCGCCTGCCGATTTGATTGCGCCGGGCGAGGTTGAGCGCTTAGGCGATAGGAATTGGCGCGTGCGCTTTCGGAACGGCAGGTCGCTGCCGTTGGTGATCAGCGCGCACATGGCGCGGCTGAGCGCGCAGACTGCCAACGGCGAGACGATTGACCTGTATCATTTCAAAACAGGCACAGGCGCGCCATCGGCGGCGCATTTGCACGCACTGCAGACGGCGCGGCAAGCGGTAGAGCGCTTCACGCAGCGCTTCGGCAACATGCTCTACGATCGGCTCGTGGTCGTGGAAGGCGACTTCTTCGATGGCATGGAGTTCAGCGGCTTAGTGCATGTTGGCAGCCATTGGTTCGCCAATTTCAACGGGCGCGACGACTCATGGCTGACGCTGATCACGGCGCACGAAGTGGCACATCAATGGTGGTATGCGCAGGTCATGACGGCGCAAGGCGAGTCGCCATATCTCGACGAGGCGCTCGCGATCTACGCTGAGCTGCTGTACTTAGAAGGCGTGCGTCCTGATCTGGTGGCATGGTGGTGGACTTTCCGCGTGAAGACCTATCAGCCGCGCGGCTACGTGGATTCGACGGTCTACGAATTTCAGGATGCGCGGCTGTACATCAACGCGGTCTATTTGCGCGGCGCGCAAATGTTGCAGGAGCTGCGCGATCTGCTTGGCGATGCGGCATTCTTCACTTGGCTGCGCCGTTATCTGTACAGCGGCAGCGGCAGGATCGTCACGGCGGAAGATTTTTGGCGCGCGCTGAGCGCTGAGGAATATCTGCGCACGGCGGAAATACGCTTGCGCTATCTGCGGCAGCCTGAAGTGCTGCCATCTGCCACGCCAACGCCTGCCGATCCGCTCAGCAACTGATCGAGCATCTCAGTATGCCGCGCTGCATTTCTTGCGAGTATAATAAAAGCTAGAATTCCGTCAGTCGCCTTGCCATGAGAGCCTATGGACGAAGCCATTCACGATTACGACGAAGCGCAACAGCTCACTGCGATCAGTTTGCGGCGCTACCTTGATACTACCGATCAGCTCACGCATCTCTCGCTGCCTGAGCTGCGCTCTTTAGCGGATGAGATCGCGCGCATTGTGCCGGCAGGCAACGTGCCGACCATGATCAGCATCGGGCTGGCAAACCTGCGCGAGCGCGTCGTGCCGCTGCAAGAGAGTCGCCGTAATCTAACGCTGCTGATGCAAGGCATGCAATCGTTTGTGGATAAGGTTAAGTACAGCGCCATCTTCGGCGGACCAGCGGCGATCATCGCTGCTTACCACATGCTGTTGCGGCTCAGCGG
>DAOTWB010000234.1:0-6571 GCA_034436235.1 Anaerolineae bacterium
ATGCAGCGCGCCTTTGCCGTCATCGGCGTGCTGATCGCGCTGCTGGCATCGGCAGCGGCATTCAGCACGTGGCAAACGCCTGTGCGCGACCTGCGCCGCGTGCCGAGCGCCATCGAAGCCTATGCTCAAGGTATGGGCTGGATATATCGGCAAGAGTTTGAGAAGGCGTTTGAGGCATTCAGCCGTGCCATCGCCGCCGCGCCTGACTACGCGCAGGCTTATCTTGGGCGCACTTTGGCTGCCAATGCGCTCGATAATCTTGAGCAGGTCATCGCTGATTTCGAGCAAGCGCGCCAACTGGGCGATCGCTCAGTGCAGACGCTCATCAGTTTGGCATGGACGTATGCGCGCACTTATCAATACGACTCTGCGCTGCGCTTGTACGAAGAGGCGTTAAGTCTGAGTCCTGAGGAAATTTGGGCGTATTTCGATCTCGGCTTGGTGCGCTTGGTGAGCGGCGCGCCGTTTGAGCAGGTACAAGCGGCTTATGAGCAAGGTATGCGCTTGGCGACGCGCTTGACGGCTGAGAGTCGCGCTGGGATTGGCGCGCCGCCGAGCTACCTGTGGGAAGCGCTGGACGATGCAAGCCTTCAGCTTGACCGCGTGGTGCGCACTTTACGTCAGGACACATTTTTCGATGGCGTTTTCTTTCCGCTGGAGAAACTTCGCCTAGCGCCTGCACAAGCTGCGCAGATCGAGGCGCTCACGCACGCGCTCAAGAGCCTTGCCGTCAGCCTTGAGTACTATGGCGCGCCGCCGACTGCGCGCTCAGCAGCGCGTTTCAGTCCGCTGCGCATCTTGGATGGCGACGGCGCTGCGCGCGAGATTTTCCCTGACCATACAGGCGTCTTGTGGTTGAAGACGACCTTCAGCGGCGCGCGCGACGGCAGCGACTTGCTCATCAAGTTCTTTCACGACGGCTTTGAGGATATGTCGCTGCGCTTTTTTGAGAGCTGGTCGTATGGCGCGCAAGGCGATGCGGAGATTGAGATCGCGGCATCGGAAGGCGGCAACTTCGCCTTTGAGCGCGGCGACTACATCGTCGAACTCTATATAGATGGGCAGTTCATGACGAGCGGACGCTTCCGCATTGAATGAAACGGCGACCGCTCTGCGCGAAGCGGTCGCCGTATTGCTCAAGGCATCGCGAGTCACTGCGAGCAGGGCGGACCGAACTCACGCACGCGCGACGCCTGCACCCAGCCTGTCACAGGGATGCCGTCAATTTCATACTCAACGCGATACCACGCGAAGCCATCCACTGAGCGAATTTCCAGCACGTTCATCTGCTGATTGACTGGCGCAGTGCTGATCGGCGTGCCTGCCAAGGTCGGTCGCGAGCGCACGATCACTTGCTGCGTGGAGATGACGATGCAGCGGATGAGCGGAGTCGGCGTGACGCTCGGCGTGAAGGTGATGCTTGGCGTGAACGTGATGGTCGGCGTCAATGTATCAGTCGGCGTGTTGGTCACAGTCGGCGTGTCGGTCGGCGTGAAGGTGTGGGTCGGCGTATTGGTGTGCGTCGGCGTCAGCGAGGCGGTCGGCGTGAAAGACGGCGTGAAGGTCAACGACGGCGTCCACGTCCAAGTGTGCGTGAAAGTCGGCGTGAAAGTGTGAGTCGGCGTCGGTGTGTCGCTTGGCGTGAGCGTGAAGGTTGGCGTGAAGGTCAGCGTTGGCGTGGCAGTATCCGTCGGCGTGAGCGTCGGCGTCGGCGTGTCGGTCGGCGTGAAGAGCGGCAGCCATGCGCCGCGCGTCAAAAAGCCGATGACGATCAAGACGATCAAAGCAGCGCCGCCGAAGGTAGCTGTGCGCAGCGCGCCGCCGCGCCGAATGTTGCGAATTTCCTCTTCCAGCTGCAGAAGCTCGCTGCGCCTGCCCAAGATGCGGAACGGATCCTCTTTGGCGAGCGAGAGCCAGCGCTCTGCGCTCTGCGCGTCGCCGCGATCTAGGCTCGCCTCGATGCGCTCGATGTGGCGCGCCAATAGCTCGCTGACCACGTTGCGATAGCGCGGATCCTGCGCGTGATGGCGCAAGGTTGCCAACATGCTGCGCGCTTGCGAGAGTTCAGCGTCAAAGTTTTGCGCGATCAAGGCAGAAGCGCGCTCGATGACCTGCCGCGCTTCTGAGATTTGCGTCTCTTGTTGGCGCGCGCTCTGCAGCAGCGTGTTCAGCTCGCTATCGCCTGGATCGATAGCATTTGCCGTCTCCAAAGCGCGCACAGCGTCTGTGATCAGGCGCATTCGCTCGTCTAACACAGTCGAGGCTTCCACACGCGCCAGCGCGGCGCGCCCTTGATCTACTAATTGCGCCTTCACAGTTTGAATGCGCGCCGTCGCTTCATCCGCCATGCGCTGCAAGCGCGCGCTGCCCGGCAGAATTTGGCGCAACTTGGCGAGCGTCTCCAGCAGGCGTTGCAAGTTATTGACGCGATCCGTCAAGCTGCCGCTCATCATATTCAGCTGCACAGACGCCTTGTCGTACTGCTCCTGCACACGCTTGACCAGATCAATGCGCTCCTGCGCCACAGGATCGCTCGGCACAACGCGCTGCGCGCCTTCGTACTTGCGCAAGGCTTCCTGCCACTCATCGCTGGCGAGCAGACGGTCGCCTTCTGCCAGCAGCTCGCGCGCGAGCGCCAAATCTTGAATATCCAGCAGCGCCTGCTCAGCATCTTTCCAGCTGACAATGCCTGCGCGCTCGGCGATATCGCGCGCTTCGCGATACAGCCTGCCCGCTTCTTCATAATTGCCTGCGCGCACCAGCGAATTGGCGCGATTGAAGGCGACGCGCGCATCGAACGGAATGCGATGATCAGGCACGATGCCGCGAATTAGATTATCTTCTGCCTTTTGACGGTAATCGAGCGCGGCTGCGTTCTCAGGTTGAAGCGATAGCACACGATTGGCGAGTTCAATCGTGCGCTGATAGTCGCCGGCGTAGTAGGCTTGCGTCAGCTCGGTCATCAGCGCCTCAACGTTGCCGTTCGGACGCGGCGCGCTCACTGCCGAAGTTTTGGACGGCGGCACTTCGGTATCTTCATCGGGCGTGGCAGGAATCGGCGCAGGCAACGGCGCCGCAGTCGGCGCAGGTTGCGGCGCTGCCGCAGGCGCGCTCGGCAGGCTCAGACCGTAGCGCGAGAGCAAGTCGCGCACCTTCATGGCATGCTGCGGACCGCGCGCCGCTGCCTGTTGCAAGAGCGCCAAAGCATCGCTGTTGGTCGCGTCTTGCTCCAGCACCTTCGCCAAGATGTCAATCGCCTCGTCATAATCTTCGTCGCCGCCCGCCATTTCCATACGAATGCGCGCACGGCGCAGCGCGCTGCGCAGCGAAGCGACTTCAGGCGTTGGCGGCGCACTGCGGCGCGCCAGCTCAGCGAAGAGCGCCTTCGCCGTCTCTTCATACGGCGTATTCTTCGTAGCAGTCAGCAGCGTGCGCGCCTCAGCTTCCAGCGGCATGATCTCGGCAGCGCGCGCATCCGCAGGCAATGCCTGAATGCGGCGACGCAAGTCGGCAAGCTGATCTTGTAAGGTCGCCATGCGATCTCCTGATATTTCCCATGAGCGTGCCAATTGTGCGATGATTGTAGCCTGCAGCGCGCTTGAGAGCAACCACTGAACAGGCTAGGATCGCTCACTGTCAGACGCCGATTGTGTTATAGTTGTCTGTGTGATGTTCGACGCTTGTCTCGTTTGAAAGGCGCGCCGCTGCCATGCCCAAGCTGCTTGTAGTGGACGATGAGCCACTGACCGTTGAAATGTTGGAGACGTTCCTCAAGCTCAACGGCTACGAGACGGTCGCTGTGCTGAACGGCGCAGACGCGCTGCTGATGGTGCAGGTCGAAATGCCGGACGCCGTCCTTTTGGATTTACAACTGCCCGACCTGAACGGCATTGAAGTTTGCCGCAAATTGCGCGCAGGCGCCTATGCGCAACTGCCCGTGATCATGATCACAGCGCACGGCAGCCCTGAAATGCGCCGCCGCGCTCTGGAAGCAGGCGCCAACGCTTACTTCACCAAGCCGATTCGCTTCCCTGACCTGATCGCCGAACTCAACCGTCTGTTGGCTGCCCGCCAAGCTGAGTGAGCGATGCCCAAAGCGACCGTCACCTACGTCTGTGAAGCGTGCGGCAGACGCTACACGCAAGCCTATGGACGCTGCCCGAATTGCAAAACTTGGGACAGCCTGCGCGAAGTGCTGGAAGCGCCTGAGCCGAAGCCATCAGCGCGCAAAGCGACGCCAAACCTCGCCAATCCGCTGCGCAGCGCGCCGCAACGCCTCGCCGATGTGCCAAGCGACGGCGAGACGCGCCTGCCCATACCAATTCAAGAATTCTCCCGCGTTTTAGGCGGCGGACTAGTGCCAGGCAGCCTGATCTTGGTCAGTGGTGACCCTGGCATCGGCAAAAGCACGCTGCTCTTGCAATTGGCAGCCGTCATGGCGCAGACCATCGGACGCGTGCTGTACGCCAGCGGCGAAGAGAGCATCCGACAGCTGAAGATGCGCGCCGATCGCCTTGAGATCGCAGCCGACGCGCTCTTCCTCGTCACTGAGACCAACCTTGAGAGCATCTTAGCGCACGTTGAGCAGCTGCAGCCGCAAGTTCTGATCGTCGATTCGATCCAGACCATGTACAGTGATGACAAGCCTTCCAGCGCCGGCACTGTGACGCAAGTGCGCGAGTGCGCAGCGCGCTTGCAGCTGCTGGCAAAACTGACAGGCATCAGCGTCTTTCTGGTCGGTCATGTGACCAAAGAAGGCGCCATCGCCGGACCGCGCGTCCTCGAACATATCGTGGATACCGTGCTTTACCTTGAAGGCGATGCTTTTCAGGCTTATCGTCTGCTGCGCAGCGTCAAAAATCGTTTCGGCGCGACCAGCGAAGTCGGCGTCTTTGAGATGCGCGATAAGGGCATGGTCGAAGTCAGCAATCCGTCTGAAGCATTTCTAGCAGAGCGCGTCGTCAACGCGCCAGGCTCCGCCATCGTCGTGACGATGGAAGGCACGCGACCGCTGCTCGTCGAAGTGCAAGCGCTCGCCAGCCCGACCGTCTATCCGAATCCGCGCCGCACGGCGAACGGCGTTGATTTCAACCGCCTGCAGTTGCTGACGGCAGTTTTGGCACGTCGCGTTGGCTTGCGCCTTGCCGAGCAAGATATCTTCGTCAACGTTGTTGGCGGCCTGACCGTGGACGAACCTGCCGCCGACCTTGCCGTGGCGACCGCGATCGCCTCTAGCGTCTGGGATAAAGCGCTGCCCGCCGATCTCGCTCTGATCGGCGAGATTGGCTTGAGCGGCGAGCTGCGCGCCGTCAGCCAGTTGGCAGCGCGCCTGCGCGAAGCTGCCAAGCTCGGCTTCAAGCGCTGCATCGTGCCGAAGGCGCTGCGCCGCGGCGATCCGCCGCCCGCCGATATTCAGGCGATCGCTGCGCGCACGCTGAGCGAAGCGCTCGCCATTGCCCTGCCGCGCGAGCCGAAAAGCTGAACCTCACGCGCCGATGCAGCCGTTGTACCACGCAGCATCTTCGATCTTCCGCCGCTGATACTCGTCTTCGACGCCTAGCGCTTCGGCGCGGCGCAGATGCACGCAGGCTTCCTCGCGCCGATTTGTCTTCAGCAGCACGTATACAGCGAAGTAATAGTGCGTCAGCGCGTCTTGATCGTTGTATTCCAGCGCTTTGCGGAAATGTTCTTCTGCAGCCTGCAGATCGTTGCGACGCGCGAATAGACCGCCCAGCGTTGAATGCAACAGACCCTTGCCGCGCCTGCTGTAGACGTGCTGCAAACCTTCTTCCAGCAAGCGCCGCGCCTCGCCGTAGTTGCGCTGCTCTCTCTCGAAGACCGCCCACGCCTGCCATGACGGTGCATTGCTCGGATCGGCGCGCACGGCTTCCGCGAACAAGCGCCGCGCCTCGCCGTAGTTGCGCTGCTCTATCTCGAAGACCGCCCACGCCTGCCATGACGGCGCATGGCGCGGATCGGCGCGCACGGCTTCCGCGAACAAGCGCCGCGCCTCGCCGTAGTTGCCCTGCTCTTTCTCGAAGACCGCCCACGCCTGCCACGCCGGCGCATCTAGAGGCTTGGCGCGCACGGCTTCCGCGAACAAGCGCCGCGCCTCGCCGTAGTTGCCCTGCTCTTTCTCGAAGACCGCCCACGCCTGCCATGACGGCGCATCTGAAGGCGCGGCGCGCACGGCTTCCGCGAACAAGCGCCGCGCCTCATCAAATTGTCCTGCTTTTTTCTCCAGAATTGCCCATGCTTGCCATGCGATCACATCTCGCGGATTGACCTCAACCGCCTTCTGGAAAGCGCGGCGCGCTTCGGCAATATTGCCAAGCGATCTCTCTAAAAGCGCCAACGAACGCCAAGCGGCGCTGTAGTTCGGATCGACCTGAATGGCGACGCGGAAAAGGCAGCGCGCCACTTCTGAGCGCTGTAGCTTCTTTTCGGTGTGCGCCCAATCCATCCACAGCAGCGCATTTTGTGGGCTGAGCGCCACTGCTTCATGAAATGCGCGCCGTGCCGCTTCAAGGTGCTGGTCGGCGCGTTCGCGCTCATTTTTGCGCAGCGCTTC
>DAOTWB010000235.1:0-3592 GCA_034436235.1 Anaerolineae bacterium
GCACGCCTGCCGTCGAGGATTTTCTCAAGCAGGTCTATTTAATTCAGCAGCAGGTTGATCCTGTGCCGACTATGCTGATCGCGCGCGCGCTGGATATCTCAGCGCCTTCCGCCACAGATATGATCAAGCGGCTCAGCAGCGGCGAGAGCTGTCCGCGGCTGCTCAAGCACGCGCCGTATCGCGGCGTGCGCCTGACCGAAGCCGGCGAGAAGATCGCGCTCGAGATCGTGCGCCATCATCGCCTGCTGGAGCTTTACCTGACGCAAAAGCTCGGCTTCTCGTGGGATGAGGTGCATGAAGAGGCTGATCGCTTGGAGCATCACATCTCTGAGCGGCTGGAAGCGCGCATTGCCGATGCACTCGGTCATCCTGAACTCGATCCACACGGCGATCCGATCCCAGCGCTGGACGGCACAGTCGTCCTGCCTGAGCTGGTGCTGCTGGCAGATTTGGCGATCGCACAACGCGGCACGGTCAGCCGCATTTTGGATCAATCGCCTGAAGTGCTGCGCTATCTCTCAGAGCTGGGCTTGGTGCCCGGCGTTTTGGTCGTCTTAGCAGATCGCGCGCCGCTGAACGACACGCTGCAAGTGCGCATTGGCAGCCGCGCCGCTGAGCCGCGCACGATCAGCGTGCAAGTGGCGCGCAAGGCGCTGGTCGTGCCTGACGACTCAGAGTCGATCTAGCTCACACGCTGCAGCGATATTGCGTGTAGCGCGCCAGGCTCAGAATTTCATCCGCCTCAGGCAGCTCGGCAGCGCTCAGCACGACGCGCTGTGCGCTGAGCGCGCCGTAGGTATCTAAGATGAAAAGCGCCGCGCCGCGCGCCGACTCGCCTGTGTAGCGCTGCCAGACGCTGTTCTCTGCATCTGCCAACAGCGGAAAAGGCAAGCTCAGTGCCTGCGCAAGCGGCATGAGCGCTTCGCGCGGCGCATCGAAGATCGCCAAGACCTGCGCGTTGATCTCAACGAATTCCGACCAGAGCTGCGCGATCGCGCGTAACAGCGCCGCGCTCGACGGCGATGCCTGCTGCAAAAACAGCAAGACTAGTCCCTGCTTGCCGCGAAACTGCTCACGGCTGTAAAACGTGCCTGCAGCGCTCGGCAGGCGGAAATCAGGCGCTAGGCTGCCGTAAGGCAGCGGCTCGCGAAATGCGATCGGCTTGTTATCGTGCGTCATCGGTCACCTCATTAGAGTTTCAGACGCGCTAACTCGTGATGCCGCCAAAAGGTGAGCGCGTACGTCGCAGTCTTCTCAAGGTCTAGCTCAGTCGTATCTAGCACGTCAAGGTTGCCGAGCGCGCTCAGCTTCCGCTCTTGGCGGATGTGATGCAAGAAAGCGCTGCGCGTTCTCGGATCGTGAAAGCGCGCGCCGTGCTGCGCGTGCAGACGACGCAATATCTCGTTCAGCTGGCAGCTCAGCACCAGCAGCCAACTGCTCTCCAGCAGGCGCTGACGGATATCTTCATCCAACAACGGCGCGGCAGGCATGGCGATCACGGCGCCGCGCTGTAAGGCGAATTCGGCGCAGAGCGCTTTCAGCACGGTGCGCATGTGCGCTTCGCCATAGGTCTGGCGTAGCTCATCAAGCGAGACTCGCTCGCGCAGCTGAATTTCGATCTCAAGGTCGAGATATGTTGTGCTAATTGTCTCGGCAATACGGCGAATTAGCGCATACTTGCTAGTGCCATCATAGCCGCTGATGATTAAGTTGCGATACGGCTCAAAGGATCGCTCATGACTCATCAGGTGCGCCATCCATTATACCAAGTATCGAGTAACGGCAACAGCTCATATAAGTTATGAATGACGGCATCAGGAATGATGCGGCGCTCGCTGCGCTTGCCATTCGGCACAAGGCGCAAGACGGCGCGCATACCGACACCTTGCGCGCCCATGATATCCGCTTCGATGTTATCGCCAACAAAGACGGCTTCTTCAGGGCGGGCTGCGACGCATTCGAGCGCCGTCTCGAAGATTTTCGGATGTGGCTTCAAGTAGCCGACGTCCACAGCGGCAAAACGACACGCGCTGAAGTATTCCAACAGACCGCAAGCGCGCAGCTCTTGGTCGCGGAAGCGCATTGGCACTGAGGCGTTGGTCACCAAGCCGATTTGAATGCCGTGTTGACGCAAGGTGCGCAACACTTCTTCCACTTCGGCAAAAGGACGCACGCCGTCCATCAAATCCCAGCCGAGCGCGCGCAGACACGCCTCGCGATCGATGCACTCTTCAGGCACGCCGACCGCGACGAGCGCCTTGTGCAAGGCTTCGGCGTAGCTCGGCGCGCTCAAGCTCTGCTCGGCATGTTCCCAGCCCTGCCGCGAGTAGTAGCGCACCAGATCGTAGAACTCATTCGGACGCTCAATCGGCTTGACCGTCTGCGCGATGTAAGCGCGCACATTCTCCAAATGGCGGCGCTCATAAGTCAGCCAGTCCACACTGCGCAAGCTCCAATCGAGCAGGGTATCATCCATATCGAAGAGAACAGCTTTGAGCATCAGGCGATTTTCGATCCTATCCAGTTGGCGACGGCGTTATTGTAGCACATTATGATACGCTCTCAACCGAGAGAGTGAAAGCACGCCGCTACAATTGCGCTTTTGAGCGCCTGCACTGCTCTATCTATCCAACTTCCTGAAACCTGCAAGGCTGAGCAGGCGCGACAGCAGACGAGAGCGCGGTCATCAGGACGACACACCTCAGCGCGCTCGTTGTTCAGGGCAGCCTGTTAACGTAAATTTAACCGTTCCATCTCTAGCGTTTCGCTAGACTCTTGCTTATAATGCATGTAGAAAGCCCGACATAGAAGGCGTCGGCAATCTTGTGTTGTGGCGCGCCGTGAGCATCGTGCTGAGGCACGAAGAGAGGAAGGATCGGTTTGCAGGGGCGTGTTCTGTTGTTGAATGGCAGCACATGGGAGCCATTAGCGGTCATCTCAATTGCGCGCGCTATCAGCTTGATCATGGCGGGCAAGGCGGTCGTGATTGAAGAGACTGGGCGCGTGCTGCGCACAGTGAACGCTTCGTTCGCCGTGCCATCGGTGATCGCTTTGCGCCGTTACATCAATGTGCCGCGCCGCAAAGCACATTGGAGCCGCAAAGGCGTGCTGATGCGCGATAACTATACCTGCATCTACTGCGGTGTGCGCGTGGGCGATGTGGTGCGCGGCAAAACACTGACTAAGATGGACTTCACGGTTGATCACATCATGCCGCGCTCGCGCAACGGCAAGGATGCTTGGACGAACACAGCGTGCGCTTGCTACAGCTGCAATCATCGCAAGGGCAACCGTCTGCCAAGTGAAGCAGGAATGCGCCTGCGCTGGGAGCCGAAGACGCCGCGAACAAGCTACCTTGTCATCGCTGTCGGCAGCGGTCCGGATGCTTGGAGACACTACATCGAACTGGACGCCGCCAATAATCCGCTCGACCTAGACGAGTGACAGGGACTAAACGCAAGCGCTTTAGTCCCTGTTTTTTGGTGCGCACGGCAGCGGTTGCTGCGCTCCGCGCAGCGCGCTAGAATGGCGCGCATGATCGATCTGCTCTTCATCACAACCTACACAGGCATCGGCGGCGGCGAGTCGCTCA
>DAOTWB010000236.1:0-8485 GCA_034436235.1 Anaerolineae bacterium
GCGCTGCGCCGCTGTTTGCTATGCTCAAGTAACTCGTGAAGGACACTGAAAGGCAGAGAGGTATGACCGTCAAACATCCGCTCGATCTGATCATCCCGACCGTTGTGGAAAACACGGGACGCGGTGAGCGCATTTACGATATCTACTCGCTGCTGCTCAAGGATCGGATTGTGTTCGTCGGCACGCCGATCACGGATCAGGTGGCGAACTTGGTCGTAGCGCAGCTGCTCTACCTGAATTACGAAGACCCAGAGCGCGAGATTCGCATGTATATCAACAGCCCTGGCGGCAGCGTCTACGCAGGCTTCGCCATTTATGATGCCATGCAGCTCATCCAAGCGCCTGTCTCGACCACTGCCATCGGCTTGACCGCCAGCTTTGGCACTGTGCTGCTGACAGCAGGCGCGAAAGGCAAGCGCTACGCCTTGCCAAACGCGACCATTCACTTGCATCAGCCATTGGTGCATGGCGGCGTCGGCGGACAGGCGACAGATGTCATGATCCAAGCCAATGAGCTGATTCGCCAGAAGGAGAAGTTGTACAACATCCTCGCCGAATGCACAGGACAGCCGCGCGACGTGATCGAGCGCGACGCTGACCGCGACTTCTTCCTCGACGCGCAAAGAGCGGTCGAGTACGGCTTGGTTGACGCCGTCCTGCAGCCATCAGCCGTGCCAAACGCTGCTAAACACTAAGGTTCGCCCACATGTGCGGACTTAGCCTGTCTAAGTCCGCCTGATTTTGTATTTGGAGTATCTCATGACGCCTATTGCGCCCTCAGGAAATCAGCGGTGCTCGTTCTGCCGCCGCGCTCACGATGAAGTCAACCGCCTGATCGCCGGACCAGAAGGCGTGTACATTTGCGATGAGTGCGTTGAGCTGTGCCGAGAGATTTTGAGCGAAGATAGCAGCCTGCCCAAGAATAGCGGCGACTACAAAGTGGCGCGCGTGCCTACGCCGAGAGAGATCGTGGCGCACCTCGATCAGTACGTGGTCGGGCAGGATCGCGCCAAGCGCGTGTTGAGCGTCGCCGTCTACAATCACTACAAGCGGATCAACACGGATAGCGTGGTTGAGGACGTTGAGCTGGATAAGAGCAACATCCTGCTCATCGGACCGACCGGCGTCGGCAAGACGCTCATGGCACAGACCTTAGCGCGCATTTTGGATGTGCCGTTCTGCATTGCCGATGCGACAGCGTTGACTGAGGCAGGCTATGTCGGCGAGGATGTTGAGAACATCCTGCTGCGCTTGATCCAAGCTGCCGATTTCGATCTCGGACGCGCTTCACGCGGCATCATCTACATTGACGAAATTGACAAGATCGGGCGCAAGAGCGGCGATAATCCATCCATCACGCGCGATGTGAGCGGCGAAGGCGTGCAGCAAGCGCTTCTGAAGATCATCGAAGGCACGGTCGCCAATGTGCCGCCGCAAGGCGGACGCAAGCATCCGCACCAAGAGTTCATCCAGCTCGATACGCGCAACATCTTGTTCATCTGCGGCGGCACCTTCGAAGGCATTGACCGCGTGATCGGCAAGCGCGTCGGCACGGATAGCAAGATCGGCTTCGGCGGCAGCACGCGCAAACAATTCTCCAAAGGCGAGCTGCTGCGCCAAGTGCAGCCTGAAGACCTGATGGCTTACGGTCTGATTCCAGAGCTGATCGGACGGCTGCCAGTGGTCGTCAACGTCGATCCGCTTGAATTAGCCGACCTAATGCGCATTTTGACTGAGCCGAAGAACGCCATCACCAAGCAGTATCAAAGCCTGCTGGCGCTTGATAACGTCCAGCTGGTCTTCACAGAAGACGCTTTGCGCGCCGCTGCTGAGATCGCCATGCGCCGCGAGACAGGCGCACGCGGCTTGCGCGCCATCATGGAAGGCGCGCTGACCGATGTAATGTTCGAAGTGCCGAGCAACAAGGCAGTGCGTCGCGTCGTCGTGGATCGCGAGGCGATTGAGCGCAACGCGCGTCCAAAGCTGTTCGGCGAAAGCGGTCAGTCTATCGCATGGCAGGATGAGCTGCCGCCCAAAACTGCAGCTGAGGCGCCAAAGCGCGATGAGAGCGCCAAATCCGATCCAAAGTTGGACGCAGTGGCATAGCGTGCGCAGCAATTCAGCGCTCGGGCGGCTCTCAGCAAGCCGCCCTTCATTTTGCGCCGATGACAAGCTCGCATGACCATCACACAAGCGTATGTCATACTCGCGATCAGCCTGCCGCTGATTTTCACAGCCACCAATCGCCTGCGCGCTGACTATGCAGCGCTGATCGTCGCCTTTGCGCTCGGCATTGGGCAAGCGCTCTTCAGCCTGCCGATTTTCGATGCGAGCGGCACTACATCAGCCGCTGTGAGCGCGATCAGCGGCTTTGGGCAGCCCGTCACGCTGACTTTGATCAGCCTGTTCATCCTGACAGGTGCGCTGGAAAAGCACGGCGTAGCGCGCTGGACGGCAGATCGCATTCTAGCGGTCGGCGGTCGCTCTGTGACGCGCTTGATCGCGCTCTATACGACTGCAGCGGCGGCGCTCTCACTGATCATGAACAACGTGGCGGCAGGCGCGATGCTCTTGCCGAGCGCCCTGCAGACAGCGCGCCAGACGGATATTCCGCCGTCTAAGCTATTGATGCCGCTCTCGTTCGGCACGCTGCTCGGCGGCGGCGCCACGTACTTCACAACAGCGAACATCATCACCAGTGGCTTGCTGACCGTCGCTGAGCCGCCGCAAGCGCCGTTAGGCGTGCTGGACTTCACGCTTGTTGGCGGCTTGATCGCTCTGGCAGGCATTGCCTACATCGTCGTCTTCGCGCCGCGCCTGTTGCCCGAGCGCGCTTCGCGCTGGCAACCTGCCATCATCGCGCAATCTGTGTCGCTCACGCCAAAGGCAGCGCTCAGCGCCGCGATTCTCGGGCTATCGGTCGGCGCGGCAGTGCTGGGCTTGCCAACGTATCTCGCCATGCTGGGCGGCGCGCTGATGGCGTTGCTCAGCGGCTTGGTGACGGCGGACGAAGCCTACAGCATGGTGGAATGGCGCACAATTTTCTTGGTGGCAGGCATGTATTCGGTCGGCTTGGCGCTGACGCAGACAGGCATTGCCGCCGCGCTCGGCGCGCTGATGGTCGGCGCCGTCCAGCCGTTCGGCGCGCTCGGTCTGGCGAGCGGCGTCTTCTGGCTGACGGTCGCCTTTGCGCACATGATGGGCGGACAAGTGACGCCGCTGGTCGCGGCGCCGATCGCGATCAGCGCCGCGCTTCAATTCAACGTGAACGTCCACGCGATTGCAGTCACAACAGCCATCGCTTGCTCAATGGCGTATCTGACGCCGCTGGCACATCCTGTGAACATGTTGATCATGCCGCCTGCCGATTATCGCTTCAGCGATTTTTTTCGGCTGGGCAGCGGACTGACTGTGCTGTGCTTTGTGATGCTGCTCATCGGCTTGAAATTATTCTGGCAGCTGTGAGCATCACCTGATATCTAAGCCGATGTTGAAAATCGCCTGATAGCTGCCGTCCGCTTGTAGGTTCGGCTTGAGCGTGAGCTGCGCGCCGCCGTTGCGGTAGATGAAGTCGCGCGCGTTTGGCACGTCCGCCAAGCCTTTCGCGGCATAGGGCATAGTTCGGTAGACGGCGGCGTTCACTGCTTCATCGAAGAACAGTTGCGAGACGAACTCATAGCCGCGCGTCGCTTGCGGCGTCGTGCGAATCTTGAAGTGGATATGCACAGCGCGTCCGGGATACCAGCCCGGATAAATGGTCAAGAAATCGGCGATGCCATAGCGATCTGTGAGCTGATAGCCGCGCAAGAAATCTTGACCGCGCGCGTCAAAGCGCGGATCGCGCACGCCTGAGTACACGCCACGCGCATCGCAATGCCAAACGTCCACGCGCGCGCCTGCCAAAGGCTGACAAGCGGCTGCGCTGACCGTCGCCACCACAAAGCGCAGCAAGAGCGGCGTGCCTGCGCTGAGCGCGCCTGTGCGCGAATCAGCGCGGATATCGCGGCGTTCGGGCATGTTCTCCACAAAGTACGGTCCTGCGGTCAGCTGCGGACGCGCAATGCAGGTCGGCACAGAGGAAGGCGTGATGGAAGGTTGCGCGCTTGGCGTCGCCTGTGCGGCACGGGCAGCTTCACGGTTGCTGAGCGCAAATGCGCCGCCGAGCAAGGCGACGCCTGCGCTGCCCAAAAGCGCCAAGACTTCGCGGCGGCTCAAAACGCGACCAACAGGCTTATCGTCGTGATGGGTCATTTGAAGCAATCCTTTCGCTCATTCGCATAGCGCGATCCTAGCAAAGACTGCTTCAAAAAGTGCGAAGATCAGCTGAAAGTTTGCTGAGCGCGCTAGTAAATTTCAGGCATTTCAATCGGCTCAGGCTGTGGACGGCACACGCCGCACCAAATGGCATCCGCGACGATGAGCGCCTTCGGAGTCTGGTTGGCGCCGACGTAAACTGCCATGAAGAACGGCAGCTTGGAAGCGTGATCGCGGCAGACGAAGCGTCCACAGAAGCGGCAGGACGCTTGGGCAGGATTGTTGCAGACCCAGCAAAGGCTCATGGCGCGCAGGCTTTCCTTCAGTGCGAAGCGAGCAGTACGCCTTGATTGAGCAATAAATTCAAGCGCCTGTCAAGACCGAATTCGATCAGGTTGTTGTTTTGCAGCCGATACTCGCAGCTCGAAATAGCCACTATTCTCGCGACAACGTCCGATCGCGTTTTCACGCGATGCATGGCAAAATATGCTATAATCTCGCAACGTGCGCTACGTCGCCTCAGACAAGCGCGACGAGTCAGTCAGTCTACAGATACTTTCAGCCGATACGCTGAACTGTTCCGCGAAGAAACTTTGGAGGATCGTAAACTTTGACACACATTGTTGTTTTCACGCGCAACACGCCTGATACTGCCGCTAAGGTAGAGGTGGGCGCCAATGGCGCAGTCACTTGGGGAACGGCACAACTGGTGCTGAATCCGTGGGATGAATACAGCATCACGGAAGCTGTGCTACAGCGCGACGCGCACAAGGGCAAAGCGACCGTCATCAGCATCGGCGGCGAGGCGCACAACGACGCCTTGAAGCAAGCGCTGGCGATCGGCATGGATGAGGCAATTCGCATCGAGAGCGCCGCTGAGCATGACGCGCTGACCTTTGCTACGCTGGCTGCGGCTGCCGTGCGCAAGCTGGGCGATGTCTCGCTGATCATCTTCGGCAAGGAATTCGTCGATTCCAGCAGCGATGCGCATATTTACATGACGGCGCGCAAGCTCGGTTGGCACGCTATCGGCGCTGTTTCCAAGATTCTCGCGCTGGATTTCGCCGCGCAGCGCATTCGCGTCGAGCGTATGATCGAAGAAGGCAAGCAAGTGGTCAGCACGCGCCTGCCATGCGTGATCAGCGTCCTGAAGGATATCAACGAGCCGAAATCGCCGTCGTTCATCGGCATTCGCAAAGCGTCCAAAGCGGCGATTCCTGTCTGGACGGCGGCTGAGCTTGGCGTGAGCCTGAGCGCGCCTGCTGTGCAGATCAGCGCTTATCGCAATCTGCCTGTGCGCAGCGGCATGTGCCAGATCATCGAAGGCGGCAGCGACCAAGAGAAAGCAGAGAAGCTGATTGACATCCTACTGAAGGAGAAAGCGCTATGAGCAGCATCTTCGTCTGGATCGATCATTTTCGCGGCAAGGCGTTGCCTGCTTCTTGGGAAGCGATCAGCGCCGCTCAGAGGCTCGGCGATCAGATCACGGCGCTGGTCTTTGGCAGCGGCATCGGCAATTTGGTGACTCTCGCCTTTCATTACGGCGCGCACAAGGTCATCGCGTGCGAAGACGCGACGCTCGCCGATTACCGTCTAGAGCCATACGCCGCGCTGCTGGTGAAACTGGTGAATGATCATGCGCCGCGCGCTGTGCTGAGCGGCGCGACCACGCGCGGACGCGAGCTTTTGGCGGCAGCGGCTGCAGAGACCGATAGCAGTCTGCTGGCGGATGTGACCGAGCTGAGCATTGAAGGCGAGACGATCAAGGCGGTGCATCCTGCTTATGCCGGCAAGGTGCTCAGCGATCTGGTCGCCACGAGCCGTACCGTGTTCGTCACGCTGCGCAGCCGCGCTTTTCCATTGCCGCAGCTGGATGCCAGCCGCAGCGGCGAGGTGATCAATGTGGCGTCGGTCATGCCTGCTGAGCAGATCGCTACGCAGATCGAGTCCTTTGAGGAGCAGCGCGGCAGCGTGAACCTGACCGACGCGGCGATCATCGTCACTGGCGGACGCGCTGTTGGCAGCGCGGAAGGCTTTGCGCCTGTGCGCGAATTGGCGGAAGTGCTGGGCGGCGCGGTCGGCGCTACGCGCGCTGCTGTGGACGCCGGCTACATTCCTTACGCGCACCAAGTTGGACAAACGGGCAAAGTGGTCAGTCCGACGCTGTACATCGCGGCAGGCGTCTCAGGCTCGATTCAGCATCAGGCAGGGATGCGCACTTCGAAGATCATCGTGGCGATCAACAAGGATCCTGAGGCGCCGATCTTCAAGATCGCGCATTATGGCATTGTCGGCGACCTGTTCAAGGTGCTGCCGGCGCTGAGCGCTGCGGCGCGCGCGAAGCTGGGCAAGTGAGGCGGTATGCGCTTTGCGACGATCCTGTATGAAGGCGTGCCGCGCCTTGTGGCAGCTGCCAATGAGCGCTCGCCGCGCTTGATCGAAGGCTTCGCCGATATGTTCGCGCTGATGGATGCGCAGCGCACTGCGGTCGAGGCGGCTTACGCGGCAGGCAAGCCACTGCCTGAGACAGGCTGGCGTTGGCTGCCGCCGCTGCCGCGTCCAGGCAAGATCATCGCCATCGGTCTGAATTACGCCGATCATTGCCGTGAGACAGGTCAGCAGCCGCCTGAGAAGCCGCTGATCTTCGCCAAGCTGAACAGCAGCGTGATCGGCAATGGCGATGTGATCGAGTGGGACCCATCCATCACCAGCAGCGTGGACTACGAAGCAGAGCTGGCTGTGGTGATCGGCAAGCAGACGCGCCTTGTCTCTGAGGCAAACGCGCTTGCGCACGTCTTCGGCTACACGATTGCCAATGACGTGACAGCGCGCGATCTGCAGAAAGGCGACGGACAATGGACGCGCGCCAAAGGCATGGATACTTTCTGTCCGCTCGGACCATGGCTGGTGAGCGCTGATGAGATTCCTGATCCGCAAGATCTCAACATCCGCTGCACTGTCAATGGCGAGCTGCGCCAGAACAGCAACACGCGCGAGATGATCTTCAGCGTCAGAACGCTGATCAGCTATGTGTCGCGCATGTTCACGCTCTATCGCGGCGATATCATCCTGACAGGCACGCCTGCCGGCGTCGGAATCGCCATGCAGCCGCCGCGCCTGCTCAGCGACAAGGCGCGCGTGACCGTCGAGATCGAAAAGCTGGGACGACTCGAAAACGTCTGCCGCGCATTGACCTTTCGCGTCCGCTAGTGCGCGCTCAGGCAAGCCTTTTCGCGCGATGGAAAGGCTTGCTTGTTTCAGCGCCTGCGCTCGGTTAAAATGCTCTCAAAACAACGTGAGGAGTGCTGATGAGCGCTGTGCCGATGCGCTTGCATCGCTGGACAGAAGCCGAATATCTCGCTTTTGAGCGCGCCAGCGATGCAAAGCATGAATACTACGACGGTCAAATCTACGACATGGTCGGCGCTTCTTACAGGCACAATCTGATCGCGGCGAACGCGCACGTCGCGTTGCGCACGGCGCTCGGCGAGCGCGCGTGCGTCGTCCTGCAGAGCGATCAGCGCGTGAAGCTGCAGCGCGCTTACGTCTATCCTGATGTCGTGGTCGTGTGTGGTGAGCCGCAACTCGCCGATCAGGACACGCTGCTCAATCCGACCGCAATTGTGGAAGTGCTATCGCCTGCTGCTGAAGCGCACGATCGCGGCATGAAATGGCAAGGCTATCAGCGCCTTGAGTCGTTGCGCGATTACTTGCTGATCGCGCAAGACGTGCCAAAAGTCGATCACTTCGCGCGGCAGGACGAGCGGCGATGGTTGCTCACTGTTCACGAAGGCTTAGCGGCGATCGCGCCCTTGCTCGAATTGAACGTCCAGCTGCCGCTCGCGGCGATCTACGCAAACGTCACTTTCCCTGAACTTGAGGATTCGGCATGAACGTTACAACATTGCAGCGCGCTGCTCAGGCTTTGCGGCGCGCTGAGCGTCTGGTCGTGCTGACGGGCGCCGGCATGTCCAAAGAGAGCGGCATTCCAACGTTCCGAGACGCGCTGGAAGGTCTGTGGGCGCAATTCGATCCTGAAGAGCTTGCCACACCGCAAGCCTTTCAGCGCAATCCGCGCTTGGTGTGGGAATGGTACGAAACGCGCCGAAAACAAGTGCTAGAAGTGCAACCGCACGCAGGTCACTATGCGCTTGCCGCGCTTGAGAAACGCTTGCCACAAGTGGTGGTCATCACACAGAATGTGGACGGCTTGCACAGGCGCGCAGGCAGC
>DAOTWB010000237.1:0-30627 GCA_034436235.1 Anaerolineae bacterium
AGCGCCGGCGATATCATCTCTATCGGTCGCGTCGCGCTTAAGTTGGAGCTGGACTGACAGCGCGTTTTCCGCCAAAAAGACCGTTGTGCATTTGCACAATGTGTGCTATGCTTGAGCGCTGTGCGAACAAACGTTCAAAATCAGCGCGTCCTTCATTCTACTGAGGCATGGAATTTATGCTAAACGCCGCCAAAAGTGAATTCACTGTCGCGAATGCCTATCGGTATGACCGTCGCAGCGCTGCGCGCTGGCTGATTTCGCATGTCATGCGCTACAAATGGTTCTTTCTTGCCACGCTGCTGCTGTACATCGGCACTTACGGCGCATACACTGCCTCTGAAGCGTTGATCGGACAGGCGATTGGCGCAGTCATCGCGCCTGAGCGCTTCGCGCTGCTGCCGACCATCGCGCTCGCCATTCTCGGTTTGAAGCTGGCGGATAGCATCTTGAGCCTGATCGGACTGCTTTCCATCGAGACCATTGCGCAGCGCCTTGAGGTGGACGCGCGCGAAGAGCTGTACGCCAATCTGCTCGGCAAAAGCCAGACCTTTCACAATCAACAGCGCGTTGGCGATATCATGGCGCGCGCCACAGACGACGTGCAGCAGCTGAACGGCATGATCAATCCTGGCGTGGCGATCACGCTGGAAACAGTGATCGGCATCGCTGTGCCGCTCGTCTTCATCGCCAGCTTGCGCTTTGAGCTATTGCTAGTGCCTACGCTGTTCGTCGCGCTGTACATCGTGAGCGTGATAGGCTATGTGCGCCGCTTGAATCCGATGGTGCGCCGTCAGCGCGAGCAGTTCGGCAAGATGAACGCAGGGCTGGAAGAGAGCATCAGCGGCATTGAAGTGGTGAAGGCAAGCGCGCAAGAAGCGTTCGAGCGCCGCAAGTTCCGCCTCGCTGCCAGCTTGTTCCGCGACTATTTCGTGCGGCAAGGCTATATCGAAGCGCGTTACTTGCCTGTCCTGCTCTTCGGCATTGCGTTCGGCTTGGCGTTCATGCATGGCATGTGGCTCTATCAGCAAGGCGTCCTGACCATCGGCGATGTCATCTCATTCATGGGCATCATGGGCGTGTTGCGCTGGCCTACGTTCGCCTCGATCTTCTCGATCTCGCTTGTGCAAGCAGGCGTGGAAGGCGCGCGCCGCATTGTGAGCATCCTGAACACTGAGACCGAGCTGGATCAAAACAGCGGCGGCTATAATCAGCCGATCAAAGGCGAGATCGTTTTTGAGAATGTCAGCTTCGGCTATGACCGCAATCACGCTTTGCGCAACGTCAGCTTCATTGTGCGGCAAGGGCAGATAGTCGCCATTGTCGGGCAGACAGGCTCAGGCAAAAGCACGCTGACTCAGCTGATCAATCGCACCTACGATGCAACATTCGGTCGCGTGCTGATTGACGGTGTGGACGTACGCGACTGGGACTTGAACGCGCTGCGCTCGCAGATCGGCAAAATTGAGCAGGATGTGTTCCTGTTCTCGCGCAGCATCGCCGAGAACATCGCTTTTGGCATGCCGAATGCCACGCAAGAGCAGATCGAGCAAGCGGCGCGCATGGCGCAGGCGCACGAGTTCATCACGAGCTTCAAAGATGGCTACCAGACTCTGGTCGGCGAGCGCGGCGTGACGCTCAGCGGCGGTCAGCGGCAGCGCATTGCATTGGCGCGCGCCTTCCTGAGCAATCCGCGCATTTTGATCCTAGACGACTCGACCAGCGCCATTGATAGCGCCACTGAAGATGAAATTCAGAAGGCGATTCGGCAGGTGCAGCAAGGCAGGACGACGCTCTTGATCACGCACCGTCTCTCGCAAATTCGCTGGGCGGATATGATCCTTGTGCTGGATGCAGGCGTCCTAGTGGCAAGCGGCACGCACGATGAGCTGCTGCGCCGCTCGCCGCACTATCGGCGCATTTTCGCCCGCTACGATATGGCGCTGCCGCCGATTGAAATCTCTGCCGCCGATTGATCGAAAGGCACTCAAAAGATGGGCTTCCTGTTCGACGGTCTGGACGCTGAGGCGTACGACCGCAAGTACGATGACAGACAACTTGTGCGCCGCATTGTCGGCTACTTCCAGCCCGAAGCGCGCCGTATGCTGCTGGTCGGTTTCACCATGCTCTTGGATACGCTCTCGCGCGCCGTTGTGCCGATCGTCATCTCGCGCGGCGTGGATGAAGTGCAGCTGACGCAAGATAGCGCGCTGATTGTGACCTATGGCTTGCTGGTGGCAGCACTCGGCGCTTCGGCATGGCTGTTCAATTTCATCCGTCGCTCGCTGACGGCAGAGGCGGTCGGCAACGTGGTGCTGAAAATGCGCGAGGACGCCTTCGACGCAGTCATGAAGCGCGACCTGTCGTTCTACGACCAGTTTCCGTCAGGTAAGATCGTCAGTCGCGTCACGTCTGATACGCAAGCCTTCTCAAGCGTGGTCACGCTGACTGTCGAGCTGATCGGGCAGCTGCTCTTGGTGGCTGTCTTGATGGTCTACCTGCTTTTCGTAGACCTAGTGCTGACGCTGATCGTGATCTTGATGATGCCGTTCATCATCGGCGTGGCGCTGGCTTTCCGCAAAGTGGCGCGCTTCACTGTGCGGCATTCGCGGCGCGTGCGCGCTGAGGTGAGCGCGTTGGTGCAAGAGACGGTCTCAGGCATCAGCGTGGCGAAGACCTTTCGGCAGGAACATGCCATTTACGCAGATTTTCTGAAGCTAAATCGGCGCTCGTTTTGGATCAATCTGCGCATGGGCTTCGTCTTCACAGGCATTTTTCCGCTGCTGAACTTGATCGTCGCCGTCGCGATGACGGCGATTGTCTACTTCGGCGGCTTGCGGATGAACGCAGGCGCTCTGAGCGCAGGCGATTGGTATCTATTCGCGCAGGGCGTGGCGCTGATCTGGTTTCCGCTGACCAGCATCGCGTCTTTCTGGAGTCAGTTTCAGCTCGGCTTGGCTTCAGGCGAGCGCGTGTTCGCTCTAATCGACTCTGAGCCGAAGGTAGTGCAGCGCGATAATCGCGTCTTGCCTGCGCTGCGCGGCGAGATCGAGTTCGCCAATGTGCAGTTCAGCTACACGGATAAAGAGCGCGTGCTGGATAATTTCTCGCTGCACATCCGCGCCGGCGAGACTTTGGCGCTCGTCGGACACACGGGCGCCGGCAAATCGAGCATCGGCAAGCTGATCGCGCGCTTCTATGAGTTCCAAGCGGGCAGGATCACAGTGGACGGTGTGGATATCCGCGCGCTCGATCTGAGCGCCTATCGCGCGCGACTCGGCGTGGTCACGCAGACGCCATTTCTGTTCGATGGCACTGTGCGCGAGAACATCCGCTATGGCAAGGCAGGCGCTACGGATGCCGAAGTGGAGCGCGCTGCCTATCAGATCGGCAATGGCGATTGGCTCAAGAGCCTGAGCAACGGCTTGGACACTGAGGTCGGCGAGCGCGGCAGCAGCCTTTCGATGGGACAGCGTCAGTTGGTGGCTTTGGCGCGCGTCATGCTGCAAAATCCTGCGATCTTCATCCTAGACGAAGCGACGGCGAGCGTCGATCCGCTGACAGAGGCGCTCATCCAAGAAGGTCTGGACGCCATCATGAAAGATCGCACGTCAATCGTGATCGCGCATCGGCTCAGCACGATTCGCCACGCGGATCGCATCATCGTGCTGAAGAAAGGACAGATCATCGAGCAAGGCAATCACGAGCAGCTCTTGGCGCAAGGCGGACATTACGCTGAGCTTTATAACACATACTTCCGCCATCAGAGCTTGGAGTACATTGAAGCGCAGCGCAGAGCTGCCGAGACGCATGCCAACTGAAAGCGCACTATCGGACTTGGCGCAAGCGCGCTTGAAATTGGTCAGATTGCCTATGAGAGGACTACTTGACAAATTTTTCCAAGCCGTATATCATGCCGAGCGGCAAAGCGGCGCCTCACAAGTTGACATAGATTTCAGAGCGCACGCGCTTTGTGGAAGTGGAAAGCTCAGGATATGGACGGTTATTCTAGTCAGCAGCACACAGCTGCGCATACTGTTCACAGCTGAGCGCTGATCAGTTCATTCTAGTCGCTACCTCGCCTAGCTATGCCTGATCAGCACGAAGCTGATCAGGCGTCTTCAATGTACCTCGCCTTTTGAACACACATGCCGCTGTGTGCGATACAACTGGTTAAAAGCGCGCTGCGCTGCAACTGCAGAGCGCTATAACTGTATCAGGCGTGGCGACGCGCGCCACTGTATGGCAGCCGCGTGCCTGCTGAGGACGACGGCAGTAGGTTCTACAGGCGAGGTGATTCATGGACTTCGAGGCATTCATCCGTCAAGTTCTTCAAGTGCTTGTGCCGATCATCGAGCAGCTTGGGCAGGCTTTGTCGCCTGTGATCGGCACGGTCGATCCCATCTTGATCGGGCGGCTGCTCATCGTGCTGATCTTGTGCGGCATGATCGGTCTGGAGCGCTCTGAGCATGAGCGAGCTAGTGGCTTCCGTCCGCATATTTTGGTCGGCTTGGGCGCGTGCTTGATGACGATGGCAGGCGCTTACGCGCTGCCAAACGCGCCACTGCGCGATCCGATGCGCGTCGCCAGCTATGTGGTCTCAGGCATCGGTTTCTTGGGCGCAGGCGCGATTTTGCGGCATGGCGCCACAGTGCGCGGTCTGACCACTGCTGCCAGCATCTGGGGATCGGCGGGCATTGGCATCACAACAGGCGTCGGTCTTGGCGGCTTGGCAGCTGTGACCACGCTGCTCATCCTGTTCACACTGACCACGCTTGAGCGCCTTGAAGCGCGGCTTGGGCGCGGCGAAACAGCCAATGACCTCAAGATTCATCTGAGGGACGATCATCGTGCGGTTGGCAAGGCGCTGACTGCCTTGGATCGGCTGGGCGTGCCCGTCAAGCGCGCCACGATGCTGCCGGGCGCAGGCGAGACGGCTGTTTTGCGCGTGGAGTTGAGCCGTCCGCTCAAAGCAACGCAGATGCAGCGCGTCGTTCAGCAGCTTTTGGTCGTCAAGGCGATCACGCGCGTGGATATCGCAGCGCTTGAAGTAGAAGAGTCCGAGTCGCTTCCGCAAACGCTGACTGCGTTGAGCAGTCCGACTCAGCCGTCATCTGAGCAGTTGAACTTGAACAACGACCAGCTGCTCCAAGACTTGAACGAGCCTGAGTCGCAGGCGGCAATCGCTACATCTAGAACGCGAGTTTCCCGCCAATATCGGCGGTTACTCTATCGCAGACGAGCGCGAAAGGAGCAGTGAATCAATCAATAGATACCGAAAGTAGTAGTCCTAGCTCAGATACAACCGATGACAGTCATTGGAGTTCGTTGATAAGCTGCCTGAGACGCGCGTCCGCTGTGATCCTGCTGAGCCAATAGCGCTCCGCGCGATGTGCGATAGGTCGCACGAGCGCACTATGGCTCAGCGGACAAGGCGAGAGACGCTCAGCAGCTGCCCTAGCATCTGTATGTGACTATCGAACATCGCGAGGAGAATGTGTACCATGACAAACGTGAACATCAACTACGATCTGCAGGAGCTGGTTCGCAAGCAGGACTGGGATACCATCAAAGCGCAGCAGGCAGTTTGGTCAACGCCTAAGCTAATCGGCGTGATGAAAGAGCTACCGCAAGCGCAGCGCGTCCTGCTCTTCCGCTTGTTGGAGAAAGATCGCGCTATTGAAGTGTTCGAGCGCCTTGATAGCGTTGACCAGACCGATCTGGTTCGCGCCATGACCGATCCTGACGCTCTGCGCTTGCTGGAAGGTCTTGACGTGGACTTGCGGACGCGCATCTTTGACGAGTTGCCTGCGAAGGTCACCAAGCGCTTGCTGGCTGCGCTCAGCCCAGAGGCGCGTCAGGCGGTGAACGTTTTGCTCGGCTATCCTGAAGATAGCGCAGGACGCATCATGAATCCGCGCTATCTGGCAGTCCGCACGACGGCGACGGTTGCTGAGGCACTGGCTGCCGTCAAGTCAAGTGATCTAGGCGCTGATGAGCTGCGCACCATCTTCGCCATTGATGAAGGACGCTTCTACAAAGGCTTCGTCGCGTTGGCAGCGCTCGTCAAGGCTGAACAGCAAACGCCGATTGAGAATCTGCTGGAAGGGCGCGATATCTTCGTGCGCGCGACCGATGATCGCCTTGTGGCGGCGCGTCTGCTCAAAGAATACGACCTTGTGGCGCTGCCTGTGGTGGATAAAGAAAATCGCTTAGTTGGCGCAGTCGCCTTCGATGACGTGATTGACGTGCTGGAAGAAGAAGCCTCAGAGTCCATGTATCAGAAGGCAGGTATCGTTGATGTACAGCGCGCGCGCGACGTCGTCCACAGCGAGAAAGTGACTCGCGGTCCGATCTGGTATGCTGTCAGGCTGCGGATCGCTTTCCTGCTCGTGACTGTGGCAGGCGGTCTGATCGTCGGCAGCTTGATCGACCTATTCGAAGGGACGCTTTCAGCTGTGCTGGCAGCCGCCGTTTTCATCCCAATCGTGATGGACATGGGCGGCAATGTTGGCACGCAATCCACCACGATCTTCGCGCGAGGTCTTGCGCTCGGTCACATCCAGCTCAGCCGTTTCTTGCGGCACTTGGCGCGTGAAGTTTCCATCGGCGCAGTGATGGGCGTCCTCTTGGGCATCTTGACGGGCGTCATCGCTTGGCTGTGGCAAGGCATTCCGAATAACATCCCACAGATCGGCATCGCGGTAGGTCTTTCGATCTTCAGCGTGGTGGCCTTAGCTACTCTCTTGGGCTTCATGCTGCCGTGGACGCTGATCAAACTCGGCTTTGACCATGCGCCAGGCGCCGATCCGTTCATCACAACCATCAAAGACTTCGTCGGCTTGGCGTTGTACTTCACGCTGGTCAGCATCTTGATCGGCACGCCAACTGCCTGACTCGGCGTCTGAGCGCGCTCACGCAGTTGCCGCTGAACGCTGTGCATTCGGCGGCAATTGTTTATCAGCGAGCGCCTTCGCTATACTCACGGCATTCCAATCGCTCACCTAGAAAGCAGAGACCATGCCTGAGGTTCACTTCGACCGCTACTACCGCTATGACGACCTGACGCGCCTGCTGCACGCCTACGCCGCTGAATTTCCGCATCTAGTGCAAGTACAGAGCATCGGCAAGAGCTATGAAGGACGCGATATCTGGCTAGCCACGCTGACCAATCGCGCCACAGGCGCTGCCGAAGAAAAGCCTGCGCTGTGGGTAGACGGCAACATTCACGCCAGCGAAGTCTCGCCGTCTTCAGCGTGCCTGTACCTGATTCACGCGCTGACGAGCGGCTATGGCGCGCACGCTGAGTACACGCGCGCTTTGGATACGCGCACTTTTTACGTCTGTCCGCGCCTGAATCCAGATGGCGCCGAGCTCGCCCTTGCCGATCAGCCCAGAATCATCCGCTCCAGCACGCGACCTTATCCTTACGATGAAGAAGGCTTAGAAGGCTTGATCGAGCAGGACGTTGACGGCGATGGACGGATGCTCCAAATGCGCATCCCTGATCCAAACGGACCGTGGAAGCCGCATCCTGATGAGCCGCGCTTGATGATCCGCCGCGAGCCGACCGAAGTCGGCGGCACGTACTATCGCCTGTTGCCCGAAGGCGTGATCAAAAACTACGATGGCGTCACGCTGACGCCGATGCGCAACAAAGAAGGTCTTGACCTAAATCGCAACTATCCTGCGCATTGGCGGCAGGAAGGCGAGCAGGTCGGCGCGGGCGAATATCCGACCAGCGAGCCTGAAGTGCGCGCTGCAGTCGCCTTCATCGTGGCGCATCCCAACATCACAGGCGCGGTCGCCTTCCACACTTGGAGCGGCGTCCTGTTGCGTCCATCGGGCGTGGCTGCCGATGAGAGCTTGCCGCCTGAAGACTTGTGGACGTTCCAGCACATTGGCAAAAAAGGCACTGAGCTGACAGGCTATCCCGCCATCTCAAACTTTCACGACTTCAAGTACCATCCGAAGGAAGTCATCACAGGCACTTTCGACGACTGGGCGTACGATCATCTCGGTCTGTACGCATGGACGGTCGAGATTTGGAGTCCGCAGCGGCAAGCAGGCATCGCTGAGTACAAGTTCATTGACTGGTATCGCGAGCATCCGCTGGAAGACGCGCTCAAGATGCTCAAGTGGAGCGACGAGAAGCTGGACGGCAAAGGCTACGTGGATTGGTATGCTTTTGAGCATCCGCAGCTGGGCAAAATTGAGCTGGGCGGCTGGAATATGCAGTACGCATGGCGCAATCCGCCGCCGCAATATCTGGAGCGCGAGATCGCGCCGTTCGCCGAGTGGCTGACTTGGCACGCGCTGATCTCGCCGCGCTTGGAGCTGCACAGCGCGCAAGCCACGCCGCTTGGCGATGGCAACTATCTTGTGCGTCTGGTGGTGCAGAACACGGGCTGGCTGCCGACGTATGTCTCTAAAAAGGCACTGGAGCGCAAAGTGGTGCGCGGCGTGATCTGCGAAGTGCGCTTGCCTGAAGGCGCTAAGCTGCTCAGCGGCAAAGAGCGCCATGACTTCGGTCAGCTGGAAGGGCGCGCTTACGTGGGCAGTTCTGCCACGCCATGGGCAGTGTGGCGCGCAGGCGGCACGCCTGATCGCCTGAAAGCAGAGTGGGTGATTCACGCGCCGAATGGCGGCAACCTTGAGCTGATCGCGCGCCAAGAGCGCTCAGGCGTCGTGCGCGTCAATCTCGCGCTATCCTGAAGAGGATGAATTGAGGATATCTGAATAATGCGATCCGATCTTGACCGTTTGATGGACGAATATCGCCTTGACGCCATTGTGGTGATCAGCGATGAGACGCCGAATACCTTCCGCGACTATCTGACAGGACGCGCCAAAGCGCACGGCAACATCTTCAAAAAGCGCGGCGAGCAAGCTGTGATCGTCGTCTCAGGCATGGAAGTGGACGAAGCTGCCAAAAGCGGACTGCGCGTGATGACCTATCACGACTTCGACTTCGCGCCGCTCTACAATCAATTCGGCGATCAGCCTGCGCGCCTGCGCCGCGAGCTGTTCCTGAACTTTTTCCGCAAGCTGGACATTCGCGGTCGAGTCGGCTTTTATGGCACGGCTGCTGTGAACAATCTACTGCCAAATCTGCTGGCGCTGACCGAGAGCGATCTGGAGATCGCGCCTGCGCTGGACGAAGATGCGCTCGCGCTCTTCAGCCGCATGTACGAGACGAAAGACGCGGCTGAGATCGCCGCTTTGCAGGACGTCGCACGCCTGACCTGCGAAGTGGTGCGCCGCGCATGGTCGTTTTTGAGCAATCACTATGCCAGCGGCGACTCTATCGGCAGCCCTGTGGTGGATGAGCGCGGCGAGCCGCTGACCATTGGCGCGGTGCGGCGCTTCATCCAAGCGCAAGAGGCGGCGCTCGGCTTGGAAGATAGTCAAGGCTTCATCTTTGCGCAAGGGCGCGACGCCGGCATGCCGCATAGCGTCGGCGAAGATAGCGACGTGCTGGAAGTCGGTCGCGCCATCGTCTTCGATATCTTTCCGCGCGGCGCGAGCGGCTACTATCACGATATGACGCGCACGTGGTCGCTCGGCTGCGCCGCTGATGATGTGCAGGCTGCCTACGACGACGTGATGGTCGCTTTCCGCACGGTGATGGAAGCGCTCAGAGTTGGCGAGCCGACCAGCCGCTATCAAGTCATGGTGTTAGACTACTTTGAAGGTCGCGGACACGCCACGCAGCGCAGCCAGCCAGGCACGATGAACGGCTACGTTCACAGCCTCGGTCACGGCATTGGCTTGAACGTGCATGAAGCGCCGACCTTCGGCGAGAAGTCCAAGCACGTGCTGCAGGTCGGCAATGCCTTCACTGTCGAGCCAGGCTTGTACTATCCTGAGCGCGGCTATGGCGTGCGCGTGGAAGACTCGGTCTACATTGACGAGTCAGGCGCCGTGCAGCGCTTGACCGACTTTCCGTACGATCTGGTCGTGCCGTTGCGCAAGCGCTGATGCTTTACGAGTCGCCGCCGCCTTCTCGCGAAGCGCCGCGGCGACTTCAAGCTCACACCTCAACCTTGCGAATGTCGATCACGCGCGGATCGGACGACTCAATCTTCGGCAGCATGATCTTCAGCAAGCCTTCTTTGAATTCAGCGTCAGCTTGATCGGCGCGCACAGGCTGCGGCAGCTTGATCGTGCGCGCAAAAGCGCCAAAACGTCGCTCGCGGCGTAGGAACTGCTCTTCTGGCACGTCGAGGTCAGGCTTGGTCTCGCCTTTGATGGTCAGCGTGTCGCCTGTCACTGAGACATCGATCTGCTCTGGTTGAATGCCTGAGAGCGGACCTGCCACAATCACGATGTGCGTCTCCGTCTCGTAGATATCGAGCGGTAAAAGCTGCGTGCCGCTCAGCGCTGAAATGCTATCTTCAATCGTGCGCGAAACCGTCTCGCGCAAAGTGTTCAGTCCTTTGAACAGGTCGAAAGTCTGTCCACTGCTCTGCTCAGTCATACGTCCTCATCTCAGCAAGTCACAGATATTACGTCGCTCCCAGTACGCAACAGCGCGCGCTCAGGTTGCGCGCAGATGCGATCAAGTTTGCGCTTCCAGCAGCGCGGCAGCTGCTACGCTGCACGCCGCCGAAAAAGCGTGCGAGGCATTGTGCAGCGCGATCAAGCCCGTCCGTCCGTCTAGGTCAGGCGTCTCAGGCACGACGACTGCCACAGTCCGCCGATAGGTCTCTTCGACGCGCTGTTTCACCTCAGCCTGCGAGAATTCCGGCGGCACGCGATTCACGATCAGGCGCACCATCGGCACGCCGAGCCGATCTGCCACATCAAGCAGCACGGATGTGCCTTGATAATGCGCTTGATCGAGCAGCATCACCACTGTCAGCAAATCTGCCAACGCGATCAGCATCAGCGCGCTGCGCGCCAAGCCATGCGGATTTTCAATCAGCACTGTATCCAGCTTCAGCGTCTCGCTGAGCGCATCGAGCGCGCCGCTCAGCGCGTTCAGGCTCGGCGGCACGTCGCTGGGCACGCCCAACCTTGCCACATAGAGCCTGCCGCGTTTGACGCCGCTCTGTTGGCTCACGTTTTGAGCAATTTCTGCGATTGGCACAGCGCCTTCGATGTACTCTTGCAAAGTTGGCAGCGCGGCATTCAGCGAGAAGAGTCGCGCTAGAGTCGGATCGTCGGCGCGCGCGCACAACAACGCCACGCGCTGACCGCGTTGCGCCATCAAGGCGGCAATGTTGGCGGCAAGCGTCGTCCTACCTGCACCGTCGCTGAAAGAATGAACAGAAATCGTCCGCGTCATGCCATTTGCCTTTTCGCCTGCCGACCGCAAAGTTATGCCAGTGTACCTTGCCGCGCGCAAAATGCCTAGCGCTGCTGCCGCTTGACTCGCTAAGATATTATATATAATCGGTAAGGAGCTGTGAGAACTGCATCTATGACCGACACAGGCGACCCAGAGACGGCTCAGCCGAAGCAACTGCGCGATATCGCAGCTGAGCGCTTGCGCGCCATGATCGCGCAGGGCAAGCTGCGCGGCGGCGATTGGCTGCGCCAAGCGGCGCTCTCAGCCGAGCTGGGCATCAGTTACACGCCGATTCGCGAGGCGCTGAAGCAGCTGGAAGCGGAAGGCTTGGTAGAACATGTGCCGTATCGCGGCGTGCGCGTGGTGCAATTCCGTCCTGATGATATTCTCGATATCTATGCCATTCGTCTGGTTCTAGAAGCGCAAGCGGCAGCCAGCGCAGCGCAGCGCATCACGGATGCAGAGCTAGAAGCGCTGCGCCACTTGCACGAGCGCATGTGCCAATTGCACGGCGTCGAGTCGTTAGCCGAAGTGCGCGCGCTGAACGAGCGCTTTCATCTGAAAATTGTTGAGGCTTCAGGACGCACCTATTTGATTCGCACCTTGCGCGCCATTTGGACGTGGTTTCCTAAGATGTTGTGGAGTCAATTCTTGCCCGATGGCGATCCGCCTGAGCGCGAAGCGCAAGATAACGCCGAACACGCCCAGATTCTGGCAGCGCTTCAGGCGCGCGACCCTGAAGCGGCAGAGCGCGCCATCCGTCATCACATTGAGCGCGCGCGCCAGACCTTGATTGACGCCTTGTCGCAAAGCGCTCAGCGCTGATCAGCTGGCGGCGCGCACAGCCGCCACAAAGGCGCGCACCTTGCCGTGATCTTTGCGTCCCGGCGCGCTTTCCACACCGCTAGAGACATCCACTGCCCAGGGCTGAACGTGCTGCACAACCTCGCCGACATTCTCAGGCGTCAAGCCGCCTGCCAACATCAAGCGGTCGAGCGCCTGCGCAGCGCGACGCGCCACTGTGAGATCGACGCGCTGACCTGTGCCGCCTGCCAAGGTCGGATGATAGGCGTCCAAGAGCAGCTGCGGTAGCCAAGGCGGACTCGGCAACTCAGCCTTGAAGATCACCATCGTTCGGCTGATCGCCTCAAAATCTTGCGCTTGCACAGCAGGATAGCACGCGCCGTGCAGTGCCTGCGCAATTTGGCGCAACCTGTCAGGCTCAGTGCGATGCACTTGCGCCGCGCTCAGCCGAGCGATGCTCGAAATGCGCGGCAGCTCAGCAGGCTCAGGATTGACGAAGACGCCGATGCACAGCGGAATACGCGGCACATCCAAGCTGCGCAACAGCGCGGTCATGCTCGCCACTTGATCGAGCGTCACCGCGCGCGGGCTCTCAGGATGAAAAATGAAGCCGACCATATCCGCGCCCGCCTCGACAGCTGCCAGCAGATCGGCTTGATTGGTGATGCCGCAAATTTTCACAAGACTCATGTCGCTCACCTTATGCTCATGCGCATTGATTCTATACACGCACGCGCAGGATCGGCTAAAATAGGCGCAGATGAACGCTTAGAGAGAGTCACATGACCGCTTTCCGCCCGCCGCTCGCGCTTGACTTACATCGTGAGCCGCTGCTCGCCATTTTGCGCGCTGTGATCGCCGCGCCGACGCTCAGCGCCGCCGATCTACATCAGCTGTTGCGTCAACACTTGAAAGTGACGCCTGAAGGTCGCCGCTTCTTCGCCAAAGATGAGCTGATCGCCGCTTATCGCGCTTTCACTGCCTCAGGCGAGCTGCCGCCTTTCGAGCCTGCCGTGCTAGAGCGCTTGCGTCTGAAGCCTGTGCGCACCACGAGCGGCGTCGCGGTCATCACAGTGCTGACCAAGCCGTTTCCGTGTCCCGGCGAGTGCATCTTCTGCCCGAACGACGTGCGAATGCCGAAGAGCTATCTGCGCGATGAGCCGGGCGCGCAGCGCGCAGCGCTCAACGCCTTCGATCCATACCTGCAGACCTACACGCGCTTGCGCGCGCTGCACAACATGGGTCATCCGACCGATAAAATCGAGCTGATCGTGTTAGGCGGCACGTGGTCGTTCTATCCTGAGCATTACCAAATCTGGTTCATCAAGCGCCTGTTCGATGCCTTGCACGACTTCGGGCGCGGCGTGGATCGGACTGAGGAAGTGTGCGCCTTGCTAGAAGCCGACACAATTGCGCAGCTCAAGCCGAGCGCCGAGCCGCCTGATGCGGCTGTTCACGGCGCGCACTTGGCGCGCACGTACAATCAGTTGATCTCGGCGCTGTACGCCGCTGAGCTGCAGCGCAGTCGGCAAGCGGCAGCGCAGCCGCACTTGCGCACGCCGATCACGGAATATGCCACTTGGGAAGAGCTGGAAGCGGCGCATCGCGAAAATGAGCGCGCGGCGTGCCGTTGCGTCGGCTTGGTGGTCGAGACGCGCCCTGATCACATCTCGGCTGAGGAAGTGCTGCGCATACGGCGCTTGGGCTGCACCAAAGTCCAGATCGGCTTTCAGAGCCTTGATGATCGCATTTTGCAACTGAACAAGCGCGGTCACACTGTGGACGACACGCGGCGCGCCGTGCGGCTCTTGCGGCAGGCAGGTTTCAAAATTCACGCGCATTGGATGCCGAACTTGTATGGCGCGACGCCTGAGTCGGATCGCGCTGATTATCAGCGCCTGTTCAGCGATCCTGACTTCTGCCCTGACGAGCTGAAAATATATCCGTGTTCGCTGATCGAATCGGCGGAGCTGATGCGCCATTATCAGAGCGGCGCGTGGCAGCCTTACAGCACTGAGACTCTGACCGCGCTCCTCGCCGATTGTCTGCGCGCCACGCCTGAATATTGCCGCCTGACGCGCATCATCCGCGATATTCCTTCAACCGATATCGTGGTCGGCAACAAGCTGACCAACTTGCGCGAGCTGGTTGAGGCGCAGTTGGCTGCGCACGGCGAGCGCAGCCGCGACATCCGTGCGCGCGAGGTGCGCGAGAGCGCCATCGCGCCTGAGGCGCTGCACCTTGATGCGCTGAGCTATCCGACGGGCATCGGACGCGAGTACTTTTTGCAGTTCATCACAGCCGAGCGGCACATCGCAGGCTTCTTGCGGCTCAGCCTGCCTGATCGCGGCGCGCCTGCGCTTCACGCCGAGCTGGACGGCGCAGCGATCATCCGCGAGGTGCATGTTTACGGGCAGGCGCTCGGCTTTGGGCAAGAGGCGGCGGGCAAAGCGCAGCACAGCGGACTTGGCACGCGTCTGATCGAGCGCGCCGCCCAGATCGCACGCGCTCACGGCTATGCGCGGCTCGCCGTCATCTCAGCGGTCGGCACGCGCGCTTACTACCGCGAACGCGCCTTTGAGGACGGTCAGCTCTACCAAGTCCGCCGCTTGTTGTGAGATCGCACAAGCTGTTGCCAAAGGTGAAATTTGGCGCGCCTAATCGGTCGGATTAGGCGCGTCGTAATCATGCCTGTGCTTTCAGGCAGATCGCTCACGGACAAATTTCGCGGCATCGGCGTGCCAAATCCTTAGAAAAGTGTTAATATTTACAGCGCAAGTCAATGCATGTCGGATACGCCCTACGCGGGTGATGGTATCCCTAACGCTTGACAACCATTGGTGACGAGGAGTTACGCCATGCCGAAGGATTTGTTTGAGAAGGTACGCAGCTACACGATCGCCAAAGAGGCGATGAGTCGGGGCATCTATCCGTATTTCCAGCCGTTGCAGAACTCAGAAGGCGTCACGGCGACCTTTGAAGGGCGCGAAGTGATCATGCTCGGCTCGAACAACTATCTGGGCTTGACCACACATCCGAAAGTGCGTCAGGCTGCGATGGATGCCATCGCCAAGTACGGGACGAGCTGCACAGGCAGCCGCTTTTTGAACGGCACCTTGGAACTGCATCACGAGTTAGAACGCCGCTTGGCGCGCTTCATGGGGACGGAAGCTGCGCTCACCTTCACCACAGGCTACCAAGTCAACGTCGGCACGATCAGCGCGTTGGTCGGGCGCGGCGACTACGTGATCATTGATAAAGACGATCACGCCAGCATTGTGGACGGCTGCTTGATGTGCTTTGGCGAGATGAAGCGCTTCAGCCATAACGACGTGAGCAGCCTTGAGAAAGTGCTGAGTCGCCTGCCTGAGGACGCCGGCAAGCTGGTGGTGGTAGATGGCGTCTACAGCATGGGCGGCGATATCGCGCCGCTGCCAGACATTGTGGCGATCTGCAAGAAGTACGGCGCGCGCATCATGGTGGACGACGCGCACGGCATCGGCGTGACCGGACCGATGGGACGCGGCACGGCAGCGCATTTCGGGCTGCTCGATCAAGTGGATATCACGATGGGAACGTTCAGCAAGAGCTTCGCTTCAGTTGGTGGCTTCATCGCAGGCAACGCCGATGTGATCCACTATATTCAGCATCACGCGCGCTCGCTGATTTTCAGCGCCAGCTTGCCGCCTGCCAACGCCGCGACCGTCTTGGCGTGCCTTGATATCATCGAGGAGAATCCGCAGATCGTGGATCAGCTGTGGGCGAACGCTAATTACATGCGCGCACGCCTGAGCGAGATGGGCTTCGACGTCGGGCAGAGCAACACGCCGATCATCCCGATCATCATCCGCGACGATCTGCGCACGGTCTTGGCATGGCGCGCGTTAGCCGATGCAGGCGTCTACACCAATCCTGTCCTGCCACCTGGCGTGCCTGCCAACATGAGCTTGCTGCGCACCAGCTACACAGCCACGCATACACGCGCGCATCTCGACCGCGCCCTTGAAATCTTCGCCGATGTGGCAGATCGGCTCGATTTGATCAAGGCAAGCCGCGCCGCTGTACACTTCCCGAACGGCAACATCGCCTGAGTGACCACATCCCTTGTCGGCAACGGCAAGGGATTTTTTTCACCTCAAAATAAGCAGAACCTTATAAAGGGAATGTTTAGCGCTTAATCAATTCTTATACTCATTTTAGCGTCCACTCATTGTAGAGCTTTAGTATATAGTTTGTACGAAGCGTCAAAGCGAACGCGCTGAAATACTGCAACGTACTTTGCGCATTTCCAAATCTTAGATCGAGGTACAAAAACCATGAAACGTCTACTGGCTTTTGCTTTAGTCGCCGTGATCGCGCTCGGCGGCGTATTCGGCACTGTTAACGCTCAGATGGGCGGCAAGACCATCGCTGAGATCGTTGTGGAGTCCGCCAGCGGCGCGACGCCTGAGTTCAGCACGTTGTTGGCAGCTGTGCAAGCCGCCGATGAGTCCGTTTTGAAGACGCTGAGCGACCCTGAAGCGCGCTTGACCGTCTTCGCGCCGACTGATGCCGCGTTTGCCGCGCTGCGGGAAGCGCTAGGTGAAGAAGCCTTCAACAGCGTGTTGGCGAACAAGGAGCAGCTGACGCAGATTCTGCTGTTCCACGTTGTGCCCGGCGTTGTTAAATCGGCGGACGTTGTGGCTGCGCTGGAAGGCAGCGGCGGCTCGTTCAGCGTGCGCAGCGCGCAAGGGCAGTTCATCAACGTGGCGCAGACCGAAGACGGCATCACCATTGAAGGCGCGAACCTGAAGCTGGACATGGTGGATATCGAGGCGAGCAACGGCGTGATCCACGTGATTGACGCGGTCATCCTGCCCGAGACGCGCACGTTGGCTGAGATCGTGGTCGCATCTGCCACTGCTGAGGAAGGCGCTGAGTTCACCACATTGTTGGCTGCGGTGCAGGCTGCCGACGAGGCTGTTTTGACCGCGCTGAGCAATCCTGAGTCCAAGCTGACCGTCTTCGCGCCGACCGACGCCGCCTTTGCCGCGCTGAAGGAAGCGCTGGGCGAGGAAGCCTTCAACGCTGTGCTGGCTGATAAGGCTGCGCTGACCAACATCCTGCTCTACCATGTGGTGCAAGGCATTGTCGGCTCAGACGACGTGGCGAAGCTGCTCGCCGATAACAACGGCGAAGTGAAGGTCGAGATGCTCAATGGCAAGAGCGCGACGATCAAGCTGATGGACGGCGCGATCATGATTGATAACGCCAAGATCATCATGACCGACATTGACGCTGCCAACGGCATCATCCACGTCATTGACGCTGTGATTGTGCCGGGCGAGTAATTCGGTCTCAGATGAACATGCGCAAGGGCGAGGTGACAACTCGCCCTTGTTTGTTTGGCTCAACTGGCGGCGCGTTCGCCTTGCATCAGCGGCAGGACTTCTAATGTCCAGGTGCGAATAGCTTCCCAGTCGATCCAATCGCCTTCAGGAATCTCTTCCTTGTTTTTGGAGAGGAAAAAGCGCAGCAGGACGCCTAGCCGTGCGTAGTCCATCTTGCCCGCAAAAGCGCCGATGCGCAGCGGCTCGCAGATGGCGCGCAACGGCTTGAAGTACGAATCCACAATAGCGCGATTCTCAGGCGTGTCTTCCATCAAGGTCATATTGACGTTGAAGTAAGCGAGCGGCATCTGTGAGAGCGTCGCCGCGTGCGTTCGCACAAACTTGATCAGCTCAGGCAACACGCTGCCCATGCGGATAGCGCTGCCCAGAATGACGCCTGAATAGCCTCTCAGGTCGCGCACCTGTTTGATCGGCAGGACATCCGCTTGTGCGCCTGCTTCGCTCAGCACCTTGCCTATGAACTCAGCGACTTCCGCCGTGGAGCCTGCTCGTGTGGCATAGGCGACCAGTACTTTCGGCATGGCACGTCATCCTTTCGCGCTGTGCGCTGACGATACATTGCCTGTACGGCGATCATGCCACGCGCATCGCCGTTAAAATAGTGCGTTTTGTCACGCCGAAGATGTGCCGAAAGTCAGTTGCGCCATGCGTTTGCTGCCCAGCATGTAAAGACCGATCTCTTCCTCGCTGAGCGCGCTCGGCTCGTCAAACTGCGCGACGATCTGTCCGTTGTGCAGCACAATCAGCCGATCTGAGAGCCGCATCACTTCGCTCAGGTCGGCGCTGATCAGCAGAATTGCCAGACCTTGCGCGCGCGCTTCGAGCAGCTGCGCGTGGATGAACTCAATCGCGCCGATGTCCACGCCGCGCGTCGGTTGTGCGGCGATCAGCAAGCGCGGCGACGCTGAGAGTTCGCGTGCAAGGACGACCTTTTGCATATTGCCGCCTGAGAGTGCGCTGAGCGGCGTCTCGGGCGACTTCGCCACGATCTTGAAGCGCTCGATCAACTGTTGCGCATTTTGACGTATGGCGCGCAAGCTCAGCGCGCCGCGCACGGTATATGGCGGCTTATAGTAGCGATCCACGATCAGATTCTCGGCGACGCTCAGCTCGGTCGCGCTGCCATTCTTGAGCCGATCTTCAGGGATGTGCGCCACGCCTGCTTCGCGCGCTGCGCGCGGATCGCCATTCGGCAATGGCTTATCGCACAACAGGACGCTACCGCCATCGAATGCGCGCAAGCCTGCCAACACTTCAGCCAGTTCCGTCTGTCCGTTGCCTTCGACGCCTGCCACGCCTAGAATCTCGCCGCTGTGCAACACAAAACTGATCTGATCGAGCGCGAGCTTGCCGCTTGGCAAGCGGACGCTCAGATCGGTCACTTGCAACACAGGCGCGCCGCGCCGCAATGGCGGCTTTTGTACGCTCATGAAGACTTCGCGTCCGACCATCAGCGTCGCCAATTGGCGCTCAGTGCATTCGCGTGTTGGCAAGCTCTCGACCAAGCGTCCGTCGCGCAGCACCGAGACCTGATCGCTGGCTGCTAGCACTTCGCGCAGCTTATGCGAGATGAACAGCACGGTCTTGCCGCTGGCTGCCAGCTCGCGCATGGCGGCGAATAGCTCGCGCGTCTCGCTCGGCGTCAGGACGGCTGTTGGCTCGTCGAGGATCAAAATCTCGGCGCCGCGATAGAGCGCCTTGAGAATCTCGACGCGCTGCTTCATGCCGACAGGGATATCTGAGACGCGCGCCTCAGGCGTCACTTGTAAGCGATAGCGCTCAGCCAACTGACGCACGCGCGCGTGCGCCGTTTTGAAGTCCAACACGCCGCGTCGTGTCGGCTCAGCATTCAAGACCACGTTCTGTGCCACTGTGAACGACGGCACCAGCATGAAATTTTGATGTACCATGCCGATGCCGCGCTGAATAGCATCCTGCGGCGAGTGAAAATGGACGATCTCGCCGTCCAGCAAGATGTCGCCTTCTGTTGGGCGCTCCATGCCGTAGAGAATCTTCATCAGCGTGGATTTGCCGGCGCCGTTCTCGCCGATGATGGCATGGACTTGCCCTGCGGCGACCGTCAGCGAGATGCGGTCGTTCGCGCGGACGCCGTTCGGATAAATCTTCGTGATGTGGCGCGTCTCAAGGCGTTCGGGCATCGCTTACGAGACCGATTTGAGCGCTTCAGCTTGTTTGGCAATGCGCTCTGCGCTGCGCGCCTGCCGATTCAGACGCCAGCGCGTGAACGTGCCGACGATGCCGTACGGAAAGACGATCACGACTAAGATGAACAGCGCGCCTAAGATGATCGGCAACGTCCGACCGATGTCAAGCACGCTCTCGCCGATCACGATCTGGACGTTGCGCAATTGCAGCTCTAGCAGCCGCAAGCCCATCGCGCCGATCACAGGACCGAGCAGCGTGCCTGCGCCGCCGATGATCGTCATCAGCAGCGGATTGACCGTGTAAGCTGTGCCGAGCATCTCAGGTCCTACTTTCTTGTTGAGCAGCGTGAACAGAATGCCTGCTACGCCTGCCAACACGCCTGCTAGGACGATTGCGAGCAACTTGTAGGCGAGCGTGTTGAAGCCGACCGTGCGCGCGCGGCTCTCATTCTCGCGAATGGCGAGCAAGACCGCACCTGTTGGCGACTCCATCAAACGGCGGATCAAGATAAAGGTCAGGATGAAAAGCGCCGCGACGATATAGAAAAAGGTCAGGCGGCTGCGCGTCGGATCGAACCACTCAGGCAGCGCGGCTAAGGTGAAGCCATCTTCGCTGCCAGTTGGCTCATAACGGCTGAGGAAGATATAGACCATCTCTGCAATAGCGAGCGTGAAAATGGCGAAATAGACGCCTTTCAAGCGCAAGGTCGCCGTGCCGATCAGCAAGCCCAGTCCTGCGCAGACCGCGAGTGCAATCACAATGCCGATCAGCAAGCCGCTGCCTGCCAACTCAGGCGCGCGCTGAAAGCCGCCCAGCAGATAGCCTGCCAAGCCGAAGAACAGCGCGTGTCCAAACGAGATCACGCCTGTGAAGCCGAAGAGCAGATTGTAGCTCATGGTCAAAATGCCGTAGATCAGCAGCTCGATCATGATGCCCTGCCAGTAGACCGCCAAGCCGCGCCGCGCCGTCGGATCGCTGTTAGTCAGCGCGCCGACGATGAACGGAAAGCCGATCAGCAAGATGAGCGCTGCGATCAGCAGCCAATTTTTCTGCACAGCGCGCCACGAGAAGCCTTTGGTCAGCTGCATTGCTCACTCCTTCCCGAACAAGCCACTTGGACGCAATAAAAGCACTAGCGCTAGTAGAATCATCGGCGAAAGGCTTTCCCAGACAGGCTGATTCAAGTACTGCACGCCGAATTTGGCGACCACAGCTTGCGTGATGCCGACCAACAAGCTGGCGAGCGCTGTCCCTTCGTAACTGCCCAAGCCGCCAAGCACCACAGCAGCCACTGCGCCGAGCAGGAACTCTGTGCTTAAGCCGAGCGACGCGCCTAAAAATGGCGCCGCTACTGCGCCGCCGAGCGCTGCCACTGCGCAGCCGAGCGTGAAGACTGCCGTGAACACAGCGCGCACGTTTATGCCGAGTGCTTCCACCATCTGGCTATCCTGCACACCGGCGCGGATGATGATCCCGATGCGCGTCCGCTGCAGCAAAAGCGCCACTGCGATGATCAGCGCGAAGCCGACGCCGATCACGAACAAGCGATAGACGCTGAACTGCTGCCCGAACAGTTGGAACGAGCCTTCATTCAAGCCGAAGACCGTTGACCAACTGCGCGGCGAGACGCCCCAGATCAGCTTGGTCGCCTCAACCAGCAAAATAGAGACGCCGAACGTGATCACCAATTGGAAGAGCGGACGCGCGTACAACGGACGCAATAAGCCGCGCTCTAACGCCGCGCCGAGCGCCGCGCCAATCGCCACTGCCAGCAGTGCGCCGAGCAGAAAGCGCAGGTTGCCGTCAGGGATAGCAGCGATGATCGCAGGCGTGTGATGCACCTCATAAGCGATGTACGCGCCGATCATGAAATAGCCGCCTTGCGCGAAGTTCAGCACGTCCATCAAGCCGAAGACGATGGAAAGACCTGCCGCGACCAAAAATAGCAACATGCCGCGCAACAAGCCTGAGAGCAGCGTGATGCTGAAATCGCCGGCATTGATCGTGCCGACATACGCGCCGAAGCCATCTGTGCTGATCAAGCTGAGATTGCCTGTCGTGAGGAAGCTGAACAGCAGCAAGCCGATCAAAATGACGCTGACTGCGATCAGCGAGCTGCGTTTTTCAGGCGAAAGAAGTCCTATCATGAACGTTCCTTTTTGTGTCTTTTATGGCTCATCCAACACTGCGAAGATTTGCGAGATAGGCAGCCTGAAGTTCGGCAGCAGATCGCCGCCTTCGATGACGCTCTCGCCTGTATGGATAGTGACCTGATCTTCAGCTGTGTAGACGTACACAGCGCGCGCGCGAGGATAGACTATCCAGACCTGGCGCGTGCCTGCCCTGAAGTAAAGCGCGATCTTTTTCTGAAGCTCAAGGCGCGTGTCATTCGGCGAGACGACCTCAACAGCTAGATCAGGTGCAATCGGCACAAGGCCACCTTCGCGCGGCACTGCGCGCGCCTGCGAGATGAAAGCGAAATCGGCTGCCAACACTGTGTCTGGATCGCTCGTCAGCTTGAAGCCTGTCTCAGCCGCGTAGAGCCGTCCCAGATTGTTGGCGCGCACAAAATTGCCGATCAGCAGGCTCAGCATCAGCGCAATCTCGCCGTGAATATTGCTCGTCGGCAGCATTGCGATCAGCTCGCCGCGCACCAGCACATAGCGCAGACCGTCCTCAGGCATAGCTGCCAGATCGTCAGCAGTGCAAAGTCGCGCGCTCTCGACCATAAGCACACTGCGCGCTCCTGTTAAGCGGCGCCCAAGTAACGCTGAATAGTTGCCTGGTCGTCCACTAGGTCAGCCATCATGCCGCTCTGCACACTGACGCCGTCGTCAATGATCACGTAGCGATCTGCCAATCGGCTCGCCATGCGGAAGTTCTGCTCTACCAATAGCACGGTCGCCGATTCCGAGAGCCGCCGAATGGCGTGCATCAGCGCTTCGATGATGACCGGCGCCAAGCCTTCGCTCGGCTCGTCTATCAGCAGCAACTGATTCTCTGGCACCAGCGCGCGCGCAATGGCGAGCATCTGCTGCTGACCGCCGCTCAGGTTGCCGCCTGCCAGCCTGTACAGTTTCTTCAGGTCAGGGAACAGCTCAAAGATGAAATCCTGACGCGCCGCCAGATCGCCTTTGCGCCGCTCTGCGATCTGCAAATTCTCGGCGACCGTCAGGTCGCGGAAGATAGCGCGATGCTCTGGCACATAGCCGATGCCCAGCTTGGCGATCCTGAACGGCGCTTTGTCCACTAAATCCTGCCCATTGAAGATCACTTTGCCTTCGCGCGGCGGCGTGATGCCTAAGATACTCTTGAGCGTGGTCGTTTTGCCCGCGCCGTTGCGACCGAGCAGGACAGTGATGCTGCCCTTCGGCACGCTGAACGAGACGCCTTCCAAGATATGGAATTGACCGATGTACGTATGGATGCCGCGCACTTCAAGCACAGTCTCACTCATGCGCCGCTCCTGCCGCCTTGTCCAGTACGTCGCTGTAGAGTTCGCCAAGATATGCGCTCTGCACGGTCTTGTTGGCAGCGATCTCGGCAGGCGTGCCTTCCGCCAAAACGCTGCCCAGATGCATCACTGTGATGTAATCCGAGACGTTCATGACCAGATTCATGTTGTGTTCCACGATGATGATAGTGCGATCGGCTTGCGCTCTGATCCGCCCGATGTTCTCGATCATCTCGCGCACCTGTTCAGAAGCGACACCAGCGGTCGGCTCGTCTAAGATCAGCAGCTCAGGCGCGCCTGCCAGCAAGATCGCTAGTTCCAGCTTGCGCTTGCCGCCGTGTGGCAGCGCGCTGGCGAGCATCGAAGCGACAGGCGTCAAGCCGACCTCATGAATGGCGCGCATCGCTTCTGCGATGAAAGAATCGTAGCTATAGGCGCGCCGCAGCACGTTGAAGTTCACTTTGCTGCGCGCCTGAACGGCGAGTCGCACGTTCTCCAGCACGGTCAGGTTTGGAAAGATGTTGGTGATCTGAAACGAGCGTCCAATGCCGATGTGCGCACGCCGATGCAGCGGCAAGTTGGTGATCGGCTGCCCTTTGAAGATCACCTCGCCGCGCGTCGGCTTATAAATGCCGCTGATCAAGTTCATCAGCGTTGTCTTGCCCGCGCCGTTCGGTCCGATGATCGAATGCACACGTCCGCGCTCCACGCGCAAGCTGACGTCGTTCACAGCCACCAGACCGCCGAATTCTTTTCGTAAATGACGGCATTCTAAGATCGGTTCGCCTGTCGCCATAAGCTATTCTTTCACGAATCGTAATTGCAGGCACGGCGCAGTTGCCCGCGCCGCGCCCGTGCTATTTTCTCTGAACGTCCGCGCTATTTGCAGCGCTCAGCGTACTGCTCAGGCAAGGCGCACGGCGGCGTCACGAAGTCGGCAGGCACTTCGCGCACCAGCTCGTAGAACTTGAACTCTGGATCGGTTAGGTTGACCAAGCGCACGATGTAGATCGGCAGCAGCACCTGATGATCAGAAGCGCGCATCACATACTTGCCGCGCGGACCTGCCCATTCCAAGCCTTCCAGCGCCGCGATCATCTTCTCAGTGCTGGTATCGCCTTCGGTCGCCTTCAGCGCCGCCACAAGCGCCTGCGCTGTGGCGAAGCCGCACTCTGTGAACAGGTCTGGGAACTCGCCGTTGTAATCCGCCTTGTGATTCTCGACCAGCCAATCGTTGATCGGATTGTTAGGCAGCGTGTAGTGATAGACCATCGAGCCAATACCGCCGACTTCGCCTTCCGTTGAGGCTGCTTTGGTGATCGGATTCGAGTTGAAGGACGTGATCAGGATCATCTTATCCAGCACGCCCAGCTCGCCGATTTGCTTGAAGAGCGCCACGCTCGTATCGCCCGCCCAGATCGGCTGCAGCGCGTCAGCGCCGCTCGCCAGCACCTGCTGCAACACGGCAGTGAAGTCGGTCGTGTTCAGCGGCGCGTAAATGGTCTGCGCGATCTCAAGACCGATGCCCTTGTAGGCTGCTTCAGCCGCCACAGCTGAGCTACGACCGAAATCGTAGTCTGCTGCCAAAATCACGACCTTCTTGACGCCAGTATCCTTCAACACAGTGGTCAGCGCGAGGAAGTCCTGTGTGGTGTTGCGGCAAGCGCGGAAAGTGTTCGGATGGAAATTCGCGCCTGTGATAGCAGGCGAAGCGGCTGGTCCTGCCATCAAGATCACGTCCAGATCGGCGGCAACTTGCTGCAATTGCAGCGCCACACCAGAGCTAGGCGCGCCGACCAGCACCTCAGCGCCATCTTTCTCGATCAACTCGCGCGCTTGGCTCGCGCCTGTGGCAGGATTGCTCTGCGTATCGCGCACCAACACTTCGAGTGAGCGCCCTGCCACTTCCATCTTCCCTTCGGTTGCATATTTCAAGCCGAGCATGAAGCCGCGCTCCAGCTCCTTGCCATACTGTTGCAACGCGCCCGTCTGATCGCTGAGCAAGCCGATGACGAGCTTATCCTGCGCTTGAGCGCCATTTAGCGCGCCTGCGAACGCTGAGAGCGCCAACACGAAAACAATTGAGAAAACGGTCACTCGACGAAACATTTTGAAAGTCCTCCGCGTATTTTTGCCAAGGCAATCTTTTGGTGAAAATCGCCGCCTTTAACTATACCACTTTTCAGCGTAGCGCAAAATTTCATGAGCGTTTTTGACCGCTTTTGATCGTGAGAAACGCGCGAAGCGTTAGCGATTCACATCGCGCCTGTTATACAATATGTTGGATGCTTTTGGCGGTCAGGAAGGATGCTGATCGAGCGTGTCTGGCTCAAACGAACTCGAATTTTTCTCGCAGCTGTTCTCGCAGGCGCCTTGGCTGCCCATCTCAGTGCTGTTTTTCGGCGGCTTGTATTTATTTCTGATGACGATCATCTTTCGGCGCGCCGCTGAACGCCGTCGCAAAGCGCGCATGGCGCTCGGCGAAGTGCCAAGCGCGCAGCCTGCGTCGCTCAACGTCGCGCCCGTCGTCTCGCGCCTCAGCCGCTTTGTGCAAGCCTCGCGCCTGCCCGAACCTGACCTCGATCTGCTGGTGAGCGGCGCGAGCGCGCCCAGTGCGCCAAGCGCCGTGAGCCTCACGCCATTGCCTGAAGCCGCTGTAGCGCCTGCGATGCCGTCGCCTGTCATTCCTTACGAAGAGAGTATGCCGATGTCTGAGACCATCTACACAGAGCCTGTCAGCCTGCCTGAGGACGCCGTTGAAGTGATGCGCATATGGCGCGACGTTGGCGACGGCAGCTTAATCATCCAAATTGGCGGTCAATTTTACCGTCACAGCGCCGCTATCAGCAATCCTGAGCAGAAGCGTCGTTTTGAAGCCGTTGTGCGCACGCTCAGCGCCATGATCAACGCGCCGAGCGCCGAGCCGCGCAAGCCGCTGAGCGCCGTCAGCAGTCCACCTGTCAGCGCGCCCGTCGTCGAGCCGCCTAAACGCGGTCTGTTCAGCAGAGCCAAGCCTGCTGAGCCGCAGCCTCAGGTCAGCATCGCCGATCAAATCGAGGAATTCTTACAGGCGCGCTTGCTGTCTTCGCCGCAGTTCTCCACGCGCAGCATTCACGTGCGCCCGACGCCTGATCACGGCGTGCGCATCGAAGTGGACGGTCATTTCTACGATACTGTCGCCGAGGTGATCGATCCTGACGTGCGCGAGTTCTTGACGACCATCATGCGCGAGTGGGAAGCGCGCCACTAGCCCAGCGCGACCAAGCATCCTTCGTTTGCGCGCAAAGTCAGTTCGCGCTCAGTCCGTCCGTTGCGATCCATGTGCGTCGAGATCAAGATGCGACCGCCGCTCGGCAGCTGTAAGCTGAGCGCTTGATCAGTGAAATTCAGCGCCACAACCAGACGCTCAGCGCCTGTAGCGCGATAGTAGGCATAGCAACCTTGTGGCGCGCCTTCCAGCGTCCGATAGCTGCCTTGTTGCAACGTGCGGCTGTTCTGGCGCAAGCGCAGCAAGTGCCGCACGAAGTTGAGCATTGAGCGCGGCGCTGCCAACTGCGCTGCCACGTTGCGCGTCTTGTAATCAGGATTGACGGGCAGCCAAGCCTGCACGCCTTCAGGACAAAAACCTGCATTCGGCGAGTCATCCCACTGCATCGGCGTGCGCGCAGGATCGCGACCGAGCGACGGATCATTTTTTCCCCACGGATCGCGAATTTGATCAGGCGTGAAGACGCCATTCACCATGCCGATCTCATCGCCATAGTACATGGTCGGCGTGCCGCGCAAGGTCAGCAAGAGCAAGGTCGCCACGCGCGCTTGCGGCTCGCCCAAACGGCTGGCAAGCCGCGTCTCATCATGATTGCCCAGCACATAATTGCCCCAGGCGCCGCGCGGCAAGACGCTCTCCATGCCTTCGACGGCGCTGCGCACGATCTCAGGCTGCCATGGCGCGCCGACTAGCGAGAAATTATACGGCATGTGTAGCTCGTCCAGCTGCGCGCCGTAATATTTCGCCCATTCTTGCCAATCAAAGACGTGAATCTCGCCGATGGCGAAGCGCGGCTGCTCAGGCGTGCTGTACGAGTCGATCAGACGCCGATAGGCGCGGAACACTTCATGACAATCAGGATGTCCCTTATCGTACAAATGCAGCTGCGAGTCGTACTCGCCGAGCGCGCGCGCTACTACAGGACGCGACGCCGTGTTAGGCGGATTATCGCGCAGCTCAGGGTCTTTCAGAATCCAGTGCGCGGCGTCCACGCGGAAGCCGTCCACGCCGCGCTCCAACCAGAAGCGCGCCACGTCCAACATCGCCTCGCGCACCTCAGGATTGCGCCAATTCAGATCAGGCTGATGTTTGGTGAACGAGTGGTAGTAGTACTGCTGCGTCGCAGCGTCCCATTCCCAGCCGCTGCCGCCGAAAGCGCTCTGCCAATTGTTTGGCGGCGCGCCATCGGCTTTGGCGTCCGCCCACATGAACCAATCGCGCTTGGCGCTCTGCCGCGAGCGACGCGCCTCGATGAACCACGGATGCTGATCGGATGTGTAAGTGACCACTAAATCCACAATCAAGCGCATACGGCGCGCATGGACTTCGCGCAATAACCTATCAAAAGTCTCTAACGTGCCTAAACGCGGATCGACCGCTTTGAAGTCCGTGATATCATAGCCGAAGTCTGCGTCAGGCGATGGATAGAACGGCGAGAGCCAGATCGCGTCCACGCCGAGCGTCTCGCTCAGATAATCGAGTCGGCGCAGCACGCCTTCAAGGTCGCCAATGCCGTCGCCATTGGTATCTTGAAAGCTGCGCGGATAGACTTGATAGATGACAGCTTGCTGCCACCAGAGTTGATCAGGTGCATCGAACATGGAAATACTCATTTCGCTCTCTAGAATTGCCGACCATTCTACCACGCCTGAGCGAGGACTTTCGTCATGCCCGACCGATTGATCGTCGCTATCTCAGGCGCCAGCGGCGCGATCTACGGCATTCGCCTGCTCGAAGTGCTGGCTCAGAGCGACGCCATCGAGACGCACCTGATCATCAGTCCATCGGCGCGCGCGACCATCGTCCAAGAGACGGCGTGGACAGTCCGCCAAGTGGAAGCGCTCGCCGATGTCGTCCACAAGCCTGAAGATATCGGCGCCAGCATCGCCAGCGGCAGCTTCCAGACGCGCGGCATGATCGTCGCGCCGTGCAGCGTGAAGCTGCTCTCAGCGGTCGCCAATAGCTACAACGCTGATCTATTGGCGCGCGCAGCGGACGTGCAGTTGAAAGAAGGGCGTCCGCTGCTGCTGCTGCTGCGCGAGACGCCACTGCACATCGGTCACTTGCGCCTGTGCGTGCAAGCCGCCGAAAACGGCGCGATCATCATGCCGCCTGTGCCAGCTTTCTACAGCCTGCCCAAGACAGTGGACGACATTGTCAATCACACGGTCGGCAGAGCTTTGGCGCGCATTGGCATTCAAAACGACCTGTATTTTGAGTGGCTTGGCATGGGCAGGCGCTGATCTGCGCACACACGCTCACGACGCTCGGTCAAATTGAGAGGTATCTTGAATAGTATGACGAGAATACAGCGCTTAGGCATTCTGATGCTGTTGTGCGCGCTCTTCATGAGCGCATGGCGATACGCGCGAGCGCAAGATAGCGGCGCTAATCCTGCCCAGAAGTGCGGACGCACACTGGCGAACTTATATCGGCTTGTGCAAGGCAGCTATCTGCAGACGGACGTTCCGTTCAAGCCTGTGGCGAAGGCGACTGACCTGAATTACTGTCAAGCGCTGGAGCGCGAACTCAATCTCTATCTTGAGCGCGTCATCTTCGCCGAGACAAATGCTGAGATCATCGAAGGGCGCTCTGAGAATGCGTTCGCCTTTCTAGACCTCGCTGCGCAGCGCTACGTCGGCACGATGCCGCGCGGCACGCGCTTCCGAGCGTTGGCGCGCAACAACTTGCCCGGCTCGCGCATGATGTTCGTTAAGGGCGAAAATTTCAGCGTGTTTGTGGATTACACTTTCACCACGCTCAGCCGCGACGCGTTTGAGAGCTTGGTCGGCTTTCAGGAATATGACGGCGATATCACGCCGCTGTGCGCCGCCGATTGGTGCATCGCGCCAACCGCGCCGCCGCGCTAATCTTCGCGGCTGGGACGGTCGTCGTCCATCAGCTCCGCTTCAATGGCGTCGCGCGCGTCTTCGCGGTCAGGCGCGGTCAGGCTCACTTCAGGCGATGGCAGCGCGATTCCGCCGAAGCCTTGCTCAAGGGCAGGATGATTGATCATGTTGATCTTGCCCTCGATGAAAGCGCCTTCTTCGGTCACCAAAAAGTTGGTGGTGATATCGCCCCAGACTCGCCCTGTGCGCGCGAGATGCACCTTGTAGCCGCTGACGTCGCCGCGCACGGCGCCTGCGATGCGAATCTCGCTCTTCGCCTGCACGTTAGCGTGGACGCGCGCCGTCTCGCCGATGAGCAGGTTGCCGTCCACTTGCACGTCGCCTTCAAACTGACCGTCAATGCGCACGTTGGCGCGGCTCTTGATCTCGCCTTTGAAGGCGGTGTTGGCGCCTAGCACGGTCTCAAAGCCGACGGTCGGGCGCGTTGGTGGCGGCGCAGCAGGCGGCGGCGCCGGCGGCGGATTGGGCGGTGTTGGCGCGCCGCTCGGTTGCGGCGTGGATGGTTTACGTCCTCCGAACATCACATAGCTCTCCCACACAACGCGATCTGTTCTAGCTGTTTCAGCCATACGGCGTGCATCGCTCTCATCACACTCTGAACGGTTTGAAAGGAAGCGGTACGCGCCGCTTGCCTCAGAGAGTATAGCGTGCCGTTTTTGAATGTCCAATCTTCTCGCAGATCGCGCCTTGACATTTTGAGCGGCGCTTGATAGGATTTGCAGCGTCTTCCGGAGTAGCTCAATGGCAGAGCGGGCGGCTGTTAACCGCTAGGTTGTAGGTTCGAGTCCTACCTCCGGAGCTGCCCGAGAGAATGCCTGCGCCTGTGCAGGCGTTTTGCGTTTATATGCGGTAGACTGTATATGAGTCTTCAAGCTGAGGTGCGCGATGAGCATCCGTGAAAGGCTGACCGTGAGCGACTTTGAAGCGTTCCTCAGGCTGCCTGAGAACGCCGCCAAACGCTTTGAGCTGCACGATGGAGCGATCTGCGAAATGTCGCCGTCTAGCGAGCTGCCGACGCTGCTCGTCAGCGAGCTGATCAGCTATTTGCGTCCGTTTGTGCGCGAGCGCGGCTTGGGCTTGGTCACTGCGCCTGACGGCGGCTTCGCGCTGACGCCGCGCGACGTGCTATCGCCAGATGTGGCGTTCATCCGCGCTGAGCGGCTGAGCGGCATACGACGGCGCGGCTTCTTTCAAATCGCGCCCGACTTGGCGATTGAAGTGGTCTCGCCGTCCGATTCAATCCCTGCCGTGCAGCGCAAAGCGGCGCGTTATCTGGCGCTCGGCGTCCGCGAAGTGTGGATCATCTATCCTGACGATCAGACGGCGGATATCTACCGCGCAGGCAA
>DAOTWB010000238.1:0-6813 GCA_034436235.1 Anaerolineae bacterium
GCGGCAGACGTGGTCGAGTTCAAGCGCGATGAAGCGAACTTAGCGCGACTTGCCCTTGATTTTGCGCGCGGACGGACCTTTCCGCTGCTCGGCATCGGCTCGTCGGTCGGCTTGCGCAACGCGCCGTTCAGCGTGTACGTTGTGACACCGCCTTTTTTGCTCAGCAGCGATCCGATCCTTGCCACACAGTACATCGGCGCGCTGAATGTGTTGGCGGTCGGCTTGCTATACGGCTTGGCAAGGCGCTACTACGGCGCGACAGCGGCGTTGATCGCAGCGCTATGCCTGGCAGCCAGCCCTTGGGCGGTCATATTCTCGCGCAAGCTGTGGGCGCAAAACGCGCTGATGCTGTTCATCGTCTTGACCGTTGGCAGCGCGCTCGTCGCTTTCCTGCCTGATGAGCGCAAGGCGCGCCTTGCACAGCTGCTGCACCTGCCGCTGCTGAGCATCACTGTGCAAATTCACTTCGCCGCGCTTGCGCTCGCGCCGCTCTCGCTCTACCTGATCCTGCAGGCGAGAAAGCGCTTGACGCGCTACTTTTGGCTCAGCTTGCCGTTGACAGCGCTCACGCTTGCGCCATATGCCATTGGCGCGCTTGAGGCGATTTGGAGCGGCACTTGGGCAGGCGTCCAGCTGAGCGGCGCGCCGAATGCAGCGGACGACACGCTATTGAGCGCGCAGATGCTCACCTACGCGCTGATCGTCCTGAGCGGCGCCGATCTGCACAGTCTGGCAGGTGCGCAGATGTTCCAGCGCTGGTTGGAGACGCTGCCTGCGCCGATGTATGGCGCGCTGTACCTTTTCGGCGCGCTCTGTCTTGCTTGCAGCATTTGGCGGCTGGTGCGCGGCGTGCGTCACAAACAAGCACTAGATGTGGCGCTCGGCATATGGTTGCTCGCGCCGTTGGCAATTTTCTCAGTGCGCTGGGTGACGCCGCAATTGCACTATCTGATTCCGATGATGCCTGCCGCGTTTTTGGCGCTCGGCGCCACGCTTCACGACCTGATGCAGCGCGCGCGCTCGGCGACCGTCGCGATTGCGCCGATCATCGGCATCGCGCTTTTGCAAGTTGCGCTGATAGTGCATTTGCTGAGCTTTTTGGCGCGCGTTGCCACACCTGATGGCTTTGGGACGCCGCTCGGCATGTACATGCCAATTCGCGCTGAGCTGCTCAGGCGGCAGCCTGCCGAACTGCTCATCCGCGTTGATGGACAATTCATCGGCATTGATGATGAGGCGACTGTCTGGGACGCGCTGCTCTACGATCTGCCTGCGCGGCGCTTCCTGCCGCCTGACCTAGACGTTTTCCCTGCGCAGGACGCGCTCGTGCTATCCATGGATTGCGCAGCAGACGCCGCTGGCGAGCGCTACGTCATGCGTCCGCTGCCCGATGGCACGCCTGAGCGCTGTTTTACGCTCTCAACGCGGCGCGCCGCCGATTTTGAGCGCGCGCGATACACCGAATTGCCTGAGCGCGCTGCGCTGCGCAGCGGCGGCGGCTTGCAAGCGTTCAGCTGGGACGCGCAACGACGCTGCCTGCACCTGGTCTGGCATTTATCCGCGCCTGCCGCTACGCCTTTTGGCGATCAATTCCACGTGGCGCTCTCGCTGTATGCCGCCGATCAGACGCGACTCGTCCAAGCGGACGGGCAGTTCTGGCTAGGGCGCTTTTGGCGCGCTGAGGATCGCGTTGTGAGCCGTCACTGCCTGCCTGAACTCAACGCTGAGCCTGCCTACGCGCAGATTGGCTTGTACACCTACCGTCAAAGCGCGGAAGGTCTGCAATTTTTCAACCTGCAATGGCTAGAGGACGGCTCAGACGCGCCTTTTTACAAGCTCATGTTGCGCAGCGCACCAACGGAGTGAGCGCTGATCAGCGCTTGCACAATCCGCGCAATCAGTGGTTTTATCTCGTCTGAGGCGCTAAAATATGCGCTTGCAAAACGGCTCACACAATAGAGGACGTGGCTTATGCGAAAGGTAGCGAGATTTTTCATTTTCAGCGTGTTGGTTCTGGCATTGGCGAGCCTGCCAATGCTGACACAAGCGCAGTCGCGCGGCAACATCTTGGTCATGGCGCGCGCTGCCGATACCACTGGTCTTGATCCGCACAAACAGACCGCTTTTGCGTCGCTGCGCCTGCTTGAGCTGATCTACGAGACATTGGTGACGCTCGATCCTGACCTGAATATCGTGCCGATGTTGGCAGAATCGTGGCAGTTCAACGCTGACTCGACGCAACTGACCATGCAGCTGCGTCAAGGCGTCTTCTTCCACGACGGCACAACGTTCGACTCGGCTGATGTGAAGGCGACCTTCTCACGCATCCTCGACGAGGCGACTGGCGCCGCAGCGCGCAGCAACTACACCAGCATCGCCAGCATCGAGACGCCTGACGCTTACACAGTGATCTTCAATCTGAACACGCCTGACGTGCCGATCTTGGCGGCAATGGCGAGCATCAACGCTGCCATCGTCTCTGAAGAAGCGGTGGCTGCCAACGAATTTGAGAAGCGCGCTATCGGCACTGGTCCATTTGTGCTGGAGCAGTGGATTCCTGAGGAAAAGACCACGCTCAAGCGCAACGACAACTGGTGGGTTGAAGGACCGTATCCAGATGGCATCGAGATGCGCGTGATTCCGAACGAGGCGACCATCGTGGCTGCGCTGCGCGCCGGCGAGATTGACTTCGCGCTGCTCAACGATCCTTTGGCAGCGGCTCTGCTCAAGGACGATCCGAACATTGTGCTGAACCGCGTGCCTGCGCTCGCTTATCACGTCTTCCAACTGAACGCCTCGCGTCCGCCGATGGATAAGCTGGAAGTGCGGCAGGCGATGTCGTGCGCGATAGATCGGCAAGAGGTGCTCGAAACTGCCTCGCTAGGCGAAGGCACGGTCACTGGTCCGCTGACCATCCCTGCCTATCGCGTCGAGCCGAGCGAATTCTTCTGCTACAAGCGCGATCTGAACAAGGCGCGCGAGCTGCTGGCAGCGGCAGGTTTGCTGAACGGTTTCACGCTCAAGACCATCGTCGCCAATGCGGATCCGCCGACCGCGCTCTCAGAAGCACAGGTCATTCAGGCGCAGCTAGCGGAGATCGGCATCACGCTTGAGATCGAGGCGATGGAATTGAGCGTATACGTGGATCGTTGGTTGAAGGGCGATTTCGACACAGCAGTCGCGCTCAACGGCGGTCGTCCTGATCCGTACACAATGTACGCGCGCTACTGGACGAAGACGGGCAACTTGCAAGGCGTCGCCAATTGGATTGACGACCTGACGGATAGCTTGATGGCGCGCGGACGCGCTGAGAGCGATCCTGAGAAGCGCCGCGAAATCTTCACGCAGTTCCAGAAACACATCGTGGAGCAAGCGCCTTGGATTTGGCTCTATAACGGCTATGAGTACACTGCGCATCAGCCGTATGTGGAAGGCTTCATCCCGAATCCGATGGACTCGCTCGTCTCGTTCGCAGCCGTGCGCCTGAAGCGCTAGGCGCATGCCGCTATTGGCTGCCGTCTGCTCACAACTGGCGGACGGCAGCCAAATTGAGAGCTGTTCGTCATGCTGCGCTACATCGCACAGCGCCTGATCGCGTTTCTGCCGACCCTGCTCGGCGTCTCGGCGCTCGTCTTCTTCGCTATGCGCCTGATTCCGGGCGACGCGATCACGGCACAGCTCGGCACAGAGGCAGGGATGCTGACGCCTGCACAGCGCGCCGCGCTAGAGCGTTACTACGGTCTGGATAAGCCGCCGCTTGAGCAGTACTTCATCTGGCTCGGCGAAGTGCTGCAAGGCAATCTCGGCTTTTCCATACGGCACGGCAAGCCTGTGCTAGAAGTGATCCTCGACCGTTTTCCGCTGACCTTGCAACTGGCAGCGATGTCGGTCTTGATCGCGTTGGCGATCGGCATTCCAATCGGCGTGCTGAGCGCGATCTATCACAACACGCTGATCGACCTGATCGGCAGGCTCTTCGCGCTGCTCGGCTTGGCACTGCCCAACTTTTTGGTCGGCACGCTTGTGATCTACGTGCTATCGGTCTATTTCAAAGTGCTGCCGAATAGCGGCAATTACGTCAGTTTCAGCGTCGATCCGCGCCGCAACTTTGAGCAGATGATCTTCCCTGCGCTCACGCTCGGCTTCGCGCTCGCCGCGTCGTTGATGCGCATGACGCGCTCGACCATGTTAGAAGTGCTGCGCGAAGATTACATCCGCACGGCGCGCAGCAAAGGTCTGCGCGAGCGGACAGTGACTTATCGCCATGCGTTGCGTAACGCGCTGATTCCTGTGGTCACGCTGCTCGGCGTGCAAGCGGGCTACTTGCTGGGCGGCGCCGTGATTGTCGAGCAGATTTTTGCGCTGCCCGGACTAGGACGCTTGGCAGTGAATGCTATTTCACAGCGCGAGTACGCGCTTGTGCAAGGCGTGACGCTCTTCATCGCCTTCAACTTCGTGCTGATCAATCTTGCTGTAGACGTGCTTTATGCCAGCATCGATCCGCGCATCAGTTACGGCAAACGTTAAGCCGTTTCTCATCCGCCTGCTGGTCAATCCGAGCGGCGCGCTCGGCATGAGCATTGTGTCGCTCTTCGTGCTAGTGGCGGCGCTCGGCGGTGCAGGACTCACGCCGTATCCGCCTGCTCAGCAATTCGGTCGCGACCGTTTGAGCGCGCCGAGTGAGCGCTACCTGCTCGGCACGGATTTATTCGGGCGCGATATCGCCAGTCGTTTGATGCAAGGCGCGTGGAATTCATTGCGCGTGGCAGCTTTGGCAGTGCTGATCGCAGGCACGCTCGGCACGCTGATCGGCGTGACGGCAGGCTTCATCGGCGGCGCGCTCGATACACTGATCATGCGCGTGATGGATGTCTTCTTCGCCTTTCCTGCGCTGTTGCTGGCGCTGCTGATCATCGCCGTGCTAGGGCGCGGCGCGAGCAGCGCTGTGATCGCCATCGCCATCGTCTACACGCCAATTTTTGCGCGCGTGGCGCGCGGACCGGTCCTAGCGTTGAAAGCGATGGAGTACGTCACAGCGGCGCGTTGCATCGGCGTGCGCGAGCCGAGCATCCTGCTGCGGCACATCTTGCCTAACATGCTGGCGCCGCTGATCGTGCAGTTCAGCCTGGCGCTCTCATGGGCGCTGCTGACCGAAGCCAGCTTGAGCTTTCTAGGTCTTGGCACGCAGCCGCCCGATGCATCTTGGGGCGTGATGTTGGCGGAAAGCACGAGCATCGCGGAGCGCGCGCCATGGCTGATGTTCTACACAGGCGCGGCAATTGTGCTTGGCGTGCTTGGCTTCAATTTGCTCGGCGACGGTCTGCGCGACGTCCTCGATCCGCGTCTGCGCAAGCGTTGAGCGCTTTTGTGGTAAACTGATGTGATTGCTGAGCAGGAAAACGCGATCCATGAACCTTGAAACCTTGACCACTGCCTTGCGTCAGATTGCACAAGGCGCTGCGCACACTTCTGACGTGCCGAGCGACTATCAGAACGCTTTGTGCGATCTCTTCGAAGGCTTAGGCATTCTGCGCCAAGATAGGCGGACTTTCAGCACGCCTACAGCGCACTTTTTCGTCCAGAGTCTGTTGCGCTGCCTTGAAGAAGGCGCGCTGACAGCTGAGGCGTGGCATGGCGCGCCTGAAGAGCCGTGCAGCGGCATCGGTGCGACGCTGACACGCGCGCTAGAGCGGCATCGGCGCGAATGCTCGCCGCAACCACAGCCTTTGCGCGTAGTCCGCACGGCTGTGGCGATCATCAAGGCGCAGCGCAACGGCGAGGATGTCTACTTGATGCAGTACGATGCACTCGCGCGTCAATTTCAGCCAATCGGCGGCAAGCGCGAGCTGAGCGACGAATCAACAGCGACGGCGCTTGTCCGCGAGCTGCGCGAAGAGCTGGCGATGGAAGATTTAATGCCAGAGCGCGATTTCAGGCTCTATCCATTGGTCGAAGGCGTGCGCGAGACCAGTATCTCGGAAAGCACGCACGTACTCTCTGCCTACGAGCATAGCTTCTACCAGCTGCTCGATGTGCGTTTCCATCTGCCTGAAGACGACGCCACGCGCTGGCTGACCGCGCATGAGCTGCTCAGCGGACGCACGCAAGACGGACGTAAGGTCTCGCGCTTGTTCGCCACGCATCTGGCAGAAGTGCTGCCTGCGCTGAGCTACAGCTTGAGCGCAGCTTTAGAATGAGCCGAATCGCGGCATTGTTGTGCCTGAGCGCGCTCGCGCTGCTCGCGTTGATGACGCCGCTGCCGCTCAGCCGTGCGCAAAGCGCCACGCCAACGCCGACCGCGTTCATGCGCGTGCGCCCAGACGCGGAATTTCAGCCATTACAGCGCGGCGTGCCGATTGTAGGCGAACTCAAAGATGCGCGCAGCGTGCATCGCTTCGCCGTGTTCGCCGCGGCGAACGATGTGATCAGCTTCGGCATGTTCCCTGAGCCGAATAGCGCGCTCGTGCCGCGTTTTGAGGTCTACGCGCCGAACGGCGAGCGCGTAGCGGTTGGCAGCGCGCCCTTCGCCGCCGTGATCGGCTATCGCGCGCCTGCCACAGGCGCTTACATCGTCTTTGCGCGCGCTGAACGCGGCAGCGGCGCGTACAGCTTCTGGGTGAACAGCGGCGAGACTTTGCGCGACCTGTGGCGCGGCGATCTAGCCCTTGATCAAACCATGCAAGGCGCGCTTTTGCGGCGCTCTGACCGCGATGTGTGGCAGGTCGCCTTGCAAGGCGGCACGCCGATTGAAGTGGCGCTGGAGACTGACGATCCGATGCTCAACTTGACCTTGGCGATCAACGCGCCTGACGG
>DAOTWB010000239.1:0-55099 GCA_034436235.1 Anaerolineae bacterium
TTCAACGGCAAGGCGAGTCGGCAAATTTCAGCGACTGTTGGCAGCGTAACTTCGGCGACCATACAGGTAACTCATCTTCAACTCAGCGTGCGCAGCGTGCTTAGCGCACAATTGTAACGCACGCTGCGCATATGTGCTTGAAAGCGCGCGGCGAGACGCGCTGAGCGACAAATTGACCTCGCCGCCTGCGCAGCGAGGTCAATCGCGCAAGCGCTAACGCTCAGCGCTTACGGCTTGATCGTGAACAAGCTGCCGGCGCCGCGTCCGAAGACCTCAGGGAAGTAGAATTCGTTGCCATTTGGCGGAATGACGCGATAGACGCCCGGCGCGGTCGCTTGGATTTGGTAGACGTAGCGATAGCTGCCGCGCGGCAGATAGCTGGCAGAGAGGACGACGCGCTCTGTGCGCAGCTGCGTATCGCTGAAGTACCACCAGCCCCAAGCGAAGCGATACGGCGCCTCGGTCGGAATTAGCTCAGGACGTTGACCGATCTGCGCGCTGGTCTGCAGCGAGCGATCAATCGCCTCTGTGCCTGCAGGCAATGGATCGTTGATGACGATGTAGTACAGGTCGTGCGCCGCCGTGATCTCAAGCGCAACCGTGATCACATCGCCAACTTTTGCTTCTGTGATCGGCTTGCCTTCGGCGTTGTAGTACGTGCGCACAAGCCGAATGCCGCGATCGGTCGGCTGCACGGCTTCGACAGGCTGCTTCACATCCAGAGTCGCTGTGTAGTAAAGCGCGCCTTCGCCTGCGCCATGCTGGAAGGTCAGGCGATTGACCTGCTCGCGCAGCAGCGCCTCGATTGCAACAGTGAGCGTCTCAGTCCGCTTGAGCGTCTCAGCATTGCCCTGACCTTCGAAGCGCTGCTCGCCGTTCACGCTGACCGTGTAAGTGTAGTTCGCATTCAGCTCGCCGCTGACCGCCATCCAATTGGCGAGCGCCATGACTGCCCACGCCGATTCTTGCGTTGTTTCCCAAGCGTCAGCGCGCCGTGCGATCATCAGCCAACGGATCACGTTTGGAATCAGCGCGCTCTCAGGCGTGAAAGCGATCAACGTCTGCAGCAGGATAGCCGTCGTGCGCGTATCGCTGCTCCAATTCCACCAGTCGCGGTACGCCTCTTCCCAGTGAATGCCTGTCGCGCTCACGATCGCCGCCGATTGGATATCGCTGAGCAGCGCGTCGATCCGATCTTGGAAGCCGAGCGCATTGCGCGACAGACCGTATGCCTGCGCCAAGAAGCCGCGCGCGTAGAGCGCCAATTTCTCGCGCCATGTGAAGAGCGACTCAATCGCCGTCACGTTTGTGTTGCCTGAGCGCGCCAACACATACAGCACGAATGCGCCGCGATTCAGTTCCCACTCAGGCGTGTTCTGCTCAAAGCGCGGCAGGCGCGCCTGCAAAAACGCCACCGCGCGATTGAGCATCTCGCTTGGCACGCTCAGGTCGGCGTCGCGCGCCTCGACCAAGCCGAGCAGCGCGTAAGCCGTCACCAGCGTGTTGGATTCCTCGTTGTAATACCAGCCCCAGCCGCCGTCAGCGCGTTGCTCGCGGCTGAGCTGAGCGAGCGCCTCGCGCAGCGCTTTTTCTAGATCGGCGCGCAATTCCTCATCTGCCAAGCCGAGCTGTTGCAACGTGCGATAAGTGACCGCGTTCGGCAAAAAGCGCGAGACGCTCTGCTCGATGCACTGATACGGAAAGTTCTCAAGCGCGCGCAAGGTATCCAATGTAGCGGCAGCCAGCGATGGACTGAGCCGCACGGTCAGCGCGCCTGTCGGCGCCAGCGCGGCGCTCGGCACAAGAATGCCTTCTGTGCGGCTGCTCGGCTGGCGCAGACTGCCGGCTGTCGCGTTGTAGTCAGGCGTCAGATAGCGGTAGACGGGCAACAAGCGCTGCTCGCCCAGACCGACGGCAGGCTTGCTGGCGTCGCTGAACTGACCGCTGACCGCGCTGAAGGTCAGATCGACCGCCTCGACATCAGCGACGACGGCGAGCCATGCCACGCGGACACGACCGTTAGCAGGCACGTTCACCACTTGCTGTGCGGCAGTCCGCAAGGTGACGCCTTCCGCGATCAAGCTGACCGTCGTCTCAAGGTCGCTATCTGTATTGTTGTTGACCACCACAGCCAACTCAGCTTCATCGCCGACCGTGAAGAAGCGCGGCGTGGCAGGGCGCACCAAGAGCGGCTTGGTCGAGACGATTTCCAGCGTCGCATCGCCGACGAAGGTCTGTGCCGAGATGCCGCGCACCTCCAGACGCCATGTGGTCAAATTGTCGGGCAAAGTGACCGAGACTTGCGCTGTGCCGTCAGCCGCCGTGATCACGCTCGGCAGCCACAGCGGCGTATCTATGAAGTTGGTGCGCACGTCAGGCAGCGCAGCCGACTTATCGCGCTCAGCATCCGCGCCACCTTGCTCAGCGACGCCGGGCGGCGCTGCCATAGGCGGCTCGCCAACGCCGCCGCGCGCCATCATCATCACTTCAGCCTGAGCGATGTCGCCTTGCGGCAGGATGCCATCAATCAGGCGATTGAGCGCGGCGAGCGTGATGACAGCCAAGCCGCGCCGACTCCAAAATGCATCGAAGATCGGCAAGCTGTTCGGCGTGCCGACGCTCAGCGTGGCGAGATCGGTCAGCGCGACGCCGAGTTCAGCCTGCACAGGCTCGCCGCGCAGATCGGTCACGCGCAGCGCAAAACTGACCGTCTTGTTCGGCTCAGCCAGTTTCTCAGAAGGCGTCGCGACGATCTTGAGCTGTTGTTGGACTGCCACGTTCAAGTTGAGCAAGCCGTAGCGCAGCGTTGGCACTAGCGCGGCATTCGCGCCGCCAGGGCGCAGCAACACGACCGAGATATACACATTCGGCGCATGGATCGCTTCAATCGGCAGCTCGTAGGTATAGCTGCCTACAAAGGTGACGGTCGTCTGCTTGATGATGGCGGCGCGCTCGACCGTGATCAAGGCAGTGACCTGCTCCTCGAATGGCGATGCGATCAAGATGCGCGCCGTCTCGCCAGGTTGATAGATATCCTTGCGATCTGCCACCAATTGCAAGCGCTGATCGTCGCGCCGCCACTGAATCGCGTTCCTGCCTTGCACCCAGAGTGTGAAACGGCTGCTCGCCACGCGCTCGCGCGGATCGCGCGTCTCAGCGCTGATCTCAAACAGACCGCCGCGCTCAGGCGTGAACTCAAAAAGTGCCTTGCCTTCCGCGTCCGTGATCAGGCGCGCTTCTTTGACCAGCGTGCGCTGCTGCGTCCACTCGAACGTGCTTGGATTTTGCCGCCATGCGATCTCGGTCACCTTGACCGTGACAGGCTGCTCAGGCACAGGCGCCGGGTCCCAGTCAGTGGTGGCAATTTCCACGCGCTGCGGACGTTCCGCGACGCCGACGTACGTCTCAGGCTTCAAGCCGACCAGCACTGTGGCAGGGAAGACGGTCACTGTCGTGCGTCCGCTGATGCTCTGATTCGAGATGTCGGTCACGGTCGCTTCGATGGTGAAGCGTTGCGTGACCTTTTGCTCGCCTAGATCGGCAGGGAAGCGGATTTCGAGCTTGCCCAAGATATCGAGCGTGCCGCTACCTTGCGCCACCACGCGCTGAAAACTGTTATAGCCGCCGATGAACTCGTCGCCGAACAGCAGGCGCGGATCGCGCGGACTGCCGAAGAAGCCTGCATCTGCCACCACTTTCCACTGCACGGCTGCGCCGCTCACGCCGCCGCCGAACAGGAACTTCGCCTCAATCGTAGCTGCGATCAGGTCGCTATCCGCGTAGCGCTCTTCAGCCGCCTTGACCGTTGTCAAGAATTCAGGCGGACGGAACTCGGCGACCGTGAAGCTCAAAAAGCCTTCTTGACCGCGAAAGCGCGTGCGGACGCTATAGCTGCCCAGCGGCGTCTCCTGCGGCAGGACGTACTGCGCGCTGAACGCGCCATATTCGTTCAAGTCCAGCGCCTGCCTGTAGACCTCGCGTCCTTCAGGATCGAGGATCGTGACTTGGATCGGCTCGTTTTGCGGCACGCCGAACGTCACGTCATCTTGCAGGCGCACGATGCCGCGCAGATACACAGGACGCGCAGGACGGTAGATCGGCTGATCGGTGTACAGGTAAGTGACCGTCTTGACGGGCTGATAATCAGGCTGCACTTCAAAGGCATATGGCTCAAAGTCGCCGCTGCGCCAATTCGTGTTGGCAATGCCGAAAGCGCGCTCGCTCTGCAGGACGAACCAATATCCGATGTATGAGTCAGGCGTTGGCGCCACTGCGAAGGTCAGTCCGCCTTCGGCATCTGTGCGTCCTTCGGCGATTTTGCGACCGAACTGGTACAAACTGATCGGCTGATCGGCGAGCGGCGCGCCTGTGGCGAGATCGTGCGCCCAGACGTGAAGCGCTTTCGGCGTCTGTTTCACGGTCAGGTTCGCCGTGACCACAGCTAGGACGTATTTCTGCGGCTCGCGGATATTAGGCATCAAAAGGCGGCGGAACTCAGGCGCGAACAGCTCGATGTAGTAAATGCCTTGCGGCAGCTTGCCGCCGTCTTCAGCCAACTGAACGTCCGTGCGCACAAAGCGATTGCGCACGGTTTGGATCGGCTGCTGCCATCGGCGCGTCAGGCGCGGCGGACGGTAATCGCGCCAATTCGGATAATATGTGTTGCCGCTGAGCGCGATCAGCTCTTCAGGCGTCAGTTGCGCCAGCTGCAGCTCAAGCGCGCTCAGGTTCAGCGTGAGCGCAGGGAAGCCTGTCTGAGGACGGTAAGCGTTAGTGATGCTGATCCAATCGCGGAAAGGCACGCTCAGTTGCGGCTCGGTCGGCGCGGTGCGGAAGCGCAGCACGAACGGCTCGTCTACGGCGTTGCCGTAGATATCCGCGACGCCTGCCGCGATGGTGATCGTGTAATCCGTCTCAGGCTGCATCGGAAAATTCAGGTACAGTCCGTTGCCGCTGACGGTCAGGCTGAGTTCATCAGGCTTTGGCTCAACGCTGACGCGCTCACGGAAGCTCGCCTGATCCATCAGCGTGTTGTAGGTGATGCTGACGCCGCGCGATGGAAAGACGTCGCGCTCGCCATCGGCAGGATAGGTGCTCAGCACACGCGGAAACGGCAATGTGCGGAAGGTGAAGGTCTGCGGATTGCTGAGGATCGCCTCGCCATTGGCGCTGCGCGCCGCCGCGCTGATGCTGACTTGGTAAGGCGTATCCAGCGCGAGCGATGCAGCAGGCTTGAAGCGCAGCAAGGCGCCGTCCGCTTCCAGCGTCAGCACGCCTGCCACATTGGCGCCGTTCGCCGCGTTGCGCAGCGTGAACGCCTCGCGCAGGCTCGCTTCATCCATTGCTTGGTTAAAGCGGACTGTGATCTCGCTCTCTAAGCGGACTGAGTCGCCTTGCGGCGAGACGCTGAGGATTTGCGGCGCAATGGTGCGGAACTGCCATCGGTAAGGCGCGCCGAGCGCGCTGCCATCGAGGTCAGTCAGGTCGCCGCTGATCGTCGCTGTGTAGAGCGTGCCGCCGTTCAAGCCGCGCTTCGGCGTGAATTGATAGATAGCCGTGCCGATCCACGCGCCTGTGCCTTCCAGCGGCGGCTCAAAACTGAGCGGCTGCGGCAGGTCGGCTTGCGCGCCTGTGACTGCCAGCGGCACGACGGGACGGTCAAAAATGACTGTGATAGTGGCATTTGTGGCGATGTTCTCAGCGTTTGGCGCAGGGATGACCTGATTCACGCTCAAATTCGGCGCGATCTGGAAATTCAGGCGGAAGCGCTCTTCAAGGGCGACGCCTTGCGCTGAGCGCGCCGCTGTGCTGATCTGCACAGTGTAAAGCGTGCCGCGCGGCAATGGCGATGCAGGCGCAAACGTCAGGGTCTGATCGTCTGTCCAGCGCAGCGCGCCGTTCACAGGCGGATCGATCACGAAAGCTGCCTCGACGCTGGCGCGATCCATCGGCTGATCGAAGACGATCTGCAAGGTGCTGGTCGGCGCGGCGATCTCGCGCTGCGCAGGCGCGCTCGCCACAACGCGTGGCGCGCCGAGATCAGTTTGCGCATGTAACTTGGCGTTCATGCTGGTGAGTATCAAGCTGAGCGCGAGCGCTGTCAATAGCGCGCGGCGCAGCAAAGCGAGAGATGGCATAGCAATTTTCTCCTGTGCAGGCAATGCCTTGATCACATTCTACGTCACAGACTCAGCGGCTGCGCAAAAAGTTCCCAAAATAGCTCAAAAGCGCGCCGCATGTTAGAATAGCGCAACTGCCACAGGCTTTACGGAAAAAGGATGCGCGTGTATGGCAGAAGCAAGCACACAGACTAGGCTTGGCACAAAATATCCGCTGGTCGTCTACCGCTTGATAGCGCGACGCTACCGACCGGTTGGCGTGTTGTTGGTCGCCATCGGCGCGATAGCGCAATTGCCGCGCTTCATCCCTGAGTTGCGCTTTCCGCAGGCGTTCATCACATATGAGCAGCTCTCGCTGATCGGCTTGGCAACGCTGCTGATCGGCTTTGGCTTGTTCATCGTCTCGCTTTTGGAAGGACGCCTTGCCTACGCGCAGTGCAAGCCTGAATATTTCTTGATCAACACGGCAGGCGGTCGCGTCGCCGTCGCCTACGCGCGCATCAACGAGACCAAGCTGGACATTCCGCGCAACGTGCTGGAGACGAAAAACGTGCGCGGACGCGACCGCATCCTGATGAAATTGCTCAGCAAACGGCACAGAGATCGCGTTTTGGAAGTAGTCTTATCCGATTTTCCGCTGCCTGAGAAGCAACTGCGCAAGCGGCTGCACAAATTCTTCTTCAGCGCGCGCTCAGAGCGCGGCTTTGTGCTGATCGTGCCGCGTCCTGAGTCGTTGAAGTTTGAGATTGACACCAGTGTCTCGCGAGCGCGCGAGGCGCGGCGCGAAGCGGAAGAAGGCGAGCGCGATCCATTAGCGGCGTTTCGTCCTGCGCGCTCTTGACGGCGGAAGGTGCGCGAGCATGGCACGGTTGCGTCTGCCCAGCCTGATTGATATCCACGTGCATCTGCGCGAGCCGGGCGGCGAACACAAGGAAGATTTTGAGAGCGGCACGCGCGCTGCGCTGGCAGGCGGCATCACAGCCGTGCTGGCAATGCCGAATACACAGCCGCCGCTGATCGACTCAGAGAGTCTTGCGCTCGCTGAGCAGGCAGCTGCGCGGCGCGCCTGCTGCGATTATGGCATATACCTCGGCGCGTGCGCACAGAACATCGAATTTGCCGCCGCGCTCGCGCCGCGCGTCTGCGGCTTGAAATGCTACCTGAACGATACCTTCGGGACGCTGCGCATTGACGCCGACGATCTGCGGACAGTGCGCGAGCATTTCGAGCGCTTTCCAAAAGATCGTCCAATCGTCTGCCATGCGGAAGGTCAGATGGCAGCCAGCGCGATCTTGTGCGCGCACTTGGCGAAGCGCAGCGTACACATCGCGCACGTCAGCCGCGCCGATGAGATCGCGCTGATCCGCGCCGCCAAAGAGCGCGGCATCGCCGTGACCTGCGAAGTGTGTCCGCAGCACTTGTTTTTGAGCCTCGCCGACGTGCCGCGACTTGGCACAGGACGCGCCGAAGTGCGCCCGCGCTTGGCGACACCTGCCGATCAAGCGGCGCTCTGGGCAAACATGGCGTACATTGATTGCATCGCCACCGATCACGCGCCGCACTTGCTCCGCGAGAAAGACAGCGACTCGCCGCCGCCCGGCTTTCCTGGCTTAGAGACATCCTTCGCGCTGATGCTGACCGCTGTTCACGATGGACGCCTGACCTTAGACGACGTGCTGGATCGCATGGCGCACACTCCGCGCCGCTTGTTCGGCATCCGCGAGCCTGAGCAGACTTGGATCGAAGTGGATACCGATGCCGTATGGCAGCCACACGGCGCGCAAATGTTCTCGCGCGCCGCCTGGACGCCTTTTGAAGGCTGGACGTTGCGCGGTCGCGTTGAAGCAGTCACGTTGCGCGGCGTTGAAGTCTATCGCGGCGGCATCAGCTACGCCGTAGCAGGCGCGGGACGCAATCTCGCCGCTGCGCACTGACCTGCCATTGCCAGACGTTCACAGCGCGTTTATGATTGTGCAGGTCACTTCATGAATATCGTATAGCGCCTATGATTCCCGAAGATTTCAAGCAGAAGCTAGAGAACATCGCCAATAACAAGCGTCAATCGGCAAGGCTGCGCAACGATCCTGAGAGCTACCTACGCGAAGTGCTACGCGAAGCCAAACAAGCCAACTTGCACGCTGTGCTGCCTGTTGAGCAGATCGAAGGCTTGGTCGCTGAGCATTGGCTGATGCCTCTAGCGCGCAGCAGCCGCGCTGACTATCCGATGAACGTGATAGAGATCGCCTCGCAGCGCCGCAACCATCGCCTAATGCTCAAATTGCTGCATCATCCCGATCCTGTCATGCGCGTCAACGCGGCAGAGAACTTCCAGATTCTGTACGCCATGATTGACGGCTACTTCGACGAAGCCTCGGCGTTGGTCAACCAAATTCTGCTCCTGCCAACTGAGCTGCCGGAAGTGAAATACGCCTTGCTGCGCGACGCAGGACGCACCTCGCGACGCGGCTTGCCGCGCGAGATCGCCGATACAGCGCGCCGCCTGATCCACGATCCTGATGCAGGCGTCAGCTACCACGCGCTGCGCTTGCTCTCTTACCTGCACGACGTGCGCGATTGGCGCGCCGTGCTTGACCGCATGATCACGCTCGTCGGCGACCAAGATGAAGTGAGCGAATATTTCCTCGCGGCAGGCGTGGAATACCTTGAGGTGATGATCCCAATCGAGCCCGCCGTCGTCGAGTGGCTCAAAACGCTCGTCGAGACCTATCCGCCAACTCATCGCGCCATTGAAGCCTTGCAATACTACGTGCGCAACAATCCTGAGGCAGCCTTGCAAGCAGGCTTGATCAACCGCCGTGAGTATCGCGAGCTGACAGGTCAGTAGGCAGCGCGCGCAGCAGGCGCGCCGAGTTGCCCACAATGCCGATATCAGGAATTGATTGCGCCACAGCAGCCAGCGCCGTCGGCAACAAGCCGAGCGCCGCTAAACTCAAGCCGATCAAGTTGTAGAGCGCTGTGAAGCCGATGTTCAAGCGCACGACGCGCATTGTGCGCCTTGCCGCGCGGAAAGCGTATGGCACTGAGCGCCAATCATCGCTCATCAAGGTCACGTGCGCCGCTTCAATCGCAATTGGCGAGCCTGCGGCGCCCATCGCTATGCCAACATCCGCTTGCGCCAGCGCAGGCGCGTCGTTCACGCCGTCGCCAATCATCACCACAAGGCGACCTGCCGCCTGATGCTCGCGCACAATGCGAATTTTATCCTCAGGCAGCAAGTTGGCGCGGAAAGGAATGCCGAGCGGCGCGCACAGCGTCTGCGCCGCTTGCGCATGATCGCCCGTCAGCAGCTCGATATGCCGTATGCCAAGCGCTCGCAGCTCCTCAAGCGCAGCTGGCACCTCAGGACGCAGCGTATCGGCGGCTGCCAAAATGCCGATGACGCGCTCGCCGCGCATGACGTAGAGCAGCGCCTTACCTTGCTCAGCCAGCGCCTTCGCCTGCGGCAGCTCAGCGCCGATCAAGCTCGCATTGCCGACTGCGATCAGCTCGCCTGCAATGACGGCGCGCACGCCTTTGCCTGCCAACGCTTCAAAAGATTCAGGCTCAGGCACGCTCAGCGCGCGCTCGGCAGCGGCAGCGCGCACAGCCGCCGCCAATGGATGCTCAGAGTAGCGCTCAGCGGCAGCCGCCAGACGCAACACATCGCTCTCAGACAGATCGGCGAGCGCAATGACATCGGTCAGGCGCGGCTTGCCAAGCGTGAGCGTGCCTGTTTTGTCAATCAGCAGCACATCGGCGCGCGCTAACGCCTCGATGTACTTGCCGCCTTTGATCAGCACGCCGCGCCGCGCGCCTGCGCCAATGCTCGCCAACATTGCAATTGGCGTGGCGAGCGCGAATGAGCATGAACATGCCACAACCAACACAGCCGCCGTCGCCAATGCATTGCGGCTGAGCAGCAACGTGAGCGCAGCGATGCTCAAAACGAGCGGCAGATAGTAGCCGGCGAAGCGATCTGCAATGCGTTGAATCTCAGCGCGATGCGCCTCGGCGTTCTCCACCAGCTTGATGATGCGTCCGAACGTCGTCTCTGCGCCGATCGCTGTCACGCGCACGCGCAGATAGCCGCCTTGAATCAGCGTCGCCGCGTAGACCTGCGCGCCAACGCTCACCTCGACAGGCAAGGATTCGCCTGTGATCATCGCCTGATTCACTGTCGCCTGTCCGTCGCTGACTGTGCCGTCGGTCGGAATCGCCTCGCCGGGTCGTACGATCACTTCATCGCCGATCTGCACAGCGCTGATCGGCACAACTTGCTCTGCACCTTCGCGCCACAGACGCGCTGTCTGCGGCGCAAGCGCGCTCAGGTCTTTCACAGCGCGGCGCGTCCGCTCGGCTGTGATATGCTCAATGAATGCTCCGACATACATCATGAAGACGACCACGCCTGCCGTCGCCCACTCGCCAACTGCGAGCGCAGCTGCCATGCCAAGACTCATCAGCGTGTGTGAGGTGATCTGCCGCCGAAGTGCAGCGCGCAGCACATTTCGCAGAATGGGCAGCGCGCTCAGCAGCACAGCCGCTGCGCCTAGCGGATATGGCACGCGCGCGGTCAGCGCTGAGAAAACACCTGACCACTCGCCTATCACCACGACGAGCAGCACAATGCCTACTATGATGCCGAAGAGCGCCAAAAGACGCTGTGTGAGCGCGTTCGTCTGCGCTTGGCGCTGCTCTGAGTCGGCGATTGGCACTCGGTAGCCTGCATCCTGAACGGCGGCGCGGATTCGCTCAAGAGTCACGTGCTCAGGGTCAAGCATCACGCGCGCCTTCTCGCTGCTCAGGAAAACGTCCACTGCTTGCACGCCGTCTAACGCGGCAATTGCGCGTTGCACATGCAGCGTGCATTCGTGGCAATCCATGCCTTGAATCGGCACTTCGAAAATTGAGGACGATGACACAGTTGCGCTCCTTGAATGTATGATCGCGTGTTGCTGGTGAGCGATGGATTGTTGTCGCGTTGTGCGCTTGCAGAAAGCGCCGCGCGTGCGTTAAAGTTATCACAAGTAGCGCATTGCGTCTAGAGATTTAACGCTTGCAACGTATAGAAGAGATGAGGAGTTCTTTACAAATGCTTTCATTCACACCTACTGATGAGCAGCAGATGCTGGTGGACGCCATCGCCAAATTCGCCGTCGCCGATGTACGTCCGCACGCGCACGACGCCGATGAAGAGGACGCTTTTCCGCCTGAGATCATCCAGAAAGGCTGGGAACTCGGCATTCTGCCTGCCAGCATTCCAGAGGCATACGGCGGCTTCGGCGAACATAGCGCTGTGACCAACGTCCTAGCGGCAGAGGCGCTGGCGTGGGGCGATCTGGCGCTGGCGTTAGCGGTCATGTTGCCTGCTACAGTCGCCAATCCTGTCTACTTCAGCGGCACTGAGGAACAAAAACAGCACATCCTGCCGCAAATTGCCGCTGCTGAGACATTGCCCTACTTCAGCGCCGCGCTTTTAGAGCCGAGCATCAGCTTCGATGCGAACGCGCCGCGCACAACAGCTGTGCGCGAGGACGGTCACTATCTGATCAACGGCGAGAAGTGCTACGTGCCGTTCGCGCCTGAGGCGCAGATGCTCTTGGTCTATGCGCGCGATAGCCAGAGCGGTCAGGTGGACGGCTATCTGATCGAGCGCGGCGCTGAAGGCATGAGCATCGCGCAGCGCGAGAAGCTGATGGGCATCCGCGCGCTGCCAACTTATCGTGTGCAGTTCAACAACGCTCGCGTCGCAGCGAGCCACAAACTAGGCGGCGAGGCAGGCACGCGCTACCAGCGCATCTTGAGTCACAGCCGCACGGCGCTGGCGGCGCTCGCGGTCGGTGTGGCGCGCGCCGCTTATGAATATGCGCGCGATTACGCTAAGACTCGCGTGCAGTTCGGCGTGCCCGTCGCTCAGAAGCAATCCATCGCCTTCATGTTGGCAGAGATGGCGATTGAAGTGGATGCAGCGCGCTTGATGACTTGGGAAGCGGCATGGCAGCTCGATAGCGATCCGAAAGGCGATCACACAGCTGAGAGCTATCTCGCCAAAGAGTACGCCGCCAAAGCCGCGCTATTCGTCACAGATTGCGCCGTGCAGATTCTCGGCGGACACGGTTACATCCGCGAGCATCCTGTCGAGCGCTGGTTGCGCAACGCGCGCGGCTTCGCGGCCTTTGAAGGCTTGGCAGTTGTCTAGTCTGTCTAGCCGCGCAGCAGCTCTTCGTCTTCGTCGCTCAGCGCGCCGCTGCGCACGATGTTGGCAGGCACGTCCAAGTCAACAGGCAAGCCGGCAGCCGTCTCAGGCTCGCTCGGATCGATCCGCTGCACTGCGACGATCTTATTGAGCGTCGGCACGAAGAAGACGTTGTAGTAGCCGTAGCCTGCTGAGAGCGCTTCGTACTGATCGCGATCTAAGCGGAACTCGCGGTCGCCAATGGCAAGCCGATAAGCGGCTTGGTAGCCAAGCACGACGCCGCGCTGCACAGGTTTGAAGTCATCGGGCAACGGCGGCTGATAAGGCATCATGCCATAGGCGAGATGGATCATGCCGCTGACCTTGCTCACAGTGCGCGCGCTCAGCGCCGACTCAGTTGTGCCGACCGTGAAGACGAAAGTGACGATGGCGGGCAAGATCAAGCAGCTGAGCAGCAGCAAAAGTTCGCCTGCATTAGCGCGAAAGGAGAGCAGCGCAAGAAAGCCGATGATCGCCAAAGCGCCGATGACGAGGTAGAGTGTTTGGTAGGCTTCCTGACGCAGACGCGCCACTTGTGCATCAGAGAGCTTGCCTTGCAAGTTCTGTTTGAGGTCAAATTCAGTGAAGCTGAAGACGCGCTCCAGCGGATTATCGCGTTTCGGTTTTTCGTAAGAGATCATCGTCAACATCCGTTGAGTCAACTTGAGCAGAGTGACGGCATACAGCCATCTATACGAGATTATGCTGAGCTTTTCAGCGCGAGACAAGATACAGTTTTGGCAGCGACTGCTGTCATGATGAAAATGCAATAAAGATATTGAGTGACTGGGAGTGTTTCAAAATGGCGATCAGTTTCCAGATTCCAGAGCGCGTGCTGCAAGAGCGCGAGATGTTGAAAAGCGTGGCGGAAGGCATCATGCGTCCTGAGTCGCGCTATTTGGATGAACACGAGCATGAGCGTCCGCATTCGTTCATCAAGGCGATGTGGTACATCCTGCGCGATCAGCAGGCGAAGGCGCTTCAGCGGCTGACGAACGGCGAGGATAAGCCGAAGCGCGAAGGCGCGGGCATCACTTACGTGCGCATGATCATCCTTGCCGAGCAACTGAGCTGGGGCGATGTTGGGCAGTATTTGTGTATGCCATCGCCGCTTTTGGCGGGCAGCGCCATTGAGGCGGTCGGCACGACGGAGCAAAAGCTGCGCTTTCTGAAGCGCTTCGCCGAAGGCGAGCCGAAGTGGGGCGCCATGGCGATGACCGAGCCGGGCGCAGGCTCAGATACATCTGCTATTCAGACGACCGCTACCTTCGATCCTGAGACCAACGAATGGGTGCTGAACGGCGAGAAGATTTTCTGCACCAATGGCAAATTGGCGCTTGAAGAGTCGGACGGCATTGTGGTGGTCTGGGCAACTGTGGATCGCAGCGCGGGACGCGCAGGCATGAAACCTTTCGTGGTCGAGGCAGGCACGAAAGGCGTCAAGATCGGCAAGGTCGAGATCAAGCACGGCATTCGCGCCAGTGATACAGCTGCCATCGTGCTGGATAATGCGCGCATCCCTGCCGAAAATCTCCTGGGCAGCCCTGAAGTAGTGCAGCGCGAAGGCACGGCAGGCTTCAAAGGCGCTATGGCGACCTTCGATGCGTCGCGTCCGATGGTCGCGGCGTCCGCCATCGGCGTCGGGCGCGCCGCGCTTGAGTTTTTGAAGGAAAAATTGGCGGAACACGGCATTCAAATTCCTTACGGCGCGCCGTATCACAGCTTGAGCGCAGTGCAACGCGACGTGATCGAGATGGAAGCGCAGTTGAAGGCGGCTTGGCTGCTCACGCTGCGCTCGGCGTCCATGCTCGATCACGGCTTGCACAACAGCCTTGAGGCTTCTATGGCGAAGGTGAAGGCAGGCAAGGTTGTCACGCAGGTGACTCAAAAAGCGGTTGAGCTGCTCGGCACGATGGGCTACAGCCGCGAGTGGCTTGTGGAAAAGTGGATGCGCGACGGCAAGATCAACGACATTTACGAAGGCACAGGTCAGATCAACTTGCTGATCGTGGCGCGCCGCATTCTGGGCTACACCAGCCGCGAGCTGCAATAGCGCCTTCTGCGCTCGAAAATAGGCAATGCAATGGTCTCAGCGCGGGCTGAGACCATTGTTTGTGCCATGCAGCAGCGCAGTCGCCTAGATAGTGTAGTGATGCTTTTGTGATCGCTCACATCTAGCGCTTCCGCTATATTCAGGCGAGATAGCCTACACAAAGCAACCAAGAAAGGTCTGACATGGCTCAATTTCTATCACGCCGCTTTGAGAGCGCTCTCATACTTTTTGCGATCATCTTCTTGCCGCTTGGCGCTGTGCAAGCCGATGTTGCCGCGCCTGCCGACCGCGCCTTGCCTGCAGACAAAGGCGGCGCGTTTTTCAGCAATGTCTATCCGAATCTGCTCGCCGAGCTGGGCGTCTCACAAGCTGCTATTCAAGCGCGCATTGAGCGCGTCTGGCAGTCACTTTTCTACGGCGACCCAGAGACTGAACGCGTCTACTTTCCTGTCGGCGAAGATATGGCGTACATCCTCGACGTGAATCAAGGCTTTGTCCACAGTGAAGGCATCTCTTACGGCATGATGATCGCCGTTCAGCTCGACAAGAAAGAAGAATTTGATCGGCTGTGGAAATGGGCGCGCACGTATATGTACCACACTGATCCGCGCTACCGCGGCTATTTCTCGTGGAAGCATGCCACTGATGGTACGCGCCTGAGCTACGATGCCGCGCCTGATGCCGAGACGTGGATTGTCACGGCGCTCTTCTTCGCTGCGGCGCGCTGGGGAAATGGCGAAGGCATTTTCAATTATCAAGCGGAAGCGAACGCGCTGCTTCACGAGATGCTGCACAAGCACGAGACGAGCCAAATCCTGACCGCGATGTTCGACGGACAGACCGATCTGGTCGTCTTCAGTCCGCGTCGCGGACGGCTGAGCCGCTTCACCAATCCATCCTATCACGCGCCGCATTTCTACGAGCTATGGGCGCGCTGGGCAGAGCGCGATCAGGAGCGCTGGGCACAAATTGCAGAGGCAAGCCGCGCTTTCTGGCGGCGCGCCGCACATCCTGAGACAGGTCTGATGCCGAACTACGCCAACTTCGATGGCACGCCTAAAGTGTGGGAAGGCTACGGCGAAATTTTCTCCGCTGATGCTTGGCGTTGCGCCATGTTGGTCGCGCTTGACCACACATGGTTCGGCGTTGATGCATGGCAAGTGGAGCAGAGCAATCGCCTGCTGCGCTTCTTCTATCAGCAGGGCATTGGCAAGTATCCTTCAATTTACACGCTGGGCGGCATTCCGCTCGAGCCGCGCTACACATCGCTCGCCTTGATCGCCATGAACGCGACGGCCGCGCTCGCCGCCACAGACCCGATCCGCTGGGAATTCGTGAAGGCTTTCTGGAACACGCCGCTGACCGAAGGACTCTACCGCTACTATGACAACATGCTCTACCTGATCGCGCTTTTGCAGTTGAGCGGCAATTTCCGAATCTACAGTCCTGCGACCTATTGACTCAAAAGCCATTTTTGATATTCTTTTGATAGGGAACGCTTTTAAGTGAATTTGAGAGCGCTCTCAAAATGAGTTTTTTAGGAGGCTTTGTTTATGCGTGGCTTACTTCGCATCGTTCTAGCATTGGCGCTGTCGCTGGCATTCATCGCATCACAGCAGCCTGCGCATGCCGCCGTTGTTGTCGTCACGCCGTCCAACTTGCAAGGCTGGGAAGTCATCAACATCCAGCCCAACAACATTCCGTTGAGCAACTTCGCAGAAGGTCCAGGCAATCCGCCGCTCGGCACAGGCAGCTATCGCGTGCGCCTCGATAGCCGCCCTTCGATGGTCATGCTCGTGCGTTACGACTTTGAAGAGCGCGAGCTGACTGAGATCACAGAGATTTCCTACCATACCTATCGCAGCGGCAGCAATGCAGCGCACGATTGGTTCATCAACATCTTCGTCAGCACTGACCCAAACCGCCCGTACGCTAACTGCCGCATTGACTTCGCGGCGCCACCCGGCGAGCAAGACACTTGGTTCTTCAAGCCCGCCACCGATGAGAGCGTCTATAACTACGGCTGGACTGTCCATCACGCGGACTCTAAGCTGAAAGAATGCCCTGTCACGATTGACTACGACAAGAACGTCTCTTTCAAAGGCATTCTGGAAGCCTTCAAAGACTATCCTGATACCATTCTGCGCCCTGCAGCGCAGTTTCAGCCTGTGATCACCTTCAACACAGGCTACAATGGCGCTGACACACACACCAACCATGCCTCAGCCATTGACGCTATCACCATCAACCAGACCACGTGGAACTTTGAGCTGAGCTCCGAAGGCGATCAGCGCACGGTCTCGCCTGACTCGCTGGTGGATTGGGAGTTGGTGCCAGTCAACGAAGGCGCGCTGGTCTCGTTCGGCTTTGTGGAAGGTCCCGGCGAGCCGCCGCTCGGCAAGGGCAGCTATCGCGTCAAGCTGGATGACAAGCCTTCGATGATGCTGATCATGAACTTCAGCTTCACAGGCTTCAAGCTCAGCGACCTTCAGACGATCTCTTTTCACACTTACCGCAGCGGCAGCAATCAGCGCGATTGGTTCTTGAACCTATTCGTCAGCTCGACAGGCGAAGGCACGGCTGATTGCCGCATTGATTTCGCCGTGGACGCCGGACCGAGGGAAACTTGGACTTTCAAGAACGCGACCGATCCGAAACTGTTCAATTACGGCTGGACAGTTCACAACGTCGATCCGAAGCGCTGCCCTGTGATCGTCGGCTATGAGAGCAGCAAGTCGTTCGGCGAGATCAAGCGCCTCTTCGAAGCCTATCCGAACGCTGCGCTGCAGCCGATAGAGACTTCTGGTCCGGTCATCTCCTTCAACACGGGCTACAATTCTCAAGGCACGCACGCTGACCACGATGCTGCCATTGACGCCATCACAATCAACGACATCACGTGGGACTTTGAGCCATCGGGCAAGTGAGATGAGGCACTCATCATCGTGCGTAACCGCAAAAGCAACATCGGAGAATTAATTATGTTGAAGTTCATCCGCGTTTTAGTCATGGTCGGTCTGGTGAGCGCGCTGTTGTTCACGGCGCAGCCTGCACATGCGGCGCCTCTGCACGCGTGGCCAGGCAACACGCAGAACTGGTATTCTTACAACTTTGGCGGCGCGCCTGTGCCGAGCTTCGCCAACGGTCCGGACGCGCCGCCGCTGGGAACGGGCAGCTTTGGCATTCACGCGCCTGCCACAGTGCCACAGTATGGCGGCGCGGGCATCGGTCGCGGCGATTTCGTAGGCACGCCGCTGAGCAGCCTCAACATCACCTACTGGGCGTACAACAGCGATACCTCAGCCAATAACTGGCGGATCAAGTTGTACATCAACACGACAGGCGGTCCTTCTGCTAATTGCGCACTGGAATACGTCCATCTGTTGCCTGCCGCAAACGCATGGTCGCAGAAAGCGCCGACGGCGGCGGCAGGCGGCTACACGCCCAGCGGCGGTTGGGTGATCAGATCGGATGAGTTCACGTCGCCGCCGGCGCCGTGCAACGTCCCGCCCAACTGGGGAAGCCCGCATCCTTGGTCAACCATCACGTCAACTTTTTCCAGCGCCACCCTTGCGCCCAATGCAAGCACTACAACCATCGTGATGCAGATTTACAACAACGATCCGCCGCTAGTGAGCGGCGTGATTGACGCCGTCACCATCAACGGCACAACGTGGAACTTCGAGTTTGAGCCGCCGCCTGTGCCGCCTGCCGAATTCTTCAATCCCGGCGACGGACGCTACAATCCGCAGCCCGGCGACCGCTTGGCAGCCTACTGCGAAGCGAAGCGCGTCCTGATCTACGGCGTCAACAGGAACAGCCGCGGCTTCCTGATGGGCATTTTTGAATTCGAGGCGCTCAAGCAGGCGGGCGAGAAAGGCATCTACCTCGATAAAGGCGTAGACGGCATCCTCTCTGCCAGCATGGGACCGCAAGGGCACATTTGGGTCGCTTGGACAGGCGGTCAGTACAACGCCAGCGGACGACCTGAGCATGGCTTCGCCAAGCTCGTCAAATGCGGCGGATAGGCTAATGCGCAAACGAGCCGAGAGCTGCGCCGTGTGGCACGCTCTCGCTCGCGCAGTTCATCAAAGTCAACACTGTAAGCTGTACAGGAGCATAGAAATGATCAAGCTCATTAAAAAGGGCGCGCTTTTGCTGTTGATTTCGATCATGGCGTGGACGTGGCAATCGGCAAGCGCTAATCCTATCGCTACCTTTGTGGTCACGGCAGGCAACATGCAGAACTGGTCAATGTACACTGTGGATAATGGCTTCCACAAGTTTGCCGAAGGACCAGGGCGTCCGCTGGCAGGCAAAGGCAGCCTGATCGCCACGGTAGACGGCAATGACATGGTCGGCTTGCAGCGCTTCGACTACGTGAACGAGCCGCTCGATATCTTGTTCATTGACTACGCGACCTATCACAAAGGCAAGCCTGATAACGACTGGTTCATGAACTTGTACGTCAAGGCGGGCGGCGATCAGACGACTGCCAACTGCCGCCTCAACTTCAACGGCGTCATTCGCTCTAACCGTTGGAGCAGGAAAGGTCCGATGTCAGGCGCGCGCGGCTGGACAGTTCACAACCACAATCCTGACGCGCCAGGACACATGCCGTGTCCATACCAATACACTGATTACGGCAAGCAGAAGACGTGGCGCGAAGTGCTGAGCGAGTTCAAGAAGCGCGGCTTCAAGCCCGTGATCAAACCTGACGGTTTCTACGGTCCAGCGACTATCGAGTTCGCAATCGGCTATCCGTCGCGCGGCGCGCATCAAGGCGATTACATCGAGAGCGCGCTGGATAGCATCCAGATCAACGAATTCCTGTGGGATTTTGAGCTGAACGCGCCGTGAGCGCTGTTGTAAACGTTTGAATTGCTGAGGTAGCGCTGTATCGCACGATGCAGCGCTATTTTTGTGTCATAATTCCTGATATATGGCTGCGATGTTTTGTGAAGACGCACTTTGAGGAGGATTTTTTAATGAGCGATCAAGAAGTCGGTTTTGTGAGCATGGCAGGCGGCAAAGCGACAGGCGACGCGCCGCGCATCGGCGTGGGAATGCTCGGCTACGCCTTCATGGGCAAAGCGCACACCAACGCGCTGAAAAAATTGCCCTATATGCTCTATCCGCCTGTGGCAGTGCCGCGCCTTGTGGCGATCAGCGGACGCAATGAAGCGGCAGTCCGCGAGGCGGCGCAGCGCTACGGCTATGAGCGATACTATACCGATTGGCGGCAGTTGATCGAAGACCCTGACGTTCAGCTCTTCGATAACGGCGGACCGAACGACGCGCACGCTGAGCCGTGCATCGCTGCGGCGCAAGCAGGCAAGCACATCCTGTGCGAGAAGCCGCTCGGACGCACGGCTGAGGAGTCGAAGGCGATGTTGGATGCAGTGACCAAAGCAGGCGTCAAGCATATGGTCGCTTTCAACTATCGTTTTGTGCCGGCAGTGCGCCAAATTCGCGACCTGATCGAGAGCGGCGCGCTCGGACGCATCTACCATTGGCGCGCCGTCTACTTGCAAGAATGGATCGCCGATCCTGACTTTCCGATGGTCTGGCGCTTGGATAAGGAACGCGCAGGCAGCGGCGCGCTGGGCGATCTCGGCGCGCACATCATAGACCTAGCGCGCTATCTGGTCGGCGAGCCTGCGCGCATCGCTGCGCTGACCAAAACGTTCATCACAGAGCGACCTGACGGCAAAGGCGGACGCGCGCCAGTGACGGTAGATGACGCTTTCGTCGCCATTGCCGAATTTGAGAACGGCGCGCTCGGCACGTTTGAGAGCACGCGCTTCGCGCCAGGACGCAAGAATCACAATGCGTTTGAGATCAACGCTGAACACGGCAGTGTGCGCTTCAACCTTGAGCGCCTGAACGAGCTGGAGATCATGTGGCGCGACGGGCGCCGCGAGACGCAAGGCTTCACGCAAGTCCTAGTGACCGAGCGCCATCATCCATATTGGCAGCATTGGTGGCCTCACGGTCATATCATCGGCTGGGAACATACGTTCGTGCATGAGTTCGACCATCTGCTGCGCGCCATCGTGCATGACGCGCCAATCGCGCCGTATGGCGCGACCTTTGAAGATGGCTATCGTTGCGCCGTGATCTGCGACGCCGTGCTGGAATCAGCGGCGAGCGGACGCGCGGTCGAGATCAAGTACTAGGCAGCTGTGCGGCGCGTGCAATCAGCTCGCACGCGCCGCATTTTCATCTCAACCGCTCGCCGCCGGTCCGATCAAGACAGCCTGCGCAGGATTGCACAGCATCAAAACAGGCTGATCGAGCGGTGTCTGCCACTTATCAAACGGCTGAAACTCGATCTCGAAACTATCGAACTTGCCGATCAGCGCTTGGCGCAGATCGGCGCGCATGAAGAGCAACGGATTGACGATCCACTGCCCTTGATAGCGCACTTCCAAGTGCAAGTGACCGTTGCTGCCGTTTTGCGCCACGTCAATATTGGCAATGCGCGTATCGGGCGTCACGTTCTGCCCAAGCGAGACCGCGACGTTCGCCACGTGTCCATAGATGACTGTGAAAGCGCCATTGACGACCATCACGAAGTTCGGCGCATACATATCCGTATTCAAGCGCACCGCGCTGACGCGACCTGTCATGCCTGCGAAGACTGGCACATCGGCATTTGCGTTGCCGAAGTCAATGCCGCCGTGCAAGCCTTGTGCATACAGGTAAGCGCGGCGACGCTGCGCATTGCGATCAGTGGCAAGGCTATAGGCGAAGCGCGTATTGCCGAAGTACTGTATCCATTGCGTCTGCCCGAGCGCTACAGGCAGCCGCGTGAAAAGCTCAACAGGCGTGAAGGTTTTGCCGTCAGGCAGCGCAACCTGCTCAGGCGTGATGATCGGCGGCAAAGGCTGCACTTCCGAGACGAAAATCTCGCGCGAATCGAGCGTGCGCTCAGCCGACCAGCCGCGCTCATGTTGCAACCAGCGGAAGCCGTCCGCTTCGCGCGGCTCGCCGATCTCAGCGATGCGCTCGCCGCCTGACAAGCTGCCGATGATGGCAGCGCTCAGGCTCGGCGCGTTGCGGATGTTCAAAAAAGGCGTTATCACGCGCAAGGTGCGGCGCGCAGGCGCAGCGGACGGACGCTCTTCGCGCGTTGGCGCAGCAGTATCGCTGCCGACCACGACTTCGACGAAGACGCGACCATCGCTCAGGCTGCGCTCAGCCGACCAGCCGCGCTCATGTTGCAGCCAACGGAAGCCGTCCGCTTCGCGCGGCTCGCCGATCTCGGTGAAGGTCTGGTCAACGGCAAACGTGCCGATCACTCTCGTGCCGTTGATGCCCGGCGCGTTACGAATGTTCAACGGCGCGTTGATCACACGAAAGGTTCGCTGTGCCATACTCACTTCCTTCTTTTGTGAAGCCAATGCACACTACTATTGAAGTGTATCTCCATTCAGGCTGCGCGGCGGCTGTTCAGCGTCTTCCCAACGCTTGAAGATCAGCACAGCGTTCTGACCGCCGAAGCCGAACGAGTTGGACATCACATAGCGCAAGTTGGCAGTGCGCGGCGTGTTCGGCACATAATCGAGGTCGCACTCAAGATCGGGATACTGATAGTTGATAGTGGCAGGGATGAAGCCTTCGCGCAGCGCCATGATGCTGAAGATCGCTTCCATACTGCCTGAGGAACTCATGGCGTGTCCAATCATGGACTTAGTGGAGCTGATCGGAATCTGATAGGCGCGCTCGCCGAACACTTTCTTGATCATGCGCGTCTCGTTGGCGTCGTTGAGCGGCGTGCTGGTGCCGTGCGCGTTGATGTAGTCAATGGCTTCAGGCGTGATGCCTGCCTGCTGCATGGCGCGCTGCATGGCGCGCACAATGGCAATGCCATCAGGATCAGGCGCGCTGACGTGACTGGCGTCGCACGTGCAACCGTAGCCGACCAGCTCTGCCAAGATGGTCGCGCCGCGCGCCTGCGCGCTCTCCAGACTCTCTAGCAGCAGCACGGCTGCGCCTTCGCTCGGCACGAAGCCGTCGCGCGTAGCGTCAAAAGGGCGGCTGGCAGTCTCAGGCGAGTCGTTGCGCGTCGAGAGCGCCTTCATCGCGTTCAGCCCTGCTAGGCTGAACAAGGCGAAGGTTGCCTCAGAGCCGCCGGCGATGACTGCGTTCACCTCGCCGCGCCGAATCAGCTCAGCGCCTTCGCCAATGGCGACCGCGCCTGTGGCGCACGCTGCCGAGACCGTGAAATTCGTGCCGCGAATGCCGAGCCGTATCGCCACTTGCGCCGATCCCATGTTGTTCAGCACCATCGGAAAAGTGAACGGACTGATCTTCTTGGCGCCGCGTGTGTGCAACACATTGATGCCTTCCTGAAGCGTCTCGCTGCCGCCGAAGCCTGCGCCGATGATCACGCCTGTCTCGAAGGTATTCTCAGCCGTCACCTGATAGTTCGCCTGCGCACAGGCTTCCAGCGCTGAGACCACGGCGAACTGCGCGTAGCGATCCATGCGGCGCGCTTCCTTGCTGCCTAGCCACTTGGCAGCGTCGAAGTCTTTGACTTCAGCGCCGATCTGCGAGTCGAGCGGCGATGCGTCGAAGCGCGTGATGCGCGTCACGCCCGATTTGCCGCGCTTGATGTTCGCCCATGTCTCTTCAACGTTCAAGCCGAGCGGCGTCACCATTCCCATGCCGGTGATCACGATACGTTTTGTCATAAAACTTTCCTTGCAGTCAGAAAATCTGATTCATTGTAACATCCCTCAGCGGCATTTGCGCGCCGATCGCGCTCAGTTTGCGCAATGGCGCGCCTCATAGCATAATTGAGGACGCATTGAAGCAATTGCTGCGAGCGGTCAGCTGATGTTCACACACGAGACCTATCTGAGTCCTTTCGCTTGGCGCTACGGCTCGCCTAAAATGCGCTACCTGTGGTCAGAGATCTACAAGCGCCGTCTGTGGCGCAAAATCTGGGTAGCGCTCGCCGAGGTGCAGCACAGGCTCGGATTGGTCAGCGCTGAGCAGCTGGCTGACCTGCGCGCGCATCAAGACCGCGTGGATATCGAGCGTGCGCACGCCATTGAAGCCGAAATCCATCACGATCTGATGGCAGAGATCAAGTGCTATGCTGAGCAATGCGCCATCGGCGGCGGAATCATCCATTTGGGCGCGACGAGCGCTGATATCGAAGATAACGCCGATATCTTGCGCATGCGCGAGAGCCTTGACCTGATCTTAGAGCAACTGCGCGAGCTATTGCGCGTCTTCGCCGAGCGCATTGAGCAGACGGCTGAGCTGCCGACGATTGGCTTCACGCATTTGCAGCCTGCTGAGCCGACGACAGTTGGCTATCGCCTAGCGTGCTATGCGCACGATCTGCTCGCCGATCACGAAGCGCTGCGCGCTGTGCGCCAGACATTGCGCGGCAAAGGCTTCAAAGGCGCGGTTGGCACAAGCGCTGCCTATGCACAGCTGCTGGCAGGCACGTCGCTCACGCCGCAACAATTCGAGGCGCAGGTCATGCAGTTGCTCGGCATTGAAGCCTTGCCGGTCGCCACGCAGACCTACTCGCGGCGGCAGGATTGGCTAGTGGTCAGCGCTTTGGCAGGCATGGCGCTCACCTTGCACAAAGTCGCCTTCGACGTGCGGCTGTTGCAGTCGCCGCCATTTGGCGAGTGGCAAGAGCCGTTCGCCGCTGCGCAAATTGGCTCGTCTGCCATGCCGTTCAAGCGCAATCCGATCAACGCCGAAAATATTGACAGTCTCGCGCGTTTGGTCGCGGCGCTGCCTGCAGTCACTTGGCACAATGCCGCCAACAGCCTGTTGGAGCGCACTTTGGACGATTCCGCCAATCGTCGCAGCGTCCTGCCTGAGGCATTTCTTGCCACCGATGAGATGCTGCGCCGCTTGACGCGCCTGCTGCGCGGCTTGCAGATCGATCAGGACGCTATTCAGCAAAATCTGGCGAACTATGGCGCGTTCGCCGCCACTGAGCGCGTGCTGATGGAAGCGGCGCGCAACGGCGGCGATCGGCAGGCGTTGCACGCGGTCATCCGCGAGCATAGCCTGAACGCTTGGCAGGCGATGCGCGAGCGCGGCGCGCACATGCTTGTCGAAAGCCTGTGCGCCGATGTGCGCCTGACCGATTTCGTGCCGCCGCGCCGTCTGCGCGAGCTGATGCGCGCCGATGATTATCTGGGCGATGCGCCGCAACGCGCGCGCGATATCGCGCGCGCTATCCGCAGACTCGTTGATGAAGCATAGGCTTGTATGACCGTTTTCAGCCGACCGCATGGCTTTTATGATCGCACAGCTGCTGAGAGCGCGGCTGCTGCGCACGTCACAGCGCGCCTGCAGCAGACGTTAGCGCGCTTCGGCTATCAGCGCCTTGAGACGCCATTTGTGGAATATGCCGATCTGTTCTTGACCAAAAGCGGCGATGACGCCGTGAATCGCCTCTTCACCTTTGAGCTGCACGGACGCCTGCTCTGCTTGCGCTCTGAGTTCACGCCGTCAGCGGCGCGCATGTACGTCGAGCGCTATCAGCACGCGCCGAAGCCATTGCGCTGGCAGTTCGCAGGCGAAGTCTTCCGCTACGAGTCGGCGCAGCGCAATCACTCGCGCCAATTCACCATGCTCGGCACGGAGCTGATTGGCGCGGCAGGCGCCAGCGCTGACGCTGAGACGCTCGGCATGGCGATGCACGCCTTGCAGGCGCTCGGTTTGCAAGGGCTGCGCATGGTGATCGGTCACGTCGGCTTGTTAGCACAGCTGATCGAGCCGTTCAACCTTGATCGGCGCTTGCGGCGCTTTGTGCTAGGGCAGGTTGAGAACTTGCGGCGTCCCGATCGCGGACGCGCTTACGTGGAAGCCAAGCTCGCCAAGCTCTACGGCGAGCTGCCGAGCGATGAGCGACCGTCGTCGCTCTCGGCTGAGGCGCTCAGCGCCGATTCGGACAAATTGGGCAGCGCGCTGCAACTGCTGCTCGAGTCAGCCGATCTCGGCACGACGGGTGTCGGACGGACTAGCACAGACATCGCCAAGCGCTTGCTGACCAAACAGCGACGCGCCAATCAGCGCGCCGATCTGATGCAGACACTCGACTTCTTAGAGCAGCTGTGCGCGCTGAACGGCTCGCCTGAGCAGGTGCTGCCTGCGCTTGAGCGCCTGATCGCGCCTGAGCAGACGGCGGCGCGCGCCGCTTTTGAAGCATTGCAGCGCGCTATCGCCTTGCTCTCTGCCTATGGCGTGTCGGCTGAGGCAGTTCAGCTGAACATGGGCTTTGCGCGCGGCTTGAATTACTACAGCGGCATCGTCTTCGAGGTCTACAGCGCACAAGGCGAGCAGCTGTGCGGCGGCGGACGCTACGACGAGCTGATCCGCGTCTTGGGCGCTGCCGCAGAGACGCCTGCCATCGGCTTCGCCTACGGCTTAGATCGCATTTTGGCGGCGCTCGGCGCGCTTGCGCTGCCTGATGAAGCGCCAGCGGCGTTGGTCGTGCCGATTGAGCCTGCTGATGATGCAGAAGCGGCGCGTGTGGCGATGGCGCTGCGCGCTCACTTCGATGTGGCGCTCTACACCGTGCCGACCTATAACCTATCGCAGGCGTTGGCGCACGCTGCCAAGCAGAATATCGCGCATGTGATCTTGATCGGCGCGGAAGAGCGCGCTGCTGACGTGCTGAGCCTGCGCGATATGCGTCGCGCTGTGCAGCTGCGCCTGAGCCTTGCCGACGCCATTGCCTACATACAAGGGAAGACGAGCCATGCCTGAGCCGCGCATCAGCCTTGCCTTGCCCAGCAAAGGCGCGCTCGCCGATCCGACTATTGAGTTCCTCAAAGCGTGCGATCTGAAGGTCGCCAAATCGAATCCGCGTCAGTATGTGGCGCACATCGCAGCCTTGCCGCAGTTGGATGTGTTATTTCAGCGCGTGACGGATATCGTCTACAAAGTGGCGGACGGCACGCTCGATATGGGCATCACAGGCTTGGATGTGGTCTACGAAACGGCGAGCGAAAACGACGCCGTGACCGTCATCCATGAAGATTTGCGCTATGGCGAGTGTCAGTTGGTGCTGGCAGTGCCTGAGGCGTGGATTGATGTGGAGACCATGACAGACCTTGCCGACGTCGCCCTTGATTTTCGCGAGAGCAAGCGGCGCAATCTGCGCGTCGCCACCAAGTTCACCAACTTAGCGCGGCGCTTTTTGCATCAGCATGGCATTTTCCACTTCACACTGGTGGAAGCCGAAGGCGCGATAGAAGTGGCGCCGACGCTCGGCTACGCGGACGTGGTGGTTGACTTGAGCGCGACAGGCACGACATTGCGCGAGAATCACCTCAAGCCGCTTCTGGACGGCGTGCTGCTCGAATCGACCGCTTGCCTGATCGCCAACACGCGCCGTCTGCACGAGTCGCCGCTGCTGCTGGAGACGGCGCGCACTTTGCTGGAAGTCTTCGACGCAACGCTCAGCGCTCAGAATTACTATCAAGTGACGGTCAACATTCGCGGCGATGACGCCGAGGCAGTCGCACACGCAGTCGCGTCCAATCCAATCACGCGCGGCTTGCAAGGTCCAACGGTCGCGCCGATCTACGCTTCGCATCTATCTGAGTGTTGGTTCAGCGCCACGATCATCGTCCACAAAAAGCATCTTCTGGCGGCGATAGCGCACTTGCGCAGCATCGGCGGCACACAGGCAACCGTCATTCCGTCGCGCTACGTTTTCCTGCCGCAATCGCCTAGCTATCAGCGCCTGCTAGAGAAGCTGGGCAAGGCGCAGACATAGCCTGAGGAATATCGCTGGCAAAAAATCAGCCCGATGCGCTGTGCGCTGGCAGGTCTGCGCTTCAGTAGCACAGACAAGCCAGCGTGCCGAGACTCACAAGCGCTCCGCGACGCGCAATTTGGCGCTGCGGCTGCGCGGATTGGCGGCGATCTCAGCCTCAGTCGCCGTGATCGGCTTGCGCGTCAGCAGCCGTAACCGCGCAGTGTGTCCGCATGTGCAGCGCGGCTGCGGCGGCGGACACAGACAATCGGCGCTTTCGCGCGCGAAAAAGCGCTTGACGATCCGATCTTCCAAGCTGTGAAAGCTGATGATCGCCACTCTGCCGCCTTGCCGCAGCAGCGCGAGCGTCTGTGGCAAAACGCGCTCCAGCGCGCCAAGCTCATCGTTCACTGCGATGCGCAACGCCTGAAAGGTGCGCGTGGCAGGATGAATTTTCTCGCGGCGCGGCAGGACGCGCTCAATCAAGGCTGCCAATTGGCGCGTGGTGCGCAGCGGACGCGCTGCCACAATCGCGCGCGCCAGACGACGGCTCTCGCGCTCTTCGCCATAAGTGTAAAGCAGGTCGGCGAGCGCTTCAACGCTCAGCGTGTTGAGCAGATCGGCGGCGCTCGGTGTATCTGAGCGCGGATCGTAGCGCATATCGAGCGGCGCATCAGCGCGGAAGCTGAAGCCGCGCTCAGGATCGTCCACGTGCATCGAAGCGATGCCGAGATCGAGCAAGATGCCATCGGCGGGCGCAAAAGCGTGTTGCACAGCGAGCGCGCTCATCTGATCGTAATTGGCGTGCGCGAAGATCACGCGCTCTGCAAAAGCGGCAAGGCGCGCCTGCGCCATTGCTAACGAGCGCGGATCGCGATCGATGCCGAGCAGACGCGCTCGTGGCGCCGCGCTCAACAACGCGGCGGCATGTCCGCCTGCGCCGAGCGTGCCGTCAATGAAGTGCGCCTCAGGCAGCGAGCGCGCCTGAAGTGCTTCCAGCACCTCAGTCAGCAAGACAGGCTGATGTGGCGTCGGCTCAAGCTCAGACAAAGTAACTGCGGCAAGCGTCATCAATCAACTGCGGATTGAGCGTCGGCGGTCTGCCTTCGTACTCGCACAGCGCGCGCACGATCTTCAAGATATCGCGCGGATGCACAGCTTGCAGCGTCCGATTCGGCTTGCGATACCATTCGTTCACCAAATATTTGAGCGACTCAGGATCGAAAGGCAAGCCGAGCGCTTGGCACTGCGCTACGAAAATCTGCGAGAACATTTGCAGCGACGGACTCTCAACCTGCACCTTCATTTGAATGCGTCGCAGGAAAGCGCCATCCACCAACTGATTCGGATCGAGATTGGTGCTGAAGACGATCAATTGGCGGAACGGCATCTGGATGCTCTGCCCTGTGCGCAGCCGCAAGAAGTCAACACCTGACTCAAGCGGCACGATCCAGCGATTGAGCAGCTGCTGCGGCGACATCTGCTGACGACCGAAGTCGTCGATCAAGAACATGCCGCCGTTCGCCTTCAATTGCAGCGGCGCTTCGTAGAACTTGGCGACCTCGTCAAAGCGCAATTCGAGCGCTTCCATCGTCAGCTCGCCGCCGACCATCACCGACGGTCGTTTGAACAAGCCCCAACGTCGGTCGTAGTCGCCCAGCTCGTCCAGCTCGTCTTTGCTCAGCTCCACGTGCTTGTGGACGAGTCGGTCGTAGATGCTGATGATCTGACCGCCAACCGTGACCGCGTATGGAATCCAGATCGGATCAGTGCCTGCGATGACGCCTGCAATTGCCTCTGAGACGGTCGTCTTGCCGTTGCCGGGCGGACCGTAGAGGAAGAGCGAGGTGCCGCCGTTGATGGCAGGTCCGATGCGCCGATGGAAGTTTTCGGGCAAGATCAAGTGGCTGATAGCGCGTTGCACTTCCTCAGGCGCGACCTTCTTGCGGTTGCGCGTCTGCAGCACAATTGCCTCGTTGTAGACTTCAACAGGCACTGGCACTGGACCAACATATTGGCTGCGCTCCAGAGCGTCGCGCGCGCGCGCCATGCCTTCATCGGTCAGGCGATAGATGTAGCTCGTGCGTCCGAGCGAGCCTGCCTGCGCGATCTCGACCAAATGATCTTTCTGCATCTTGAGCAGAATCTGATCGAGAATCTTGAAGCTGATCCGCAGCACGTCCACGAAGCGCTTCAGGCTGACGTCGCCTTCGTTGAACATTATGCGGAACATCAGGTCAGTGACGATGGATGAGGAGACGCCTAGCTCTTCGAAGGTCTCAGGTTGGCGCACAATGGCGCGAATATCGCGCGGCGCAGCACCGATAGCAGCTGGTTGTTTGGTCGCTTCCACAGGCTCTATCCTAAGGCTAAAGATTTGCAGACAGTCGCTGACAGTGTCGGCTGTATTCTGAATGAAGTATAGAGCAGTCTGTCAGCCTGTCAAATAGCGATTCTTTCACAAACAAGGTCAGTGAACGCGCTCTACGCTGCACTGACCTTGCTGTGACGCCGCTCAAAGCGGAATGTTGCCGTGCTTTTTGGGCGGATTGCTATCGCGCTTGTTTTGTAAAGCGTTTAGGGCGTTGATCAAGCGTGGGCGCGTCTCGCTGGGCATGATCACATCATCAATGTAGCCGCGTCCGGCTGCCACGTAAGGATTGGCGAACTTCTCGCGATACATGGCGACCAGCTCCGCTTTTTTGGCGACAGGGTCTTCGGCTTCAGCCAGCTCGCGGCGGAAGATGATGTTGACCGCGCCGTCCGGTCCCATCACGGCGATCTCAGCCGTGGGCCACGCTAAGTTCAGGTCGCCGCGGATGTGCTTGCTGCTCATCACGTCGTAGGCGCCGCCGTACGCCTTGCGCGTGATGACGGTCAGCTTTGGCACGGTCGCTTCGCAATAGGCGTAGAGCAGCTTGGCGCCAGCGCGGATGATGCCGCCATGTTCTTGCTTGGTGCCCGGCATGAAGCCTGGCACATCTTCAAAGGTGACCAGCGGAATGTTGAAACAATCGCAAAAGCGGATGAAACGCGCCGCTTTCTCGCTGGCGTCAATATCCAAGACGCCTGCCAGCACCATCGGCTGATTCGCCACAATGCCGACGCTGTAGCCGCCTAGCCGCGCAAAGCCGACCACGATGTTCGGCGCGAAATGTTCGTGAATCTCAAAGAACTGTCCGTCATCTACGATCATGCGGATGACTTCTTTGATGTCGTACGGCTTGTTCGGGCTATCAGGGATGATCTCGTCCAAGCGCGGATCGCTGCGCAGCGGATCGTCTTTTGGCGGCTTGAAAGGCGGGTCTTCCATGTTATTCTGCGGCAGGTAGGTCAGCAGCTCGCGGATCAGGAACAAGCAATCCGCCTCGCTCTCGGCAGCCATGTGGCACACACCGCTGATCGCGCTGTGGACGGACGCGCCGCCTAGCTCTTCAAAGCTGACCTCTTCATGCGTCACTGATTTCACCACGTCAGGACCGGTCACGAACATATACGATGTGTTCTTGACCATGAAAATGAAGTCTGTGAGCGCAGGCGAATATACTGCGCCGCCGGCGCATGGACCGAGGATGGCGCTGATCTGCGGAATCACGCCGCTTGCCAGCGTGTTGCGCAGGAAGATATCAGCGTAGCCGCCTAAGCTGACCACGCCTTCTTGAATGCGCGCGCCGCCGCTATCGTTCAAGCCGATCACAGGCGCGCCGCTCTTCATCGCCATCTCCATGATCTTGACGATCTTCGCCGCGTGGACTTCTGAGAGCGAGCCGCCGAAAACTGTGAAATCCTGCGAATAGACGTACACCAAGCGTCCGTTGATCGTTCCCCAGCCTGTGACGACGCTATCGCCCAGAATTTGGTTCTCAGGCTTATCCATGCCGAAGTCGCGCGAGCGCTGCACGACGAACGCGTCCAGCTCGCGGAAGCTGCCAGGATCGAGCAGCAGATCAAGGCGCTCGCGCGCGGTCAGCTTGCCCGCCTTGTGCTGCTTAGCAATGCGCTCCGCGCCGCCGCCCGCTTGGCTGCGCGCGCGCATCTGTTGAAGCTGTACGTATTTTGCCGCCTTAGGCGTATCTGTCATGATGCGTGTCCTTAAAAGGTATGGTCAGTTCAAATGACTTTGCCGCCATTTTAACCGATGTGAAGATTTCTGAGAAAAGAACACGCATCAGCGCGCCATGTTACGCCTTCCGCTCACGCGCGATCACAAGGTGTGCCGAATTTGCTTGTGAATATCTTCCACTAGCTTCTGGAAGCCTTGACTGGGCGTGACGTGTCGCAGTTGATCCCAGTTTACGCCTCTATCATTCAACTCACGCCACTCAAGGAGATACAGCTGACGGTTGTCGTTGGCAGTGACAAGTTTTCTATCCATCAGATATTGTAAGATCGCTTGGCGCATCGGCGACCTGCCCACGACGACGTTATCTATGTACTTTGTGTGGCGCGCGAACGATCCTTTATCATTCTTTCTGAAGAACGAGAGGATGCTGCGCAACGCAGCAGCGATGCGTTCCACACCATTCTGCGGACTTCTAGCAGCGCCTCTGCGATACTCGCTCCATGGATAGCCGAGCGGCTGCGAGAAGACCAAGAAGCGCTCCTTGTTGTTGCAGTTGATGGTGAGCGCAGGCGGATATACGATATCAGCGCTTTCCAATGCAACAAACTGCTCGTCTGTATAGCTGCGGACGACGAGCGCGTTCGCTCTGATCGTCTGTGAGCGCTTCATACGGCTCGACGTGATCACTCATGGCACTCATGGTGCATCATTTCCTTTCATTTGGCTCGGATCGTAGCCATTCTCACTGCGCGCAACAGCGGCAAGCAAGCGCGCGAATTTTGAGCGAGCCGCTGTGAATTTCTTGCCGCCTTGCTTCTCGCCGCCTGCGAAATAGCGCTTGATCGGATTGTCAGGCGCTGTGCTGCGCACAAGGCTCAGCGTCCATAAGAAATAAAGTGTTCATCGCAGGGCGATAGCCTTTCTTGTGCGCACGGCTCTGATGTGTCAAGCCGCTGCTCTTGACCTGCGGAAACGCGCCGAGGCACGCCTTGAATTGCTCAGTTTCCATCTGATCCGCCTTGCCGTGTGTTGCCACGTGCAAGGGCGCGATGTACATCGGATTGGCATACGGCACGGTCATCCATCGGCGCGTGATCACGTCGAACGGATAGCCCTGCACAATCTGCTCAATCTGCGCCTCTAGGCGCGTCACACTTTCTTGCAAGGTTGCCAAGCGCTCATACAGCTCTAGCGCAGTAGCGGCGACGATCTCGGTCGTGATCTCATATTCAGGCAAGAGCGTGCCAAACTTTTGTAGTCTTATCCAGTTTGCCGGCGTGATCTCGGCAGGACGCTCGCCTGATAGCCATGCCCTGATCTGACTCGGCGACGCCTTGCCATACTTCAAGCACGTGAACCACAGCGTGCCTTCGCTGAGCGACGGGAACATGCCGTGCGCCAATTGGCGCATCCGATTCTTCAGGCGTGCTGCCTCGACCGTCGTGCGCGCATGGCTGTTGACCAGCAAGCGCAGGTAGATCACGTAATTTTCAAGCTCTTGATCGTGATATGAGACGCCGCGCACGGGCTTGCGTTCGCGAATGTCCTGCGCAATTAGGGCAAGCGCCCTGGCGTCTGTCTGATCCGTCTTCTGAGATGAGATATGCGCGGCGCGCACCTTGCCGCTGATTTGATGATCTACTAAGTACAGACGCGCCTTCGTCGCGCGCTGAATCACGTTCGCTATTGGTGACAAATAATGCCAACCTGTCGGCTCGGCGACGATGACCGTGCCTGGTCGGCATAGCCGTGTGAGCGTGATGTACCAATCGGGATTCTCTTTATAATCGAAGTACCAAACTGACCAAGTGGCAGGCGGCATACCGTGAGTCGGGATGCTGATGTGGAAGCCTGCCCTTCCAACGTCTAAGCCGATAGCATCGGCGTATTGCGGTAGCGCCGTCATAGGCTGCACCTTTTTTGTGCGATAGTCAGAATCTGTGGGCGGTCGTGCCGCAATTGAATGAGCGAATTTCTGACGATGTTCACCTTTTACAAGAGAGAGTGGGATCACCTAATCCTGAGGGCGCTTGATGGCGCAATTGTTCTTGCGTGCTTTCACTCTCTCAGCTGAGAGGATATCAAAATCAAGGACAATCTGTAAAGAGCGAGTTTTACAGACTGCTCTTCAGGCGGTCGCGCAAGCGTTCAACTAACTTGCCTTGCTCGCGTTCCAGAAGCGACTCGATGATCTCGCACACCAGCTGCGCGCCGTTTCTGGCGCTGAAATGCGCAATTACTTCCATATAGTTGCGATATTCAGATAGGAAATTGGCGATTGCCTGCAGCACCGGCGCATAGCCTAGAAAAGAACGCACTCTGTGGTCTTGCCAATATTTCCCAAAGTCTCTTTCATCGTGTCGCTCTTCAGAAAGCGTCCTGTAGAATTTTTCGAAGATGGTCTGTGTCGCTTGCTTGAGCGAAGGCAGCGCTTCACGACCGCTTGCGCTGATGAAATGCTTGATGAAATCTTCCGCTTGATTCTCGACGAAATAGTCGATTCGGTAGCCGATGTAGCAGCTTGGGCTGCCTTGCGTCAGGTCATCTAAGTACCACTTGATGTACTGAGCCGTGTCGTTGCGCGCGATGAGGACGATGCAGGTCTGCGCAGCATCTTTGACAAAACCGTAGATTTCGCTCAGGAATATCTCGACGCGCTGCCATCCTGAGGCGATCTCAGCTTCGTCAAGCGCGTCTAGGACAAAAAGAATGCGACCGTTTCTCAAATCATCGAACAGCGCAGGCAGTGCATTGATGCTGAAGGACTCTGCCAAAGTGCCGCGAAAAGTGTTCGTGCCAAGCGTCAGCCGCGAGACATCCCAGACGTGAGCGCCTTTCTCATATGCGATATACCTCGCCAAAGCCGATTTGCCCATGGCGCCAGCGGCAGAGATGATGACGAATGGTGGTTTAGCGCCGTCAGGCGGCACGTCTTCTTTGAGCAAGGGCGCGCGCACATACATCCTAGCGCTGTAGTCTGATGGACGATAGATGGCAGCGCTATGGTTAGACTCAAGCGCTGCTGAAGTGCCTCTGGGCAGCATCTCAAGCAATTTATTTAGCTCAGACATAAGCGATCATCCTGCTATGCCGTAATCAGTGTACCGTTGAAATTACACTGTTTTTCTCAGTTAGACAAGCTCATCTGCATAAGCAATTGGTCTATTTGACAAGCTGCTACGATAATCGCATATACCAACACGGAACATCCATGCCGCTGTGCGCGAAGCCATAACGCTCATAGAGCCGACGCGATCGCAAGTTGCTGGCTTGCGTGTTCACGCTCGCCGTCAGCATGCCGCGCTTGACGAAACTGCCTAGCAACTCGCTCAGCAGCGCGCCGCCGACTCCGCTGCCTTGCGCCTCAGGCAAGACTGCCAAACGCGCCAAATGCACGCTATCACCATGCAAAGTGCTGATCTGATAGCCGAGCGCACGACCATCTTGCTCTGCAAACGTGAAGCTAGCGGCTGAGCGCGCCGCCTGCCGCACTGAGCTTTCATCCAACGCCCAGAGCGGCAGAAAAGCGGCTCGGTCAATGGCAGCGGCGACCGATGCTTCATGCGTCTGCGCATGGCGAATGCGTAGATCTGGGCGCGGCGAGGCAGGCACTTCAAAGCTGCGCCGCCGCAAGGTGATGATGTCCTCGATGTGCGTGAAGCCGTGTTCAGCCAACAGATCGCCCACCCAGTCGTGGAGCGCTAAAGCTGCCAGCTCTGCGCACCTGAGCGCGATCAGGCGCAGGCGCAGCGCACGCCATAACACAGCAAACACATCTGCGCCAAGCGCATCGGCAGCCGTCTCTGTGCGCAACGCGATCAGACGCAGCCATGCTGCGCCGCTCTGTGGCGGCGTGGACGCAACAGCGCCGATCAGGCGCTGCCCTTGCAGAGCGAGATAGATCGGCACTTCGGCGTGCGCAAGCCACTCTTCCACGCTATGCCAATCGAGATGGACGTGCAGCCATGCCGCTGAGCTGTTCACAAGCGCCAGCAGGTCGCGCCGAAAACGACGCGCATACGGCATGACTTCAACGCTCAGCCCGACCATCGCTCAGCTCAGCCCGACCAATCGCGCAGATACAAGAAATCATGACCGATGCTGCGCCGACTCAGCTTCGCCACGTTCGGCATGGTGCGCTTGAAATGATTCAGGCGCACGCGCCGCCAGACGCGCTCTACAAACGCTAAGTCGAAGCCTTGCGCAGCCGCCTCTTCAACCGTGTAGCGTCCGTCCACCAGCAAGTAGAGCAGGCGATCCACTTCCGCATAGGTGTAGCCCAGCTCGCCTTCATCGGTCTGCCCTGACCATAGATCGGCGGATGGCGCTTTATCGAGGATGCTCTGTGGCACGCCGAGCGCACGCGCCAATTGGCGCACTTGAGTCTTGTATAAATCTTCAATCGGCTGCAGCGCAGCGGCGCTATCGCCAAAGAGCGTCGAGTATCCCAGCAGCACCTCAGTCTTGTTGCTCGTGCCGATCACCAAGCCGTGCCATGCCGCCGATTGATCGTACAGCACGATCATCCGCTGCCGCGCCATGATGTTGCCCTTGCGCACGCTATCCATCTCTGGAAACAGATCGATCAGCGGCTGCACCATCGGCGTGATCTCGATGGTGAGCGACGGCAAGCCAAGTTGGTCAATGACTGCCTGCGCATCGGTCAGACTTGCCTCAGAAGATGTGCGATACGGCATTCGCACAGCCAAGACGTTCTCAGCGCCGAGCGCGCGCGCCGCCAAGAAGGCGACCAGCGCTGAGTCAATGCCGCCGCTCAGCCCGATCACAGCGCGCGTGTAGCCAACTTTGGTCACTGCATCTTGAATGAAACCGACAATGATCTTGGTCGCTAAATCTGTGTTGATGCGCAGCAAAGCATCCACGTCCACGTGTTGCTGCGCTTGAATGAAAGTCGTCACCATGCTCATCAGCTCCTCAGAGTCTGAACTCGTGCAATTCTTGAATGATGCGCGCTAACTCGCGCGCTGTGAGCGCCGTGCGCTCGTCGCGCAGCAACGGCAGGCGTGTGCGCGTGCGCCGTATTTGATTCAAGTCAATCGTTTGAATGCACAGCGCCGGCTCGTGCATTGGCGCAGCACACACTATCTCGCCATCAGGATCGATGATCGTGCTGCCGCCCCAGAAATTCAAGCCATCTTCATAGCCGACGCGATTGCAGTGCAGCACGTAGCTGGTGAACAAGCTGGCATACGCTTGATTGACCAATTGCACCCAGCGCGCCGAGCCGAGCCGATCTGAAGCGTCCAGACCGCGTCCTGGACTGGCGCTGTGGAACAGGAACACATCCGCCCGATCTACCCAGAGCAGGTACGGCGGCGAAGCGTGCCAGAAATCTTCGCAGATCAACATGCCGAAGCGCCCGAAGCGCGTCTCGAAAGCGCGCACGGAATCGCCCCAAGCGAAGTAGCGTCCTTCATCGAACATTGTGTAGGTTGGCAAGTAGACTTTGTGATGCACATGCACCACTGCGCCGCCTGAAAGATACGCCGCCGCGATGAAGTAACGCGCGCGCCGATCTGTATCCACAAAGCCGATCATCAAGTCTATGTCGTAGTCGCCGCTCGCTTCCAACAGTTGACGGAACGTTGGATTATCCGCCGTCGGCTGCAGCGCTACCTCGTAGACCAAGTCCTGCAGGTTGTAGCCTGTCAGCGATAGCTCAGGGAAGAGCAAAAGCTGCGCGCCGTGCGCTTTCGCCGCCTCGATTTGCGCAAGATGTGCCTTCAGATTGGCAGCTACATCGCCAATCTTCGGATAGAGCTGCGCTAGACCAACTGTGAGATGCATTTCTGACTCCGTATGCTCAGGCTTACCTCAATTTTAGCGCTTTTGCTGCTGTGTGGCGCTCGCTCAAGCCGAGTCGCTTGTGCCTAGCTTGGTCAGCACAGTTTCAATTGCCTCCGCCACTTGCTCCAAGTCTGCCTGTGAGATGACGAGCGGCGGCAGCAAGCGCAGTACGTTCAAGCCTGCAGGCAATGCCAACACGCCTTCGCTCTGCAGCGTCTTCAGAATAGGCGCGACCTTGCTGCGCAGCTCAATGCCGAAGAGCAAGCCTAAGCCGCGCACCTCGCGCACCTGAGCGCGGAAGCGCTTCGGCAGGTCGCCTAAGCGCGCCTGCAAAAAGTCGCCGAGCGCAGCAGCGCGCTCCGCCAAATTCTCCTCGATCAGCACGTCAAGCGCCGCCAGCGCCGCTGCGCAGCCCAGCGGATTGCCGCCAAAGGTTGTGCCGTGAATGGCAGGCTGCAATTTGCCCACGCGCTCGCCGATCAAGCACGCGCCGAACGGTATGCCGCCGGCGATAGATTTCGCCACAGGCATTAGGTCAGGCGCCAGCTCGTAGTGCTGGTGCGCGAACATGCGCCCTGTGCGCCCGAAGCCTGTCTGCACCTCGTCTACGATGAAGAGCGCGCCGCGCTCATGGCAGAGCGCTTGCACGCCGCGCAAGTAATCGCCATCCGCAGGACGCACGCCGCCTTCGCCTTGCACCACTTCGAGGATCACTGCCGCCGTCTGTTCAGTGATCGCCGCCGCAGCCGCCGCCAGATCGTTGTACGGCACGTGCGTATAGTTCGGCACGAGCGGTGCAAATGGCTCACGATATTTCGGCTCCCACGTGGCAGAGAGCGCGCCCATCGTGCGCCCGTGAAAGCCGCGCACAGCCGCCACGATGTGTGTGCGTCCAGTGGCAAAGCGCGCGAATTTCAGCGCTGCCTCAACCGCTTCCGCGCCGCTATTGCACAAAAAAGCGCGTTGCATCCCTGCCACTTGCGTCAGCTTTTGCAGCAACAGCGCGCGTTGATCGTTGTAAAACAACTCAGGGCAGCTGAGCAAGACGGCTGCTTGCGCTTGAATGGCTGCTACGACCTTCGGATGCGCGTGACCGACGTTCGCCGCGCCTTGTCCGCCGACGCAATCAATGTAACGCCTGCCGTCCGCGTCCCATAGATGAGCGCCTGCGCCACGCACAATGGTCAGAGCGCGCTTGGCGTAGACACCGCTGCTGTGCGCTTCTTCGAGCGCCATGTAGTCGAGGTTGTTGAGCGTCTCAGTCATGCGTGATCGCTGTCCCTTCGCCTGCTAATGCCGTCTGGATCGGCTGTGGACGGCGCGAGTCGGCGAGCAGGACGCGCTGCACGCCGCCTTCAATCGCCTCTTGCGCCGCCAAAATTTTCTTCTTCATGCGACCGCCTGCCATGTCCAATGCGCGGGCGAGCGCAGCGCGCGGCACGTGCCGCACAAGGCTGCTCTCATCAGGAAAGCGCGCTAAGAGTCCTGCCACATTGGTCAAAATGACCAGAGTCTGCGCGCCGAGCGCGGCGGCGATCATGGCAGCGGCGCGGTCGCCGTCCACATTGAGCGGCTCGCAGGCTTGGCTGATCGCCAAAGGCGCGATCACGGGCAAGTAGCCGCTCGTGAGGAGCAAGCGCAGCAGTTCGACGTTGATTCGCTCGATCTTGCCCGTGAAGTCGTCGCGCACAATGCGCTGCCGTCCGCTGCTCGGATCAATGGCACGCACGGCTTCCTTGCGCTGTGCCGCCATCAAGCGACCGTCCACGCCGCTCAGACCGAGCGCATTCACGCTGAGCGCTTGCAAGCGCGCCGTGAGCTGCGTGTTGACCTGTCCGTTGGCTGCCATGATGTACAGCTCGAGCGTCTCAGGATCGGTGTAGCGGCTGACGTGACCGCTGGGCGATTGCAGGGTGCGGCGCGGCACGCCGACGCGCTCGCTCAGGCGATCCACAGCGGCGGATGTGCCGTGTACCAAAACAATCTGGCGTCCGTTCTGGGCGAGCGCGGCGATATCAGCGCAGACTGAGTCAACGTCCACGCCTGCGCTGCCGCCCATTTTCACAACGAGTATCTCAGACATGCGATTTTCCCCACTTCTGCCGTCACTCAAGATTGGCTGTTGACGAGCGCGCCACAGCCTGCTACAATCACGCGCAGTTAAGAGCGCCCCATTCGTCTAGCGGTCTAGGACGCGGCCCTCTCAAGGCTGAAACAGGGGTTCGAGTCCCCTATGGGGCATACAGCAAGCATCCGCTGCGCAGGCGGATGTTTTGTTTCGATGCAAAAACGCCCTTCCACGCAGTTGAAGGGCGTTCGCGTCTGAGCTTGGCGTACGCAACCTGCACAGCCGCTCTAGGCAGCCGAACCGCGTTCCTTCACAGTGCGTTCATCCAAGGTCATCTGCGCGCGTATGAGAGTTATTGTGACGCGAATGCACAGCCTTTGTCAAGCGCGCAAGACCGCGTTCAATTGACTCTCGGCAGCTTTGATGATCTTAGCGCGCACGGCAGCCACTTCTTTATCGGTCAAAGTGCGATCTGCCTGATAGGTCAGCGCGTAGGCGAGACTTTTCTTGCCTTCAGGCAGCGGCGCGCCGCGATACACATCGAACAGACGCACGTCGCGCAGCAGCTCGCCACCTGCCTCACGGATGACCGCTTCAAGCTCAGCCGCCGTCACTGCCTCGCTCACCACCAGCGCGATGTCCTCGTAGACAGGCGGCGTGATCGGCAACGGCTGAATGCGATCGATGAGCGGCACATCCGCCGTCAGCGCCTCGAAGTCCAGCTCGCAGGCGATGACAGGCAAGCCGATCTCATAGCGCGCGCGCACCAATGGATGCACCTCGCCCATGAAGCCGATCCGCTCGCCGCGCAGGTAGAGCGCCGCGCAACGACCGGGAAAATAAGTCGGATGCTCGTGCGCCTTGAAAGTGAGCGCGCGCACGCCGCCGCGCAGCCGCAACGCCTGAGCGAGCGCTTCGAGGATGCCTTTCAGGTCGTAGAAATCCATCAGCGGCGCATTTTTTGGCGTCACTTCGCCGCGCTGCCATGAGGAAAGCTCGCGCGTGCCGCACAGCGCAATCGCCAGACGGCGCGGCTCATCGGGCAACGGCGAGTCGGCGCGTCCCAAGAAGATGCTGCCAATTTCGAACAGACGCAGGTGTGTACTGTGCCGCAAATTCTCCGCCACATTCACCAACAAGCCGTTCAGCAAGGTCTGGCGCATGACCGTGCGCTCAGCGCTGATCGGATTGGCGAGCCGCACGTATTCCGCCTTATCGGCGCCGTCAAGCGCAGACATATTCGGCGCGATCAGGCGCGCTTCCGCCTCAGGCGTGGTCAGACGGTAGTTGATCACCTCGCGCAGACCGAGCTGCGCGAGGATATCGCGGCAGCGCTCTTCGCGCAAAAGCGCTTCATCTGCCACTTGGTCAGGCAAGGCATCTTCGATCAGCGTATCAGGAATGCGATCGTAGCCGTAAATGCGCGCGATCTCTTCGCACAAATCGGCGACGCCAATCTGACCTGTGCTGATGTCCACGCGATGGTCAGGCACAGTCACGCGCAACAGATCGCCTTCTTGCGTCACGCCGAATTGCAAGCGCGTCAGAATGCCGCTGACCGTCTCAGCGTCCAGCGATAAGCCGATTGTGCGCCGCACTTCGCGCAGCGGCAAGTCAACCGTGATCTGTGGCGCAGGCTTCGGATAGATGTCAATCACATTCCGCGTGATGCGCGCCTGTGCGCCGCCTAAGACGCGCATCAGCTCTGCGCCGCGTCCGATGGCGCGCCGCGCCTGCTCAGGATGCACGCCGCGCGAGAAGCGCACGCCTGCTTCGCTGCTCATCTTCTGCACAGTCATCGTGCGCCGTATGTTGATGTAATTCCAGCTCGCCACTTCCAGCAGCACGTTGCGCGTGTTGGGCTGAATTTCGCTCTCGGCGCCGCCCATGATGCCGCCTAAGCCGAGCGCGCCTTCGCTATCGCAGACCAAGACCGTCTGATCGTCCAGCACGCGCTTGACGCCGTCCAGCGTCTCAAGCACCTCGCCTGCAGTGGCGCGCCGCGTGATGATGCGCGGCGGCTTGCCGCCTGAGCGCCGCAATAGCACGTCGTAATCGAAGGCGTGCATCGGCTGCCCAAGCTCGAACATCACGTAGTTGGTCACGTCCACGATGTTGTTGATGCTGCGCACGCCGACCGCTTCCAAGCGCCGACGCAGCCAGCTAGGCGAAGGCGCGATCTGCACATCGCGGATCAAAATGGCGCAAAAGCGCGGATTCAACGCGCTATCTTGAATCTCGACGCTGAAGAACTGCTCGCTCGGCTCGTCCGTGCCGAGATATTCGTATGAAGGCTCGCGCAGAGTCTGCCCTGTCAGCGCTGCCACTTCGCGCGCCACGCCGAGAATGCCGTAAGCGCGCGCCATGTTCGGCGTCAGGTCAATTTCGAAGATCACGTCGCCTAGAATATCCGCCAAAGGCGTGCCGAGCGGCGCTGAGATATCTTCAAGGAGCAAGATTCCGTCGTGATCGTCGCCTAAGCCCAGCTCTTTGGCGCTACAGACCATGGCGCGATTCGGAATGCCGCGCAAGACCTTCTCTCTCAAGATCATGCGCTGGCGTCCTTCGGCATGTCCATCGTAGACCTCAGCGCCTTCTAGGGCGAGCGGCGCGTAAAGCGGCGGATTCAGCTCGCCAAGACCTTTGTAGGGATACAAGTTCGGCGCGCCTGTTACCACTTGCTCAAGCGTCCCTGCGCCATAATCCACCATCGCCAGCACCAAGCGATCCGCGTTTGGATGTGGCTTCACCTCACGAATGGCGCCCAGCACGATCTTATCAGGCGACCAAACCAGGTGATCGGACGGCGGCACTGTGATGCCGGCTGGCGCTTCGCCTTGCGGCACGCCGATGTACTCAAGCGCCTTGACTTCCAAACCTGCCAGCGTCAAGCGCTCGGCAAGCTCTTCGGCGCTGATCGTGATCGTCACGTACTCTTTCAACCAAGAGAGCGGCACGCGCATAGATTGAGCAGTCTCCTATCGAGGAAAGGTCGCGTGTGTTTGCCTGTGATGAGCGAATTATAACAGATTGGCGATGTTCTATTCAACGCGACGCGCTGCTGCTCAGAAGACGCGGGCAGGATGTTTTCCCGCCCGCACTGCTTCAATTCTCAGGGATGCCCCAGATGCGCACTGTACCGTCATCTGAAGCAGTGACGAGAAAACGTCCATCAGGCGACCACGCCACTGAGCGCACAAAATCCTTGTGATCTCTGAACGTCCGCAAAGACCGCCCTGTTGCCACTTCCCATATCTGCACTGTGTAATCGAACGAGCCTGAAGCGATGTAGCGTCCATCAGGCGACCACGCCACAGCGCCTATCTCATCTTTGTGTTCTTCCAGCACTTTCAGCTGTTGTCCAGTCGCTGCATCGTTTATCAGAATGACTCGCCATCCGATCAAGGCGATATAACGTCCATCAGGTGATAGAAACGCAGGAATCAACGAGCCTGAATCTTCGAGCGCCCATACCGGCCTGCCTGTGAAGACTTCCCATTTTTGCACGCGGCGAGCGCCTAGAATCAAGTGACGACCATCAGGCGACCATGCCACAGTGTCAATAGCGCCGCTTGTTTCCAGCGTTTGCACAAGTTGCCATGTCGTCACATCCCACACGCGCACGGTATTATCATACGAGCCTGAAGCCAGATAGCGCCCATCTGGCGACCACGCCACTGAACTCACCAAATCTTGATGTTCTCTCAACGTGCGTATGAGTTGCCCTGTGAATGCATCCCACACGCGCACTGTGTTATCCTGCGCATCGAATTCAGAGCCTGAGGCAGTGGCAAGGTAACGTCCATCTGGCGACCACGCTACAGCTTTCACCTCGCTGATATGCCCTGCCAGCACCTGCACAAGTTGCCCTGTTGCCACATCCCACACGCGAGCGTTTGTTTTGCCCGTGGCGAAGTAACGCCCGCTAGGTGACCATGCCACAACCTTCTCAATGATCGCTGTCGCGTTCAGGCTCTGCACAGATTGTCCTGTCGCCGTTTCCCAAATTTGTAGCGCGAAAGACACTGCGCCTGCGGCAATGTAGCGTCCATCAGGCGACCACGCCGCTGATGATACGCTCTTCCCGAGTCCTCTGAGCGTGCGCACAGAGCGCCCTGTTGTCGCTTCCCAAATGCGCACTGTGCCGTCATCGGAGCTCGAAGCCAGGTAGCGTCCATCAGGCGACCATGTCACTGAGAATACTGAGCTGCTGTGCGCAGCGAGCGTGCGCATGACGCGCCCTGTCGTTGCGTCTAAGACGCGCACAGTGCCATTCTCTGAGCTTACAGCGAGCGAGCGTCCATCAGGTGACCATGATACTGACAGTGACGTATCTGCATATTCTTGCGTCCATAAAAAACGCCCTGTCGCAGCTTCTAACACTTGCACATCTGTACTAAACGCGGTTGAAGCAAGGTAGCGTCCATCAGGTGACCAGACCAAAGAAAATGGTATGTCGCTGCCGATTGTGCGCACAGATCGCCCGTTCGCCACATCCCATATCTTCACAGTGCCGTCGTATGCGCCTGAGGCAAGGTAGCGCCCGTCTGGCGACCACGCCACTGCAGTTGCCTTATTCTCATGTTCTCGCAGCGTCTGCAGAAGCCGCCCGCTCGCCACGTCCCACACGCGCACGGTCGAATCGAACGAGCTTGAAGCGATGGATCGCCCGTCTGGCGACCACGCCACGGCGCTCACCGTGTCAGCGTGACCTGTGAGCAGACGCGGCGCTGCGCTCAAGTCCTGTGCATTGTACAGCCATATACCTGCGCTGCCCGCTACTGCCAGCGATTTACCATCAAGCGAATAGCGCACCTCGTTAATGAAGCCGAATCCGAGTCTGCGCAGCTCGGTCACGCGCTGCACGTTTGCCGCTGAGATTGGCGGTCGCGCTGAGAAGGTAGGCGTGGCAACTTGGCGCACACCCTGCGCTGAGACCGATGTTGCATTTGACATCATCGCAGCACTCAATAAGAAAATGAGCAGCGTATTGAGCGCTATGAAAATGCTTAGACCATTTGAACGCATAGCAAAACTCCATTCTAGTGCGTTGTGAAGGCTAAGTTTGCACATAAGGTGATTTGTATCAAGAGCAACGCGCTAAAATGAGCCTAGCGCGTATTCTAAAGCGCGTCAAGTAATTTGAGTAAAACAAACGCACGCTGTGCGCGCTGCTCAAATTGCTGATGCACTGCGCGTTTGTGAGCATTTGTAGAAATTTGCGCCGCGCAGCTTGGCGCGCCGAGTCCGAGCGTGCTAACCTTGCCTTTTGATGGATAGCGTATGAAGAGGAACGCTTATGCAGATGAAAACGCGTATTGGTTTGATGGTCGTCCTAGCGGTCAGCCTGATCTTAGGCTTCAGCACATTGTTGGCGCAAGCGGCATTGCCTACATCAAGTGCTACGATGCAAGCGCGTGTAGCATTCTCGCCTGCTCTAGAGAAGGTTGGCGAAGGCTTCACGCTGCCGCTCTTCCTGACTCACGCCAACGATGGTAGCGGACGCATCTTTGTGGTGGAAAAAGGCGGCACGATTGCGCTGTTGGAGAACGGCAAGCGCGGCGCGGTCTTCCTCGATATTCGCGATCGCATACGCGCGAGCGGCTACGAGCAAGGCTTGCTCGGACTGGCATTTCATCCCAACTACGCGCGCAACGGCTACTTTTACGTCAATTACACCAATCGGCAGGGACATACAGTCATAGAGCGTTACAGCGTCCTGCAGAGCGATCCGAATCGCGCCGATCCGAATAGCGCCAAGCGCATCATGCTGATCGAGCAGCCGTACGCCAATCACAACGGCGGCATGATCGCCTTTGGACCAGATGGCTTGCTTTACATCGGCATGGGCGATGGCGGCGGCGCCAACGATCCGCTGGGCGCAGGGCAGAACAAGCGCACGCTCTTGGGCAAAATCTTGCGCATTGACGTGGACAACGGCGATCCGTACGCCATTCCGACGGGCAATCCGTATGCCGATGGACGCGAAGGCTTGCCTGAGATTTGGTCAATCGGCTGGCGCAATCCATGGCGCTTCAGTTTTGATCGGCTGACGGGCGATAAGTACATCGCAGACGTGGGACAGAATCGCTACGAAGAAGTCCACATCGAGCGGCGCGGCGCGATGGGCGGCTTGAATTACGGCTGGAACATCATGGAAGGCGCGCATTGCTTCCAGCCGCGCACGGGCTGCAATCGCGACGGTCTGCAAATGCCAGTTGCCGAGTACGACCACAGCCAAGGCATCTCGATCACAGGCGGTTACGTCTATCGCGGCAGCGCTTTTCCGCGTATGCAGGGCTACTATTTCTTCGCCGATTTCGGCTCGACCAGAGTCTGGGCGCTGCGCGAGACCAGCGCCAACGCTTGGGAAATGACCGAGATCATGAGCGCGCGCTTCCCTGTCAGCTCGTTCGGCGAGGACGAAGCAGGCGAGCTTTACTTGGTGGACTTTGGCGGCGGCACAATCCACCGCCTTGTGGATCGCGAGTGAAATGCGCTGAGGCGCTGCATCTCGCAGCGTCTCACAAACTCGCCTTGATGCGCTCTGCCAGTTGGCGCGTGATGCCTTTGACTTGCATCAGCTCTTCAAGGCTTGCCGCGCGAATCTTGTCAATATCTTTATCGAACGCTTCTAAGAGCGCTTTGCGTTTTGCCGCGCCAATGCCGTGAATGCTCTCCAAGCGGCTGACCACGCCTTTCTTAGCGCGCTGCTGCCGATTGGCAGTGATCGCGAAGCGATGCGCTTCATCGCGGATGCGCTGGACGAGGAACAGCGCTTGCGAACGGCGCGGCAGCAGAATTGCGTGCGCTTGAGTCGGCACGAAAAGCTCTTCTTCCTGCTTGGCGAGTCCGCACACTGGCACTTGTCCGAGCAAGTGGAAGTGCTGTAACACTTCCACTGCCACGCTCAGCTGTCCCTTGCCGCCATCTACGATCAGCAGGTCGGGCAGCAAGCGCCATGTGTCATCGTCGTCGCGCTTGCCGACCTGTCCTGTGGTCAGCGCGCCGCTGATCGCATCGGCGTAGCGCTGAAAGCGCCGCATGAGCGCCTCGCGCATCGCTTGAAAATCGTTCGGATCGCCAATCGTGCTGACCGTCTTGATGTTGAATTTGCGATACTCAGCCTTGCGCGGCACGCCTTGCACAAAGACCACGCGACTGGCGACGGTCGCCGTGCCTTGCAACGTCGAGACATCGAAGCATTCAATGCGGTTAGGCGGCGCGGGCAAATTCAGCGCGCTCTGCAACTCGGCGAGCGCCTCAGTTTGCTTATTCGTGTCGCTTGCCCATTGCGCGCGCAGCATGGCGAGCGTCTCTTGCGCGTTCTCAAGCGCGATTCGCACTAGCTCAGCTTTGTTGCCGCGCTTCGGCACGCTCAACGTCACTTTTTTGCCGCGTTTGGCGCGCAGCCACTGCTCCAACAGCGTAGCTTCAGCCGCCTCTTCCGGCAGCAGGACTTCCTCAGGCACTTGCGCGGCGTTCTCGTAGAACTGCAGCACGAACTGACGCAAAATTTCCGCCGTAGCCGTCTCATCCGCGCCATCCAGCAGGAAATACTCGCGTCCGATCAGACGTCCGCCGCGAATGAACAACACTTGCACGCAAGTGTCGTCCTTCTCCTGTGCAAAGGCGATCACGTCCTGATTGACGTCAGTCGGCAGAATGACCTTTTGGCGCTCGACGACGCGTTCCATCGCGCGCAATCTATCGCGCAAGGCAGCGGCGCGCTCAAATTGAAGCGACTCAGCGGCAGCCGTCATCTCTTCGCGCACTTGGCGGATGATCGCGTCGCTGTGACCGCTCAAAAAGTCCATCAGACCTTGCAAGTTGGCGCGATATTCTTCGCGGCTGACCTTGCCGATGCACGGCGCGTTGCACAGCTTGATATCGTAGTACAAGCAAGCGCGCTCATCCTTGCCCGTGATGTGCCGATCGCAAGTGAGGTAGGGAAAGGCGCGCCGCAGCACGTCAAGCGTCTCGCGCACGCTCCACGCTGAAGTGTACGGTCCGAAATAGCGCGAGCCGTCCTGCTCAACGCGGCGCGTGATCTCGACGCGCGGAAAATCATGCGCCCAGCGCACTGCGATGTACGGATACTTCTTGTCGTCCTTGAAGCGGACGTTGTAACGCGGCTGATGCTCGCGAATCAGATGATATTCCGTGTGCAGCGCGGCGATTTCATTGGGCAGGACGATGAAGTCAATGTGCACAATCTCTTCGCGCAAGCGCAAGGTTTTCGGATCGGTCACGCCGCTATCAAAATAGCTGCGGACGCGATTGTGCAGGTCCACTGCCTTGCCGATGTACAGAATCGTGCCGTCGGCGCTTTTCATCAGGTAGCAGCCTGGCTTGTGCGGCAGATTTTTCAAGATGGCTTGCAGATGCTCAGGACAAGTGTAGGTCATAGGCAGATCACGGCGAGATCAGTTCGGATAATGTATCAAGCGCGGCGGAAAATCGGACGGTTGCGGCTGCGTCATCATGCGCAGCATGACGCGCGCACGCTTAGCGTATGGCTCAGCATCCTGTTGGACGCTCGCTTCGAGCGCAGTGCGCCACAGCTGCCAATCCGCCGCGTCGCGAGTCAGCGCGTAGCGCTTGCTGTAGCACACAGCGCGCAACCACGCGCTGCGCGTCCGCTCCGACTCATGCTCAGGACATTCCGCAGCGCGCAGCCAATCCTCAGCTGCCTGCAGACGGTCGCCGCGCGCTGTGTAGAGCGCCGCGCGCCGTGCGTAGCCTGCGCGGCGCTCAGGCTGAAGTGCCACAGCGCGGCTGTACGCGCTCAGCGCGCGATCCAAGTCCTTCAGCTTCTCCTCGCAAATCCAGCCCGCCAGCAGATACGCCTCATAGCGGCTCGCAGGCGCGCGCACGTGTCGCTGCAACGCTTGCAGAGTCTCCAAGGCTTTCTCATGCTCTTGCAGGCGCACGTGCAGATACGCGCTTTCAAGATAACCGGCTGCCCAGTCAGGACGTTCGTCCAAGCCTATTTGCAGATCGAGAATAGCGTCCTCGTGCAAGCCGTAGCGGCTGTACATGCGCGCACGCGCCAAGCGCGCCTCAGGATGGCGCGGCGAGAGCCGCACCGCGTGTTCAGCGTCATCCACAGCCATATCCAGCTGACCGATGCCGGCGTAGAGCGCGCTGCGCACCACGAACGCGCTCGTCACATCTGGCACCAGCGCAATGGCGCGATTGGTGTAGAGCAGCGCTTCGCGCACTCTGCCCATCTCTGCCAACCTGCGCGCTTGCCGCACCAGGCGCCGCGCTTCCACATGCGGACTCAGCACATGCGCGACCATGCCTGCAATCGCCAGACCGAACGCTGCGATCCACAAGAATAAACTGCCGCTGAGCATACCGCCTAAACAGACCACAGCCGCGCTCAGCAAGCAGATCGTGCCGATATGATCCATGCTGCGTCCATTCAGCCGATGGCGCAGCAGACGTTGATTGAGAGATTGATTCAAGCGCATCAGAGTTACAGTAAATACTCACCACCATCTACGCGCAGCGTGACGCCTGTGATGAACGGCTGCGCCGCTAAAAAGGCGACCGCCTCTGCCACGTCGTTCGGATGTCCAGTTGTGCCAACAGGCAAGCGCTCGCCGATGCGCTGCCATGCCTCAGGCGTGTTGGCTTCGTCGCGCAGGACAGGACCGGGCGCAATAGCGTTGACGCGCACTTTGCTGCCCAGCTCCAGCGCAAACGCCTCGGTCAGCTTGACCAGCGCCGCTTTTGTGACGCCGTGATACGGATAAGCGCGCCAATTCCGAAAAGCGCTCAGATCGGCGATGTTGATGATCGCGCCGCCCGATTCTTGCGCCAGCATCAGGCGCGCCGCGCGCTGACTGCACAGAAACGGCGCTGTCAGATTGATGGCGAGCGCGTTTTGCCAATCCGTCAGCGATGCATCCATCAGCGTTTGGCGCGGAAAGATCGCCGCATTGTTCACCAGTAGATCGAGCCTGCCGAAGCGCGCTTGAAGTCCATCAAACAGCGCCGCGATCTGCTGCGGATCGCCTAGATCGGCGCGCATGACGTGCGCCTGCACGCCTTGCGCCGCGATCTCAGCCGCCGCCGACTCAGCCTCAGCCGCGCTGGACGGATTGCCATAATGCACGACCACATGCATGCCGCACGCCGCCAACTTCAAGGCGATCTGCCTGCCGACACGCCGCGCAGAGCCTGTCACAAGCGCGACCTTGCCGCGCAGCGCGATTGGTACGCCCGTCATCGTCGTCCTCGCTCATTGCCTATAAGGCAGCAAGCGTTGCGTGCGCGTCACTACGCGCGGATCGCTCGGCAGGTAGGTCAAGCTCAGGCGCGTGCCTTCAGGCGTGTTCTCGAACTCAGCCTGACTGACCATCTCGCGGTAGTCATAAGGCGTGCCGCTGACCGTGTAGCGGAAGATGAGCCAATATTGCATTCGAATTGGATTATCAGGATTTGGATTCTGCTCGCGCTTGATCACCTCAGCCTGCACGCTGACGCCTTCCGCCGCCAGACGCCGCATCAGCGCTTCTTCCTCGCCGCGCAGCGCGCTGTAGGCGATGATGCCGATCACCACGACCGCGATCACGACCACGAGCAAAAGCGCGCCAATTGGACTCATCTTCATCGCTCAGTTCCGAAAGAAGTTTCGCAAGATGAACCACACATTGGCAGGTCGCTCTGCCAGACGACGCATGAAGTATGGATACCACTCAGTGCCGTATGGCACGTAGACGCGCACTTTGTAGCCTTCTGCCACAAGCGCTTGTTGCGCTGCGCTGCGCACGCCATACAGCATCTGGAATTCGAAGCGATCCTTCGGAATGCCTTGCACAGCCGCGTAATTTTTGACCGCGTTGATCATGTTATCATCGTGCGTTGCCACGCCGATGTACGCGCCGCGCTGCCGCGCCTCAGGCGAGAGGTAATGTTCTGCCAGTTTGATGAAATTGGCGTCCACGTCGCGTTTTTCAGGGAAGGCGACCGTCGGCGGCTCTTTGTAGGCGCCTTTGCACAGCCGAATGTTTGCGCCTTCCGCCGCCAGCGCGCGCACGTCCTCAGCGCTGCGGAACAGATACGCCTGAATGACCACGCCAACATTGCGGAAGCCGTGCGCATCGCGCAGCGTGCGATACAAGCGCAAGGTCGCCTCAGTGTAAGCAGAGCTTTCCATGTCAATTCGAATGAAATTGCCGTGCTGTGCAGCGCGCTCTAGGATGCAGCGCATGTTGTTCAGGCATAGCTCAAAGCTGATGTCCAATCCAAGCTGAGTCAGCTTGAGCGACGCATTGGCATTCACGCCCGACTCAGCGATTGCGTCTAGTAAGTCAAGATAGTCTTGCGTAGCGCGCGCTGCATCTGTCTCGGTCACCACGTTCTCGCCCAGATGATCGAGCGTGGCGAGCAAGCCTTTGGCGTTCAAGGCGCGCACCGCTTGAATGCCTTGCGCAAGCGTCTCGCCTGCCACAAAACGACGCGCCACGCGCTGCGCAGCAGGCAAGCGCATCAAAAAGTTGCGCGCCGTGCGCGAGCGCGCCAAGTACAGGAAGAATGATCGCATCAGCATGGCAATTCCTCTGCTCAAATCTATTAAACAGATTATAGCACAGGCGGCGCTGCGGCGCAGAGACGCGCCTATTGATCGCATTTGCAATTTGTCGTATGATGTAGTTGTTAAATACTTTTAACAGGCACACGAACATGGCAGAATACAATGTCTCTCGACCCTGACCTGCTGGCGCAATTGCGCGCACACAGCCGCGATCAGGCTGCCTTTGAGCAACTGGTGCGGCTCTTCGAGACACATCAGCATTCGGCTGAGGCGGAAGCGCTTCACGCGCTCTATCAGCTGAGTGTGGAATTGACGAGCCTGCCCGATCTTGAGAGCCTGTGCCAACAGGCTGTGGCGCAAGGCTTGGCACAGCTCGGCTTTGAGCGCCTTGCGCTATTTTTGCGCGATCTGCAAAGCGACCGTCTGATCGGCACATACGGCACGGATCGGCATGGCAATTTGCGCGACGAACACGCACTCAGCCTGCCTGCAGCGCAGCTGACTTGGCGGCGAGCAGTGGATGAAGCGCCTGCGCGCGTCCGCATGTGGATGGACGCGCCCTTGTACGACGGACAAGAAGTCGTTGGCACAGGCTGGCAGATCGTAGCGGCGCTTTGGGACGGCAAACAGACGCTCGGCTACTTGGTTGCGGATAATCTCGTGCGGCAGCGTCCGCCAAGAGCCTACGAAGAGACGCTCTTCTCGCTCTACAGCAGCCTGCTGGGACGATTGATCGCTTTACAGCGCAGCAACGCGCAGCTGCGCCGCATTCAAGAGTTGCTGCAAGATACGCAGCGCTTAGCCGCCATTGGCGCGTGGGAACTCGACTTAGAGACGCTGCAAGTCTACTGGTCTGATCAGGTCTATCACATTCACGGCTTGCCTGTCAGTCAGCCGCCTAGCTTCCAAGAGGCGGTCAACTTCTATCCGCCTGAGTCGCGCTCGATCATCCTTGAGGCGATCCGAGCGGCGCAAGAGCGCGGCACAGGATGGGATGTGGAAGTGCCATTCGTCAACGCGCAAGGCAGACGACTCTGGGTGCGCGTGGTCGGCAAGGCGCTGCGCGACGATCAAGGCGCGGTCAAGCGGCTCTACGGCTTCTTCCAAGACCTGACGACGCTGCACGAGGCGCAACAGCAAGCCTTCGATCTCGCCATTGAACGTCAGAAGGTCAGTTTGCTGCAGAGCTTTCTGCAGGATATGTCACACGACTTCCGCACGCCGTTCACTGCCCAGCAGAACGCTATCTACCTGATCAATCGCCTCATCGAAAAGCTGAACGAGCAGCTGACTGCCGTCGAGCGCTACGCAGGCGACCGCTTGCCGCTTCAGGCGCAAGCGTCTCTCAAGGCGTGCTTTGAGCTATCTTCGCAGATCGCACATCAAGGCGAGGTGCTGAAGAGCAGCGGACGGCGGACGGTCAAGCTGGTGGATCAGTTGCTAGACATGGCGCGCTCTGAGCAGTTGGGCAGTTTTGAGCGCGCGCCATGCGACCTGAACGCGCTGCTCGCCCGAATTGTTGATATCTATCAGCCGCTAGTGGCTGAACGCGCGCTCACATTGACTTTTGAGCCTGCGCAGGCGCTGCCGCTGGTCTGGGTGAACGCTGATCTGCTCAGCCGCGCCGTGAACAATCTGTTGGATAACGCTATGCAATACACGCCGCGCGGCGGCAAGATCGTAGTGCGCACGGCGCACGGCGCTCAGCGCGTCCTGATCGAAGTTGAGGATAACGGCATCGGCATTACCGAAGAGCATCTGCCGCACATTTTCAAGCGCTTCTATCGCGTCAATCGCGCGCAACACGGCAGCGGCAGTGGGCTAGGTCTCTCGATTGTCAAGCGCGTGATCGAGGCGCACGGCGGCACGGTCAGCGTGCGCAGCCAGCTGAACAGCGGCACAACCTTCACGCTGCACTTGCCGCATCAAGCTGAGACCAGCGGCAGCATCGGCAGCACGTCCAGCGCCAGCGAGTCGCGCTGACCTGCCGCGTAGCGAAAGTAGCCTGCGGCGGCGATCATAGCAGCGTTATCCGTACACAGCGGCAAAGGCGGCGCGTAGACGGGCAGCTGTGTGCGCGCCGAGAGTTGCTGACGTAAATACGCATTGGCGCTGACGCCGCCTGCTAACCAAATGGCGGTTGCGTTGTACGACTCGGCGGCGCGCAGCGTCGGCGCGATCAACATCTCGACGGCGGCTGCCTGAAAACTGGCGGCTGCATCGGCGACGTTGACATCAGGGCGCAAGTTGCCTTCTCGCAAGGACTCTTCACCGCGCACGCGCTTGCCATAGGCAGGCTGCGGCTGCACAGCGCGCATGACCGCCGTCTTGATGCCGCTGAAGCTGAATGCATACGGACGCTCGTCACCGAGATCGGCGCGTGCGAAGGCGTAAGCGCTCGGATCGCCGTCGCGCGCGGCGCGCTCGATAGCAGGTCCGCCGGGATAGCCTAAGCCTAGCACGCGCGCTACCTTGTCAAATGCCTCACCGACGGCGTCATCGAGCGTGCTGCCCAACAGCGCGTAATCACGATGGGCGCGCACGAGGAGCAGCTCAGTGTGTCCGCCGCTGATCAGCAGGCACACAGCAGGGAAGCGCAGCGAGTCGGCGTGTTCGCTCAGCCACAGGCTGTAGAGATGTCCTTCGAGGTGATTGACGCCGATCAGCGGCTTTTCCCAAGCCAACGCCAAGCCTTTGGCGAAGTTCACGCCAACCAGCAACGAGCCTGCTAAGCCCGGACCTTGCGTGACGGCGATCGCGCTCAGCGCGGCAGGTTGCACGGCGGCGGCGGCGAGCGCTTCGCGCGCCACGGCGTGAATGGTCTCAATGTGCATGCGCGCCGCGACCTCAGGGAAGACGCCGCCGTATTTGCGATGCATTTCCACTTGCGAAGCGACAATGTTAGCGCGCACGTGCAGCTTGCCATCAGCCGTCGCTTCCACAACAGCGGCTGCCGTCTCATCGCAGGATGTCTCAATGCCGAAGATGAGCGTCATGCCCTGCCTTCGCTCAGCGCTCCACAATGCGCACTGAGATCAAGCGGTCGCCGCGCGGCGCAGTCGGACTCGGCTCGCGCGGTGTGATACGCTCGACCACGTCCATGCCTTCCACCACTTGTCCGAAGATGGTGTAGCCTGCGCTCTGCGCGCTCGGATTCAAGTTTGGCACAGGCGCGTAGGTGATGAAGAACTGGCTGCCAGCTGAGTTCGGATCGTTTGTACGCGCCATGCCTAGCACGCCAACGCGGTCGTAGCTGACCAGCGGACTGACTTCCAGCGGCAGGCGGTAGCCAGGTCCGCCGTCGCCGCGTCCTGTCGGATCGCCGCCTTGCGCCACGAAGCCTGGGATCACGCGATGGAAGGTCGTGCCGTCGTAAAAACCTTGTCTTGCCAAAAAGATGAATGAATTGACGTGCTGCGGCGCTATCTCAGGATAGAGTTGGACGACGATCCGACCTTTCTCAGTGGTCAGGATCGCACAGTATGTCTTGTTGGTATCCAGCTTTTGATCTTCAGGCGCGGCGTAGCTGCTGGGACGATTGGCAGGCGGCGTGTACTCAGGATCGGGCGCGCCAAGGCACGCGCCTTGACCGACTGCCACAGGACGGAAATTGGCAGTTGAAGGCGCAGTCGGCACGATGGGCGTGTTGGTCGGCACGGTTTGAACGTTGCTGCAGGCGCTCAGGAGCAGCGTACAGGCAGCCAGAAGCGTCAAGCGTCTCATAGAAGCTCCTTGTGAAAGGTGAAGAGTCAGGCGAGCAAAGTTTCCCACTCGCGCAGGTGCGCATCGAGCGCGTTTTGAGTCTGTGCATACGCCTCGCCAAGCGCGCGCACGCGATCCACTTCGCCATTGGCGCTGGCAGCGGCAAGCTCGGCTTCCAAGCGCGCTAGATCGGTCTCCAGTTGATGGATGTCCGCCTCGATCTGCGCTACGCGCCGCTCGCGCTCGCGCGGCGAGAGACCGTCTTTGTTGCCGCTCGGCTTGCTGTTCTTGGCAGGTTGCGTCGCCTTGCGCTCTTGGCGCGCGGCAGCGGCGAGCTTGGCTGCTTCGCGCTCGGCAAGATACGCGCTGTAATCGCCGATGAAGACGTCCAGATAGCCTGGACGCGCCGCCCAAATCTGCGTGGCAAGCGCGCTGATCAGATACCGATCATGGCTGACGAGCAGGATCGTGCCTTCAAACTGCGCCAGCACGTCCTGCAGCACTTCCTGCGATGGAATATCCAGATGATTGGTCGGCTCATCCAGCAGGAGCAAATTCGCGCCGCTCAGCGCCAGCTTTGCCAAAGCCAGCCGTCCGCGCTCGCCGCCGCTGAGCGTGCTGACCGTGCGGAAAACGTCATCGCCTGTGAACAAAAAGTTGGCGAGGTAATCGCGCGCTTGGCTGATCGGCATCTCGCGCGCGCTGAGCAGCTCGTCGAGCAGCGTGCGCTCATCGCGCAAGGACTCGTGCGCTTG
>DAOTWB010000240.1:0-1824 GCA_034436235.1 Anaerolineae bacterium
CTGCACGATCAGTTGGATAACATCTGGGCAGAAGCAATTCCGTTCTTCAATCTGTAGGCAGTTGGAGCATCGCTTTGCGCGGATGAAAAAGCTCGCACATTTTCTGCTGAGCGTCGCCTTGCTCGTCGTCGGCTTGCCGATGCCGATGCGTGCGCAGGCGCAGACGCCGCTCGATTTAGAGCAGTTGCAACGCGCCACTGTGCAGATCACACAAGTGTTCACCAACGCCGTCGGGCAGACTGTGATCTCGTGCATCGGCTCTGGAACGCTTGTGAGCGCCGATGGACTGATCCTGACCAATGCGCACGTCGCCTTGCCGATCGCAGGCTGTCGCTCGGATCGCATTGTGGTCGCGCTGACCGTGCGCATTGGCGAGGCGCCGGTGCCGAAGTACTACGCTGAAGTGCTATCTGTCAACACAGGCTGGGATTTAGCGGTCTTGCAGGTGGCGCGCACGCTGGATGATCGCCCTGTCAATCGCGAGGCGCTCTTGCTGCCATTTGTGGAGTTGGGCAACTCGGATGACGTGACGCTCGATCAGACGGTTGAGTTTGTTGGCTATGCCGCGCCTGAGCGCGATCCGACTGCCAGCAGCACGGCGCGCGTCATACGCGGCACGATCAGCGGCTTCACGGCTGAGGCGCGGCTGGGCGACCGCGCTTGGCTCAAGACGCGCGCCGCTCTGCCCGGCACGATGAGCGGCGGCGGCGCTTACGATACGCAAGGGCGGCTGATCGGCATTCCGACCGTTGAGCCTGCCACGAGCGGCGTGCTGGGCAATCCTGACGAGAGCTGCCGACGCATTCAAGATACCAACGGCGACGGTCGCGTGGACGAAAACGACCTGTGCGTGCCGATCAGCGGCTTTGTGAACGCGCTGCGTCCTTCGCGCTTGGCGCGCGGCTTGATCCTCGCTGCGCAGCTGGAGATCACGCCGTTTTCGCAGCAGGCTTTGCCTGAGCCACAGCCGCTCAGCCTTGAAGAGATCGGACAGAACGTTGTCGGTGCGCCGCAATTCAGGCGTCTGTTCTTCGCCACGGGCGTCGATCTGGCAGGCAATCCGACGCGAGTCGTCAGGCGCGCGCCTGCAGGCATCAACACGCTCTACTTGTTCTTCGATTACGCCAACATGCGCGATGGCATCATCTACGAGCTGCGCGTGCTGCGCGACGGCGTGATCGATCCGACTTTCAGCCTAGCGCCTGCCACTTGGAGCGGCGGACGCAACGGCTTGTGGTACATCGGCAGTACGGCACAAGTCTATCCAAACGGCGACTATGAGTTCATCTTGTTCATCGAAGGCGTGCGCGTGGCGAGCGCGACCATCACCATTGGCGGCGGCGCCTCAACCGAGCCTGAGTTTTCCAACATTTTGTTCGGCGTGCAAGACCTGAACTTTCAGCTGGTGAACACAGGCAACATCCTGCCCGTCTCAAACGTGATCAACGCTGAGTTCGTCTACACCAACATGGTGGACGGCACGCCTTGGCGGCAAGTGTGGTACTATGAAGACCTACGCATTTCCGAAGTGAATGAGCTGTGGTCAGGCGGCAGCAACGGCAAGCGCTCGATCACTGCCAGCGCGCCTGTGGCGAATCCGTTGCAGCCAGGGCGCTATCGCTTGGAGCTTTATATCGAAGAGCGGCTCGCGGCGTCGTCTGATTTCATCATGGCAGGCGGTCAGGTTGATCTCAGCACGGAAGTCTTCACCGATCTGACCTTCGCCAGCGAGCTGGTCAATGGCGTGCCAAGCGGCATTATCGGCGTCACCTTTCCGAATACGATCACTGATCTGTACGCTATTTTCAATTGGCGCGATATCGC
>DAOTWB010000241.1:0-5509 GCA_034436235.1 Anaerolineae bacterium
ACGCGCCTGCATCGCGCGCGCCATATGCCGAGCGCGCCGATCAGCACGCCGAGCCACAGCGCGCCTTGTGTCCAAGACGGCAGCTGAATCGTTCCCCAGCCGAAGATTCCAAAAGCGCTCGTCGCGCCGTAGCGCAGCGCATCGCCCAGCAGGAGCGCGCCGAGCGGACTGCTCAGCCGTCCCCAGATGGCGAGCGGCGCCATCTGACCGTGAACTTGCGCGGCAAAAGGCAACAGCCAATCTGAGCCGCGCGCTGCAAACGCGCCAACGGCGAGCAACGCGCCGCTGAGCAGTGCATAGCCGAGCCATTGGCGCAGCTTGCCGCTCAAGACGAGCGCCAACGCCGCCGCGGCGCTCAGCGGCAGCACGCTCAGTTTGATCGCGCTGCCGAAGATGCTCAAAGCGAGCGCTGTGAACGCAAAGCGCGCGCGTCGCCCTTGGGCTGCCGCGACCAGACACCACGCGATGAGCGCGCCGATCCACATCGCGGCGGCGTCGTTGTTCAGCGTGCTGCCGCTGAAGAGCGCCTGCGGATGACAGGCGAAGAAGACGGTCGCGCAGAAGGCGAGCGACGCGCCTAGGCGCGCTGTGCGCGCTGCGCGCCAAACCGCTGCCACTGCGATCAAAGCGACGAGCGCCGTGAACAGGCGCACTGCGATCAGATCGCGCTGCGTGCTGCGCTGCTCAGCCGTGCGCGCAGGCAAGGCGAAGTTGGGATTGCCGCTGCCTGCATAGAAATACCAGTTGTGGTCAGGCGGCGCCAAAGGCGTCTCAAGGCTGCCTGAGAGCTGCATGAAGGCGGCGATCAGCGCGTGGTAGGCAGGCGGATGAATGTGCATCGGATTGCTTGAGTCGGGCAGCGTGCCTTGCCGAGCTAACTGCGCAGCGTAGGCGAAGTGAAACGGCTCATCGTAGGCTTCCCAAGCGGGCGTGCGGATCGCCATGCCGATGCCGAGCGCGGCGCGGCACAGCAGCAAGGCGAGCAGGATCGGCGGCAGGCGGCGCACGGTCGCTATCTGGGCGGCGGCGAATCGAAGAAGAGCTGCCACCACAGCTCGAAGTTGGACGGCGCGTTCTCGCGGCGCGTGACGATCTCAGGCGGCAGCGGAGTCGGCGTGAGGATCGGAGTCGGCGTGGTGAGCGGCGGCACAGGCACAACCAACACTTCATTCGGACGGATCATTTTGCCTTCGCGGCGCGCCCATGCTTCCACGAAGGCGTCGCTGGCGTAGAAGTTCAGCTCAGTGCGCAGCGCTGTGGCGCGTGCCTGCAATGTCTCGATGCTGTAGAGCAGCTCTTGGCGCTGCGCACTGATTTGACGACCGGCGGCGATGCGTCCGCTGAAATTGATGGCGAGCAGCAGCGAGATCGCCAAGATCGCGCCGAAGACGACCTGCATACTGGAGATCGGGCGCGGCGTGGAACGCGGCTTGCTGCTTGTGCGCGCAGGCGCGCTGCGGACTTGGCTCGGCTGCTCGCTCATCGTCCTGCGCTCACGGGCTGGTCGCCAAAAAGTCGAGATCGAAGTTCTGCAGCGAGAAGGCTAGGTTTCCGAAGACGGCGAGTGGCGCAGGCGTCGCAATTGCGCCTTGTGGAATGCCGCGCGGCGCTCGGCTGTTGATCGGCAAGAGTAGCACGTATGGCGCGTCCGACTCGGCTTGGACGATTTGGACAGCGCCGAAGCTGCCGCCGCTCTGCCTGATGCGCGCCGTGAACTTCTCAGCGCGGCGCACGCGCTCGCTCAGATCGGCGGCGATGGCTTGCGCGTCGCGCTGTGCGTCGTAGACGAGCGCGATGTAGTTCGGCTGATCGCCGTTCTCGCGCAGGACGTGGACGATCGCGCCGAGCGCATACGGCGCGCTGCGCGGCGTCAGAGACGGCACGTCTCTGAAGAAGATCGCCTGCACGACCGTGCCTTCGGCATTCAAGGCGTCCAGCAGCGCGCGCATGGCGTCGTTTTGCAACAGCGAAGGCGAGCCGTCCTCATAGGCAGCGATCATCGCCTCGAAAATAGGCATCGAAGACGCGCTGAAGATCAGGTCTTCAGCCAGCGCCAACGGATGGCGACTGCGGAAAGCGCCGCCGAACGGATTGGCAGGATCGGCGTCGCTCGCGGACATGCGGTCGGCGCTGCACTCAGGATCGCCGCACAACACGATCAGGTCGTCGCGCTCAAGACGCGCGTAATCGCGCGCGAGGAAAGCGCGCTGCACAGCAGCCTGATCGAACTTTCCCGTGTACAGGCGACCTGTGTTCGAGCGCGCGGCGAACGATAGGGCTTGGTCAACAGTGTAGTAATCGAAGCCGACCGACTCGCGCATTTGCTCGCCATAGATCGCAGCGTTCAGCAGATTGCTATCTGTTGATTCTGGGAAACGCAGACCTTGCATATACCATCGCACAGACGGCGCATCGCGGCGCGCCTGTAGGTCTTCGAAGCTGGCAGGACGCTCTGAGTTGGGCAGCGCTTTTTGCAGCGCGACGTGATCAATGTAAGTGATCAGGTCAACGCCGTTGGTCAGCTCAGCACTGCTGAACCGCTCAAACGGCACAAGACGCATCAGGCGCGCCAGAATCGGCGCTTCTTGCGCCTGTAGCGGCGCGCTGACGAGCAGCAAACACACGCCGATAGCACATAGCAGAAACTTGCGCATGGCTAACAACCTCTGACTCACCACAAGCGAGCGCACGGCTCAGCTGTGGCATCGGACGTTTGGCGCATTCAGACAAGCAGGCTCTCGGCGTCCATCTCCGGCGGCTTGGGAATGCCCATCAATTGTAGAACGGTCGGCGCGACGTTGCAAAGCGCGCCTTCGCGCAGCAGCGGACAGCTGCCATCGGGCGTGATCAGGATGAACGGCACGCGATTCATGGTGTGCGCCGTGTGCGGCTGACCTGTCTCAGGATCGACCATCAGCTCGCAGTTGCCGTGATCGGCGGTCACGATGACCGTCGCGCCGATCTGCTCAGCGGCTGCCAGCAAGCGCGCCAGTTGCGCGTCAACCGTCTCCACAGCCTTGATCGCCGCTTCCAGCACGCCTGTGTGTCCGACCATGTCAGGATTAGCGTAGTTGAGCAAGATGAAATCGTATTGGCGGCTCAGGATCACCTCGACGGTCTTATCGGTGAGCGGAATAGCGCTCATCTCAGGCTTGAGATCGTAGGTCGGCACGTCTTTTGGCGAAGGCTCAAGGTAGCGATCTTCGCCTTCGAACGGCTCATCGCGCTGACCGTTGAAGAAGAAGGTGACATGCCGATATTTCTCGGTCTCAGCCGTGTGATATTGGCGCTTGCCATGCTTGCTCAGCACTTCGGCAAGGCAGGTCGCTTGCGGCGGACGCACAAAGGCGCGCGGCGCGCTCACGTCATCGCCCCAGACGCCCATCGTCACAAAGTACAGGTCCGGCAGCTTCGGTCGCGCGAAGCCCTGAAAGTGATCATCCATCAACGCACTGTAGATTTGGCGCATGCGGTCGCCGCGAAAGTTGAAGCCGATGATCGTATCGCCGCCTTTGATGGTCGCGCGCGGCGCGCCATCGGCAGTTGTGATCACGTACGGCAGGATGAACTCATCGGTCTCGCCGCGTCGGTAGGCATCTTCAACGGCGGCGATGGCGCTCGGCGCCGTCCGCTCGGCGTTGCCTTCCACCATAGCGCGGTAGGCGAGCTGCGTGCGTTCCCAGCGCTTATCGCGATCCATGACGTAGTAGCGTCCGATCACAGTTGCGATCGCGCCAATGCCGATGCTATCGAGTTGCGCTTGCAGCGCGCGCAGATAGCCCAAGCCTGATTGCGGCGGCGTGTCACGACCATCCGTGAAGGCGTGCAGCGCAAGGCGCGTGATGCCATGCTGCTTCGCCATCTCGATCAGCGCGTAGATGTGCGCGATGTGGCTGTGAATGCCGCCGTCGCTCACCAAGCCCATCAAGTGCAGCGTGTTGCCCTGACTTTCGCGCTGCGCTGCGCGCTCCATCGCCTCTTGCAAGGCAGGGCTGCGGAAAAAATCGCCCGTCTCGATCTGCTTATCAATGAAGGTCAGGTCAGTGTAGATGACCGTCCCAGCGCCTAAGTTCAAATGCCCAACTTCCGAGCCGCCGATTTGTCCTTTGGGCAAGCCAACTGCCTCGCCCGAAGCGCCGAGCGTGGTCGTGCTGTAGCGTCCGCTCTCCCACAAGCGGTTGAAGGTTGGCACGTTGCCCAGCTTGATAGCGTTCGCCTCGCGCTCATCGCGCAGTCCCCAGCCGTCGAGGATGATCAAGATCACAGTCATGCGGAGAAAGTCCTTTCTGCCTCATCAGCGCAGAGTATAGCGCGCTGCCCGTATCTTGCCGTCACAAAAGCGTTGCCAAACGGCGCATTTTGCGCCACAATCAAGCCGTCAACACGGTTCAAGCGAGTCGGTGAGGCAATGGCGGTCAAAAAAATTCTCACATTGAGCAGGCACGAGAAGCTGCTGCGCACCAAATCTGAGCCTATCAAGCGGATCACCAAGCAGGTGAAGCAACTGGCGCAGGATATCCGCGATACGATCATGGCGAATCCTGCCGTCGGTCTGGCGGCTGTGCAGATCGGCGTGCTGCTGCGCATGTTCGGCGCGCGGATCGGCTATTACAACGCGGACGGCACGGTTGCGGCTGAGGCGGACTCGATTCTGCCGCAAATTTTCATCAATCCTGAGCTGCTCTCGGTCAGCGAAGAGACCGAGCGCGACTTCGACGCCTGCATGAGCATTCCCGGCATGATGGGCTACACGCAGCGCGCCAAACGCCTGACCTTGCGCTGGCTTGACGAGAACGGCGTGCGCCATGAGCGCGAATTCAGCGACTGGGACGCGCGCATGATCTTGCACGAGTACGATCATCTGGAAGGCGTGCTGTTCCTCGACCGTCTGCCGCTGGAAGACCTATACGTCTATGTGCGCGACGAAGACGGCAAGACGCGCCCTGTGCCTTACCTTGAGGTGATGCGCGAAGCCGAAGCCAAAACGCTCACCAAGCCGAGCGCCGATGCGTAAGGTTTGGCGTGCTGTGCGCTTCTATGCCTTCGAGGGATGATGAGAAGCGCCGATGTGAGCTTGCCATGAGTACCGATCCGCTCTCGCGCTATGAGCGCACGCGCCGATTGCTCAAAATTTGGCTGAACGTGCCTGAGACGCCGATCAGCTGCGATGAATGCGCTGACCACATGGACTGCCTGGTTGAGCTTCTGCTCGCCGATGCCTCGCCAATCGGCATTCTAGCGCACGTCCAGCGCCACATTCAGTGTTGTCCATGCTGCAGAGCAGAGTTCGAAGCGCTGCTGAGCATTCTGCGCATGGAACGCGCCGACTCGCCTTAGACCGATGCCTGATGATCCGATCCGCTTGCAACCTGCCCGTCCAAGCCGCGCCGATGCGCTGCGCAACCGTCAGCTGCTCCTCGAGACGGCACAGCGGCTGTTCGCTGCGCACGGCGTCGAAGCAGTCAGTATGTCCGCCATCGCAGAAGCGGCTGAGGTCGGCAAAGGCACG
>DAOTWB010000242.1:0-1671 GCA_034436235.1 Anaerolineae bacterium
CACGCCGCGCCGCGTGCCTTGCTCCAAGCGCGAGCCGTCGCCAAGGACATCGATCGGCGGCATCCAGTCGTTGCCGATGAGCCAGATCAAGTACTGCTCTAAAATCGGACGATCCAAGCCTAGCCGCCGCATGATGATCTCGCGGTCGCGCGCGCTAGGACGGTTGCGCGATTCGGCGTAGACCGCCATTGGATCGCCTAGCGCGTTGGTGAAATTGAATAAAATGAAGCTGATGATGAGCAGGAGCGGAATGGATTGCAGCACGCGCCGCACAACATATCGTGTCATATAAAACCTGAGTGAACAGTTCCGTCACAGGCGGTCTGATAAGCCAACAGAGACGGGCAACTGCCCGTCTCTGCCGTTGCGCCTAGTCAGCGGCTCACTTGAGCTCCCAGTTCATGATGTCGAACCACTGGTTGCCAACGCCCGAGCCGATCCGAATTTCGCCCACGAAGCGCTTGGTGTTGTAAGCATAGTTATCGCCGCGCGGGAACAGGTTGATCAGCGGCACTTGATCGCGCATGATCTCCTGAATCTTGTAGGCGGCTGCCAAACGCTCCTCAGGATCGAGCGACGTCTTGGTGATCAGCGACGCCTCGTCCATCTCTGGGCTGCAGAAGCCGGTGAAGTTCTGACCGCCCGGATTGGACTCGTTCGGAATCTGCTTGCAGTTGAGCGCCTCGTCCACTGTGACATTAGCAGGATTAGTCAGCGCAGTGTTGTTGGCATACTGCGCGATGTCATACTCGCCGATCGCGTTGATGCCGCGATTCGCAAACGCGCCGAAGAACTCAGAAGCAGGGTACTTCTCGAGGATCACGCTCACGCCGACCTTCGCCAGCTGTTGTTGAATGACCGCTTGAATGTTGTTGCGCCAGCCGGCGGTCGTGGTGCTGTAGCGCATCTCCAGCTTGACGCCGTCTTTCTGGCGGATGCCGTCCGGTCCGAGCGTCCAGCCTGCCTCGTCCAGCAGCTTGGCGGCTGCCTCAGGATCGTAAGGCGTCACGCCCAGCTCTTTGTTCTCAAAAGGCGAGCCGGCGTAGATGCTATCGGTCGGCTTGGTGGCGCCTGCCAGCAGCTCGCGCGTGATCGTCTCGCGGTCAATGGCAAGGCGCAAGGCGCGGCGCACGCGCACATCCTTCAGCGCGGGATGCCCAGCGCGCGGATGCTCGTCAGTGCGCAGGTTCAGCCACAGGCTCTCGATGTAGCCGCCGAAGACGGTCACGATCTTCAGATCGGGATTGCTGGCGGCGACGCGCGGAATGTCACCTTCGCTGACGTTCGGCACAAAGTCCAGCTGACCGGCTGCCAGCGCGGCGTACTGCGAGTCGGTATCTGGGAAGAAGCGGATCAGCACGCGCTTGATCTTCGGCTCGCCGAAGACGTAGTTCGGATTCGCCTCGAAGAGCATGGACTCGCCGCGCCGCCACTCGCGCAGGACGTAAGGTCCGCTGAAGACGGTCGGATCCTGATTCTCAGCGGCGTTCTCAATCGTGCCTTCTGCCTCATAGATCGGGCGGAAAACATGCGCAGGCAGAATGGTCGAGAGACCGGGCGAGCCGATCAGGTCTTCAGGGAACGGCTTTGGCGCGTTGAAGCGCAGGCGGAAAGTGGTCTCGTCAAGCACTTCAGCTTCTTCCAGCGCATCGCGGATGTTGCTGCCCTGCA
>DAOTWB010000243.1:0-9635 GCA_034436235.1 Anaerolineae bacterium
TCACGCCGAGCATCACGCCGACTGCCACGCCATCGCCGGATCGGCGCTTGATCGCAGCGCAGACTGCCGCTGCCATTGCCACACAGACCGCTTTTGTCATCCAACAGACTGCGCAAGCGGCGCAACAGACTGCTGAGGCGATCCAGCTTGAGACGTTGGTCGCTGAGCAGGTCTTGGCATTTGCACAGACCAGCACAGCGCAGGCGATTGCGTCGTTCACGGCGACCTTCACGCCAACTGCCACGCCGACATTCACTTTGACGCCGAGCGCCACACCAACGCTCACGCCGACGGCGACCTTCAGCCTGACGCCGAGTTACACGCCGACTGAGACACCATCGCCGACGCTGACGCCGAGTCCGACCGCGACGCTCACGCCGACTGAGACGCCGTCGCCGACGTTCACGCCGAGCCTGACGCCAACATTGACGCCGTCGCTGACACCGAGCCTGACGGCGACGCTCACGCCAACTGAGACGCCGACTATCACGCCGACTGTCTTCGTCACGCCGACTGTCAATGCGCAAGCGGTCGCCAGCCGCGCGCTGGACTACAACATGACCGTTGAAGGCGCAATTGACTCTGAGACGCCGTTCAACGAGTGGCGTCTGCGCGGCAATTACGGCGACCGATTGCTGATCAACGTCAGCGTAGTGAGCGGCAATTTGATCCCAGTGGTGCGTCTGCTCGATTCGCGCGGCAATTTTGTGGACTGGAACGATAGTGGCGGTCTGTTGAACACGCTGCCGCTGCCGCGCGACGACGATTACATCCTGTTCGTCTCGCGGCGCAACCTTGAGCGCGGTACGACAAGCGGCAGCTACATTTTGAACGTCACGCTCGTAGAGCGCGGCTTGCGCCCGACTGAGACGCCGACGCCAACATTGACGCCGAGCTGCACGCCGACGCCGACGTTGACGCTCACGCTGACGCCCAGCACGACGCCGATGCGCGTCCTGCAGTTCGGCGGCGAGTTCGGCGGCTATTTGCCTGCGCCTGAGGCAATTGATCAATGGCTGTTCACGGGCAAAGCGCAAGAGCTGATCGCGCTGCGCGCCTTGCCGCTCGGCGAGAGCGCCTTGACCTTGCGCGCCGTTGTGCGCGGACCAGGACTGCCTGCTGAAGGCGCAGCTGCGCCGCAAGGCGAGCTATCGCGCTTGCTCCTGCCTGAGAGCGGACAGTACATCGTTGAGATCGGCGTGGCAGGCGGCGAGCGCGGTCAGTACACTGTGCGCCTAGAGCGACTGCCCGGCGATGTGATCGCCACGCCTGTGCCGCGCAATTTCCTGCGCTATGGCGAGAGCGTCCGCAGCTTTGTGAACGATAACGCGCCTGAGCAGCGCTTCAGCTTTGACGGCGCAGCAGGCGACCGTGTCACGATCACGGCGCGCATCGGCGGCATCGGCGATCCGATCCTCGAGCTGCGCGATCCGAGCGACGCGGTCATTGCGCAGAACGACGACACAAATGGCACTGCGGATGCCGCTATCGAAGCCTTCACTTTGCCTGTGAGCGGCACGTACACCATTCGCGTCACGCGCTACTCACGGCGCACAGGCGGCGAGTTCATTCTGCGCCTGAACCGTGAGCCACCGCTAGTGCCGCCGCTCAGCGCCTATCCGCCGTCCGTCTTGTTGCCGCAAGGCGCGCCGCTGCTCACATATGGCGAGACGCTCGTCGGCACGCTGGCTGACCGCCAGACGCGCCAATTCATCTTTCTGGGACGGCGCGGCGAGGCGATCAGTGTGACCGTGCGCCGCAAGTCCGACTCGCTCGATCCGTTCCTGCGCTTGGTGGACGATCAGAGCGGCAATGTGCTGTACGAGAGCAATCAAGGCACCACAGGCGACGACGTTGAGACGATCAATACAGTCTTGCTGACCACAGGCACGTTCACGTTGACGCTCTCGCCTGCGCCTTATCGTCCTAACAGCGGCGATTTCCGCCTCGATTTCCGCTCGAATAACACGCTTTTGCCGCTCACAGCAGGCGAAGAGCGCTCTGCCAGCGTGGATAACAGCCGTGCGCAGTTCACCTACACTTTCTCGGCGCTCGCAGGGCAGTATCTGCGCCTTGAAGCGCGTCCTTCTTTCGTCAGCCGTCTCGATCCGCTGCTCATCCTGGTCGCGCCGAACGGACGCCTGATCGCTTTCCACAACAGCCTTGATCCTGAGCAGAGTCGTAATGCCGTGATTGACGGCTTGCTGCTACAAGAGTCGGGCATGTACACTGTCGTCGTGACGCGCCCTGGCGGCGAGGTCGGCACGAGCAATGGCGCGTTCTTGCTCAGCTACAGCCTTTCCAACACGCCGCCTGAGCAACCTTGGCAGACGCAGCGCAGTTTCCGCTATGGCGGCGGCGTGGCAGGCGAGATGGACAATGTGCAGGCGCATGAGTGGCACTTCGACGGCAAAGCAGGCGATGTGGTCAACTTGACGGTCAGCCGTCTGTTCGGCAGCGGCGTGGCAGCTTTCGGCGCGCTCATCGCGCCTGATGGCAGCACTGTGCTTCCGAGCGGCACGACGGTCGTCGGGCGCGAGCGCAGCCTGCAGAACACTTATCAACTGCCACAAAGCGGCACTTACAAGATTTTCGTCAGCGGCGAGCGCTTGCAATACACGCTATTCGCGACGTTCGTGCGCAACATTCCGCTCGTGCCTGAGCTGTTGCGCTACAACGATCCTGAGATGAGCAGCTTCCTGACGGCAGGCAGCCGCGTCAGCTTCAAATTCGAAGGTCGCTTCGCCGATAACGTTGACTTGTTGGTTTTCTGGCGTCCGGGCGTCGGCGCGAGCGTCTCAGTCAGCGTGAGCGATCCAAGCGGCAAGACAGAGGCGCTCGGCTACACTTCGACCAGCGCTACGTCATCGGCATGGCGGCGCACATTGAGCCAAGCAGGCATTTATACGCTCACCATTCGCAACGATTCCGACCAAGAGATCGCTTACACTGTCCGCCTGAATGGCGAGATTCCTGCGCCAACGCCGACGCCGCAGACAGTTCAGATCAGCAGTGGGCAGATCATGCGCGGCAGGCTGAGCGCGCCCGACTCGATGGTCTATCGCTTCTTAGGACGCGCCGCGCAGCAGATGCGCGTCACGGTTGAGACTCAGCGCAGCGACGCGCCGACGCTTCAATTGATCGCGCCCGACGGCGCGCCTGTCCGCGAAGCGCGCCAAGTGCGCAAGGACGGTTACGTCGCGCTGGAAGCGCCGCTGTCACAAGATGGACAGTATGCGATCAGCTTGATCGCGACTGAAGACGCCGCTGGCGGCGACTATCTGCTCAGTTTCTTCCTGCTCGATAAAAATATACCGCCTACGCCGACCATCGAGGCGACGCTCAGTGCAGATCGCGCCAACATCGCACAACTGATCGAAGCAGATGGTCATGTGCAAGGGCAGGTCGCTGCCGCTGAAGAGCGCTACTACCGTTTCAGCGGCAGGGCAGGACAGACGGCGCTCATCTCACTCTACCTGCCTGTGGCAGGCGAGGTGAACACGCCCGGCGCGCCGCCGCCTATCGGCAGACCGACGCCGCGTCCGCCTGACGCCGTCTTCGCCACAGTCACGCTCTACGATGCGGCGCGTAACTTCATCGCAGAGGCGAGCAGCAGCGCTGAGAACAATCGCACGCAGCCGCTCTTGGCTGTGCCATTGGCGCAGGATGGCGATTACCTGATCGTCGTGCGCGGGCGCGGCATGGGAACGGCGGCGCGCACTTTCTGGCTGAGCGTGATCACGCGCGCGCCTGACGCCACGCCGACTCGCGCGCCGATCAACTTCCTGCCTTTTGAGGAAGTGCAGCGCGTTGTGATTGACGGCTTCCGCGACGGCGGCATCTCTGAGTGGCGCTTCACGCCGCGCGGGCGCACAGCGCTCTTCGTGGTGCGTCCGACGCCTGACTCCAAGCTCAGAGCGTCGTTGGAAATTTACACGCGCGAAGGGCTGCGCGAGGCGTTCGCCGTCGCCGGCGCGCAAGGCGAGGAGCTGCGCATCGCTATTCCACAATTGAGCAGCGCAGAGGACTACCGCGTGGTCATCCGCGCGTTGGACGGCACAAGCGGCGCTTTCAGTTTGTACGCCAGCGGCTCAGTTCACGGCTTGACGGTCTTCAAGACAGTGCGGCGTTGTTTTGTGCGCAACGCGCCGAGCAACGAGGCGACTTATTTCACGGAATTCTTCGGCGTCGACTTCGAGGCGTTCGCGCGCACGGCGGATGCACAATGGGTGCGCGTCCGCGATCGCGAGACAGGGCGCTATGGCTGGGTCTCGATCAGGCAGATCGAGTTCACTTACGGCGATGTAAGCAAGTTGCCTATCGAGCAGCCTTAGGGCGACCGCAAGCGCACGCTGATCGCGTGAATGGCGTCCGTGCCGTCAGGAAAGGCGGCGCCGGTCAAGCTGTTGGGCAGGAGCGCTTGTGTGAAGCCGCTCAAGTCGGTGGCGCGCACTGCCAAGCGATATAGACCAGGTTCCGGCGGCGTCCACAAAAAATACCACCACGTCCACGCCAGCGGACTGGGCGGCGCGACCATGACCGCTGCTTGCCAAGCTGACGGCTGAGCGGCGCGCTCAGCGCGCTCAGCGCTCACCGCGACCGCTGTGATGGCGCGATCGCCGCCGAAAGCATAGCCTTCAAGGTAGATCGGCGCGCTGAACGGCAATCTGTTGGTAGCAGGCTGCCTGAGCGCGCTGTTGGTCTTGACGACTGCGCTATTCGACCACTCTCTGCCCGAACCTTCCCAGTAGCCGAGCCGATCTTCGGCGGCGAGCGTGATGCGCGTCAGCCATTTCGGTTGCTTTTGACCGTACAAGCCCGGTATCAAGATGCGCAACGGCGCGCCATGCCGCAGCGGCAATGGCTGATCGGCGGCGCCTGTCACCAGCAGCACCTCAGGTTGAGTCAGGCGCTGGAGCGGCACAGACGTGGTATAGCCATCAGCCGCTTCGAAGAGCGCGTAGCGCGCGCTCGGCAGGATGTTGGCGCGCGCCAAAAAAGGCGTCAACGGCACGCCTTGCCAATCCAACGTGCCGATCAAGCCGCCGCCAACAGGATTGCTGATGCATTGCAGCGTCCGAACGGCGCGCTGCTGCGGCATGGCGCGCAGCTCAGCGAGGTTGATCTGAAGCGGCGTCGCGACCAAGCCGTCAATGTGCAGCGTCCAGTCATTCAAGTCGCTCAAGGTCGGCGTGCCGCGAAAAGACTTCTCATAAAGTCGGTTGAGCGGCGTGAGCGGAATGCGTTGCGGCAACGGCGGCACGGTTGCGGCATACGGCGCGCTAAGCGCTGATGTGGCAGTCGGTAGCGCGCTCATGCCGCGCTGATATGGCGTCGGCACGGCGCGCTCAGGACGGCAAGCGGCAGCTAAGAGCGCGATCATCAGGAAGCGACGGCGCGACCAGCTCATGGCAGCGTGCCGAGATAACTATCGGTCGAGACGCGCACGAGCGCGCCATCGGCGAGCGTCAGCTTGAAGGTGCCTGAGTCGTTCAGGCTGATGAGCAAGGCAGTGTCAGCGCGCGCGGTCAAAGCGAGCGGACGCAACGGCTCAGGCAGTCTCTCGGTCAGCAGACGCGCTTCGCGCGCTGTGAAATCGGCGAGCGCAATGGCTGAGCGCGTGCGTCCGCTGTTGCGGCTGAGCCTGAAGAGCGCCTTCTTGCCGTCGGCTGAGAAGACGGCATATTGCGCGCGCTCATAGCCGCTCAACGCGCCGATGATCTGCTCGATGCCTGCGCTGACTTCGATCAAGCTGACCGCGATGCCGTCAGGTGTGTTGGCGAGACGCAACGCGCGGCGCGCATCGGACGAGAATGCCATTGGGCAAGGACAATTCGGCGAGTCGGGCAGCGACACAGCGTCGCCGCTGGCAGTTTGCAGGCGCAAGACGTTCTCGATAGGCAGATCGAGGACGGACGGCAGCGCTTCGAACAGGTCAGTGCGGCGTGTGTAGAAGACGTACGCGCCGTCATCGCTGACCGCGAGCGGCAAAATGCCGAGTCCGCGCGTGGACGTTGTGTGCAGCACCATGCGATTCTCGCCGAGCAAGCCTTCTACAACGAACAAGTCGCTGACCGTGCCGCGCTCTGTGCGCGTCGTGAATGCCCAAGCCAACCATTTGCCGTTGGCAGAGGCGATCCAATGCGTGACGGTCCGCTCATCTTGGCGCGGAATGTAAGGATGCAGCGCGATATCGCCGTTCGGCAGCGCCACAAGCGCCGCGCGCGTATCGGCAGCGCGGAACAACACGCCGCCGCCGATCAGCGTGTGCTGATCGCCGTTTGTGGTCACGCGCGTGCCGAGCGCCGTCCGCACGTCAGTGAAAATGACAGTCTGTCCGCGCAGGAAGACGTCATAGCGCGATGAGTCGGGCGCGGCGCGCGTCAGCTGACCGCTCAACGCGACCACACATAGACCGAGCGCTATAATCAGGCGGCGAAATCGGCTCATTGCGCCTAACCGATCTGAAAAGGACGTTGCAATGATTGTAACACGCCTTGGCAAGTCGCTCGCAGCGCTCAGCATACTAGGATTGCTGCTGAGCGCCTGTGATGTGCTGCCTCTGCCGCTCTTCGCGCCGCCAACGCCGACCGACGCGCCGCCCGATGTGCCGTTGCAAGCGTGGACGCTGCGCAACGGCTACTTCTGGTCGCAGCCGGACGTCATCTTCGGCGTCCTGAACGGCGTCGCGCCGCCTGACACTGAGCTGGCAGTGCTGTTCGGTCCAACCGAAGGCTACGTCGAGTCAGGTGTTCTCGGCGATTTCTATTTGGTGCGCGCGATAGGCGCGCCGCTCTCGGGCTGGATTCGCGCGCGCGAGATCACTTTTCGGCGTCCGTGATCGCTCAGCGGCTTGCCGCGCCGAGAGCGCACCATTGGCGCGCATCAACCACAGCGTCAACACAAAAGCGACCGCCGCCATGCCCAGCAGCATTAACAACACGCCGCCGTACGTGCCAAGCGCCTCGACATGCCTGCCGCGCGTCCAGCTGGTGAGCGGCAGAACCATCATGTAAAGTGGCGACGTGCCGCCATCGGCGAAGGCGAACGGCGCGAAGCGATACCAACGGTAAGAAGCAGCGCCTAGCTCGTAGCGCGTGAAGCCTGCGAAGATCGCCACAGGCGTGAAGCGCACCACAAATGCCACAACCGCTGCTAGCGCGCCGCGCTTGAAAGCAGTGCTGGCGAAAATGCCCAGCATGGTGCAGCAAGCCGCCTCAACCAATGTGATCAGCACGGTCAGCACGACAGCGGCGTAGGTTGCCCATGGCAGCCACTCAACGCTAGGCGGCTCATAACCATCGTACAGGCTGTACGAGCCATAACGCCGATAGGTGAAATAAGCGAAGCGATTCAAGAGCGCGACCATGAACACGGGCAGCATCGCCAAGCGCACTGTGCCGAGCGCCACGATCCAAGGCGCGGCGCGCTGCAGCGCAGCCAGCCACTTGCCGAGCAGAATCTGCCGTGCGCTGATGCCTGTCAGCACCAGTGAGTCCCACGTTTGTGAGACATGCTCGCGGCTGACCGTGTTGGCGCCTGCGATGATGCAGCGCACGGCGACAATGGCGTGAATCAGCCAGATGGAGACCAGCGCGAACTCGCGGCTATGGCGAAAGGCGATGATCGGATCGCTCAAGCTGAGCGGCACGCCGATCAGAATAGCCAGCAGCACGAGCGGCGGCACAATCTTGCCAAGCCATGTGCGGCGCGGCGCGGCGCGGCGCTGATGCGTGATCTCTTGCCAAAAAACAGGATTGCGCTTGTGGAACAGGGCGACCATCGGCGTTTTTCCTCATTCCATTGCGGACGGTTGCCGTATTGTGCAGGAAAAGCGCGCCGCACGCAACTGGCATATTTTACGGTATACTCTCAACCATCTGAGCCAGAAGCGCTTCGCGCTCGTAACCTTGTGCGCTTTGTGCGTGTTACATCAGCTGAGCGCTTCGCCCAAAACCTGTGGAGTAGGAGTCAATTTGCGCTATGAGTGTCACTTCAATCAATCCATCGCTCGCGCATTCCGAAGTCATCAAGCCTGAAGGCTTGTGGTTGCGTAATCGCAGCTGGGATACGCTCTTCATGACCATGAGCGTCTTCCTTGTGCCGCTGCCTTACATCCTGTACCTGATCGGCACGCAATCCGGTCTGCATCCTGATGTCTCGCGAAATGCCGTGAACTTGCTGGTGGCAGTTTTGGTCGGCGGACCGCATATGTACGCCACGTTCATGCGGACGGCGCTCGATAAGCAGTTCGTCAAGCGCTATCCGATGCTGATCCGATCCTCAATCATCATCCCGATTGTGGTCGTCTCGCTCGCCTTCCTGAACTTGACGCTCTTGCTGACCATCTTCTTCTTCTGGGCGGCGATTCACGTGCTGCATCAGGTGACCTACATCGTGGAGCTTTACAACAAGCGCGCCGAGCGCGTGGCGAAAGATAAGACGTCGCTGCAGTGGTGGTCGCGCTTGATTGACTACGCGCTAGTGCTGACCTGCCTGTTCCCAATCGCTGCGCTGAAGATCAGCCAAGGCAACTTCGCCATTGGCACAAACGATCTGACGCGCGCCATTCCCGACTTTTTCCAACAGACTTGGTTCTTTGTGGCAGCATCGGTCGTCTTCGGCGTCGCGCTGATCGCTTTTCTCGCCAAGAGCTACGCTGAGTGGCGCAACGGCGTGCTGCATCTGCCCAAGTTTGTCTTCATCATGATCACCGTGCCAGTCGCTTGCACCATGCCTGCGCTAGAGAATCTGGACACGGCGTTTCAGGGCTTGAATACGTGGCATTCCTTCCAATACCTTGCCCTTACCTTCTACATCATCCAGTTGCGGCATCAGAGCGGCGATCTGGCGGCTTCTAACGCACAGATCGACAAGCTGGCGAGCGGACGCACGCCATGGCGGCTGTATCTGTTCAGCGCGATGATGCTCGGCGGCTCGATCTTGCTCGGCATCGTGGTGTACATCACGGTCGGTCTGGTCGATCCATTGCGCGACCTGAACGCGCGCTTCGATACGGCTTACTACACAGCTATCCTATGCTTTCTGTGGATTCACTACTATCACGATCACTTCTTGTTCACAGACTTCGAAGCGATTGAGCGCGAGGCAATTGCCTAGCTGGGCAACTTTTGCAGCACGAGCAAGTGCGAGAGTCCTAGAGCGCGCAACGGCGTGCGTTCGGCAAGATAAAGTGCAGCGCGCATCAGCCTAGCGAGCGCAGGTGCGCGCTGCGCGATGTTATCATAGCCGCCGAAGATGCGCGTGTGCTTCAGGACGCGCACGGGCAAATCTGCGAATAGGCGCCGTATGCCGCGTCCTGTGTAAGCGCGCACATGCGGCGCTAGTTTGTTCCGCCAAACATCGGGCAGATAGTTGATGAGCGGCGTGTTGCCGAAATGATAGACGCCGCGCCAGTAATGTCCGTGCGTCTCAAATGGATACCAACGATTGGGACAGAAGATGATGATCGTGCCGTGCGGTTTGGTCACGCGCACCATCTCACGCGCTGCGGCGCGATCGTCGCGCACATGCTCTAGCACTTCGTTTGAGATGACCACGTCGAAAACGTTGCTGGCATACGGCAGATGCTCAGCGGCGGCAACTAGCGCGCGCGGCGTCTGGCGGCGCGCGAC
>DAOTWB010000244.1:0-17448 GCA_034436235.1 Anaerolineae bacterium
GTTGAGCGCCGCTTCAAGCGCGCGCAGCGCAGCCAGCCCTGCGATGTAGAGCGCAGGTTGCGTATTCTCCGTCTGGTCGAGCGCTGCCGCGTCTTCAAAAACGCGCGAGAACGGCTCGCCATAGATGCGATCTGCGCGCTCGAATAGCGCGGCGACTGCTTCATAGTTGCGCTTGAGATCGAGCGCCATGCCTGCCGCTTGCGAGCCTTGTCCTGGAAATAGCAGCGCCGTGCGCGACCAATCTATCATGCTGAGTCCTTTCGTAATGCGCCTGTCTTTCGGTAGACGGCGAGCGTGCGATCCACCATCTTTGAAACACTGAATTCAGCGCGCAGGCGCGCTTCGCCATGCGCGCCGAGCCGCGTTGCCAAGTCGCGCGCTGAGAGCAAGCGCGCCATGCGCTCGGCAAGGCAGGCGACGTCGCGCGGCGCACACAGCAAGCCTGTCTCGCCATCTCGCACGATCTCAGGCAGCGCTGAGACGGCTGAGGCGATGATCGGCAAGCGCGCTGCCATCGCTTCCAGCAGCACCAGACCGAAGCCTTCCCACAGCGACGGCATGACAAAAACATCGAAAGCGACCATGCGCGCCGCGGCATCAGCGCGCCAGCCTGCAAAATGCACGCGCGTTGCCACGCCCAGCGCGTCCGCCTCTGCGCGCAACGGCTCGCGCAGCGCACCATCGCCGATGATCACGTAGTGCGCTTCAGGGAAGTGCGGCGCGATCTGCGCGAAGGCGCGCAGCGCGAAGGTCAAGCCTTTCTGCTCGATCAAGCGGCAGACCGAGCCGAGGACAGGCGCGTCCAGCGGTATGCCTAGCTCAGCGCGGAACGCGGCGCGCATGGTCAGGTCGGGCAGAGTTGGCGCGATGCCATAATGCACTGTGTGGACTTTCTGCGGCGGCGCCAGCTCGACCTTGATCATGAATTGGCGGACGGCTTCGCTGATCGCGATGCCTGCCGTCAGCCTGCGCCACAGATAGGCTTGCACCAGCCGAATCGGCGGTCGCCTGCGGAATGGATCGTCGTTATGCCCTGAGGTGTACACATAGCGCACGCCTGCGCGCCGCGCCGCTGGAATGCCGTGCCAATCGGCGTGGATCAAGTGCGTGTGAACGGCGTCAGGCTGCAATGTGCGCAGGCGCGCCGCCAATTGACCGATCAAGCGCAGGTCAACGTCGCTGTGAATGTTGAACAGCTCAGTTGGCACGCCTGACGCGCTCATGCGCGCCGCGTATTCGTACATCGGCTTGTCAGGCTCGCACAGCACCAGCAGGCGTACATCGTGCGCGCCGTTGGCGAGCTGCGGCAAGAGCGTCAGCAGGTGATTCTCTGTGCCGGCGACGCCTGTCATCTTGGCGAGATGGACGATGCGCACCTGCGACCTACACCTCAAGAATGGCGGGACGCGCGATCGGCTGACCGTCTATCGAGATTGATAGAGTCGGGAAGCCTTCCATCGCCGTCAAGATTTCGACGCCGTCTTCTGTGAGCAAGATGCTATCTTCGCTCTTGACGCCGCGAATGGACGGATTCCAGGCGAACATCTGATTGACCGTGATCGGCGTCTGCGCGTCAGGTCGCGCGATGACCTCGCGCGCGGCGTAGCCGGCGCTGCCGCCTTGATGATGCTCGTCAATCGCCTCAGGATAGCCTTCATCGGCGTAGGCGTCGCGCGCGATGGCGAACAGGTCGCTCAGCGTGCGTCCTGCCTGTGTGCCAAGTATCAAGCGCGCATCTACGCGCGCGCAGGCTTCTGCCTTGCGCTGTAGGTCGCTGGGCAGGCTGCCGAAATGCACAAGGCGCGTCAACGAGATGACCAGACCGTCCTTGCGGAAGCACAGCACCAACATGGCGTAGCGCTCAATCGGCTTATCGGTCGGCAACGGATGACGGTAATTGGCGATCCGCTCATCGCTGGCGACCAGCACGACCACTGGCACGCCGCCGCGCTCATACGTCTCAGCGGCAAGGCGCGCCGCGGCGTCATGCTCGCTCTGTCCGATCTGCACGGCACGAATCGCCTCGTGCATCGCTTCAGCGGCAAGGCGGCTGTTGGCGCGCAAGCGTGCGATCTCGCTAGGCAGCAGCGTGCTGCGCAGCTGTTGCAGCTCAGCGGCAAGGTTTGCGCCGCCGCCTTCGCCGTCCTGTCCGAGTCGCAAGCCGCCTGCCAAGCGCTGCACCAGATCGCCGCGCGTATGCCACGTCTCGGCGACCAGTGCGAAGCCGAGCGCTTCGACCTGCGCTTCGTGCGCTAGGCGCGGCGCTTCGATTGAATCGGTGAGCAGATAGGCGCGCTCAGGCGTGATCAGCGCGCGCACAGGGCTGGTCTCGCTGGCGATGTTGATATAGGTCGCCACGCCAGCGGTCAGCCACGCCAGATTCGCCGTCTGGCGTATCTCAAGCGCTTCAATAGCGTGTGCAGCCATGCGCGGGCGCAGTTGTGCCAGTTTTGCCGAGACTTCGGCGGTGCGCTCGTCTAATGTTTGCATGATGTTTCACCTTTTGTAAGCAGCAATTTTTGCAAACTTGCTGTACTTTATTCTACAATTTGAGTGCTGAATGTCAAAAGACTGCGCTGAAGCAGAGACAGGCAGCTTGGAGGTTGTAAGCATGAGAGGGAATGTGATCACAGTGGATTTGTGGCGCGCGCCGTTGCACGAGTTGGACTATGTGGTGTTGAACGTGGATGTGCCGGAGTACGGTCTGCGCGCAGGCGATGTGGGCATCTTAATCGCCGAGCCGATGGGCGATCAGCCTTATGAAGTGGAATTCACGGCGCTCAGCGGCGAGGTGATCGCTGTGTTGGCGCTCTTACGCTCCGAGATTCGGGCGGCGCGGCGCGGCGAGATGGCGCACGTCCGCCAGCGCGTCTGTCACCAATAGCCAAGCGCGTCTCTCTGGACAAGGCGCTGCCTTTTTGCTACAATGCGCGCACCAAAATTGCCGTTCAATCGCTCAGCAGGAGTGAAGAGCATTGGCTGATCATAAATCTGCTCTGAAGCGGATTCGCGTCAACAAGCGTCGCCGTCTTGAGAATCGGCTGCACGTCAAGCGTGCGCGCACTGAGCTGCGCCAAGCGCGCGATGTCATCGCCAGCGGCGACTACGAAGCAGCGCGCCAAGCGACTCTGGTCGCCATTCGTGCGCTCGATAAAGCTGTGCGCAGCGGCGCGTTGCACCGCAACAATGCGGCACGTCGTAAGAGCCGCTTGATGGCGCGTCTGAATGCGCTCGCCGCTGCGCAAAAAGCCTGATTTCCGCTTTTTGCGCCTGCGCGCTCTGGAGTTACGCTTGAACAAAGTCGCTCAGCTGGCGGCAACGCCTGCCTTCAGCGCTTTACGTACTGCTTTGCAAGCGCAGCGCGCGCACATTGTTGCCGAGACGGTCGCCATTCAGCAGATCGCGGCGCCAACCTTTGAAGAAGCACAGCGCGCTGCCTATGTGCAAGCGCGCTTTTCGGCGTTGCCCGCTTTCGATCCGAGCAGCCTTGCCGTTGACGATCTGCACAACGTCTATGCGTGCTTGCGCGGCAGCGATCCTGCGCGACCTGCCTTGCTGGTCAGCGCGCACACGGATACCGTGTTCAGCCGCCAGACGTCGCTGTGCGTCAGGCAGAGCGACGATGTGATCTGCGGCGCAGGCATCGGCGATAACAGTCTGGGCGTGGCGGCGCTCTTGGCGGCTGCCGAGCTGCTCGCCAAGAGCGGGATGCGCTTGCCTGCCGATGTTTGGTTTGTGGCGAACAGCCGCGAGGAAGGCTTGGGCAACCTTGAAGGCATTCGCGCTGTGTATGCGCGTCTGGGCAAGCGGCTAGGACACGCGATTGTGATCGAAGGCACGGCGCTGGGCAATGTGTACATCGGCGGCATTGCCGTCAAGCGCCTGCGCATCGCCTGCCATACCGAAGGCGGACACAGTTGGCTGCACTATGGGCGTCCCAGCGCCATTCATCATCTGATGCGCCTTGGCGCGCAAATCACTGCGTTGCGTCCGCCTGAAACGCCGCGCAGCACCTACAACATCGGCATGATCGAAGGCGGACGCTCTGTGAACACCATCGCTTCCGAAGCGGCGCTCTTGCTCGATCTGCGCTCTGAGACTCGCGAAGGTTTGGCGGCGCTTGAGCGCAGCATCCTGAACCTCATCGAGCTGAATCGCACCAATGGCGTACGCTTTGACGTGACTGCCGTCGGCGAGCGACCGGCAGGCAGCATTCCGCGTCAGCATCCTTTGGCGCAGCTCGCGCAAGAGACGCTCGCCTATCTCGGCATTCCGCCGACCTTTGAGCATGGCAGCACGGACGCCAACGCGCTTCTGGCGCACGGCTTGCCAACGGTCACCATCGGCATCACGCGCGGCGGCAACGCGCATCGCGAAGACGAATTCATCGAGGTCGCGCCTATTGTAGACGGCATCTGGCAGCTCATCCTGCTGATCGGCGCGGCAGCGCACCTGCCTGAGAACGGCGCTTAGCTCATCTGTTCGATGAAATTTTTAGCACTCTCTAACACAGACTGCTAAAATCCCTCTTGACACGCCTTTCTAACCTGAATATATTATGTGCAGTCTTTAGCACTCCACCTGTGTGAGTGCTAAAAGCCCTTCATCCGCATACGAACTTTGGAGGAAAGACTTATGGCGCTCAAATTGCGTCCGCTCGCAGATCGCGTTGTGGTCGAGCCGATGGAAGGCGAAGAGGTGACCGCCGGCGGCATCCTGCTGCCCGAGACAGCGAAGGAAAAGCCGCAGCAGGGCAAGATTCTGGCAGTCGGTCAGGGTCGCCGCGATGAAGACGGCAAATTGATCCCAATGGATGTCAAGGTTGACGACAAGGTGCTGTACGCCAAGTACGCTGGCACTGAAGTCAAAGTTGACGGCAAAAAGCTGCTGATCCTCAAAGAGAGCGATATTCTCGCTGTTATCACTGACTGATCAACTTCGAAAGCAAGGCAGAAAGGAAACCAAGCCATGCCCAAGCAACTTGTGTTCGGTGAAGAAGCACGCCGTAGCCTGAAGCGCGGCATTGATAAGCTGGCAGAGGCAGTCGCCACCACGCTCGGTCCGAAGGGACGCAATGTGGCGCTCGATAAGAAGTTCGGCGCACCGACCGTGACGCATGACGGCGTGACTGTCGCCAAAGAGATCGAGCTGGAAGACCCATTTGAGAACATGGGCGCTCAGCTCTTGAAAGAAGCGGCTACCAAGACCAACGATATCGCAGGCGATGGCACCACCACCGCAACCGTGCTGGCACAGACCATCGTGACCGAAGGTCTGAAGAACGTGGCGGCAGGCGCCAATCCGATGTTGCTCAAGCGCGGCATTGAGGCAGCCACTGAGCGCATTGCGCAAGCGATCCGCGATATGGCAGTCGAGATTGACACCAAAGAAGAGATCGCTTCGGTCGCCGCGATTTCAGCGCAGGATCAGTCCATTGGCGAGCTGATCGCCGACGTCATGGATCGCGTTGGCAAGGATGGCGTGATCACGGTCGAAGAGAGCAAAGGTCTGGAATTCGAGACCGAGTACGTGGAAGGTATGCAGTTCGACCGCGGCTACATCAGCCCGTACTTCATCACCAACACTGAGACGATGGAAGCTGTCCTCGAAGAGCCCTACATCCTGATCTACGATAAGAAGATCAGCGCGGCGCAGGACATCGTGCCGATCCTTGAGAAGTTGGTGCAGGTCGGTCGCCGCTCGCTGCTGATCATCGCTGAGGACGTGGACGGCGAAGCGCTGGCGACCTTGGTGCTGAACAAGCTGCGCGGCATGTTGAACCTGCTGGCGGTCAAGGCGCCCGGCTTCGGCGACCGCCGCAAGGCGATGCTGCAGGATATCGCTATCCTGACGGGCGGCACGGTCATCAGCGAAGAGACAGGTCGCAAGCTGGAAGGCGTCACCATCAACGATCTGGGTCGCGCGCGCAAGGTTGTCTCCAACAAGGACGAGACCACCATCATTGACGGCGCAGGCGAAGAGTCCGCGATCAAGGGTCGCATCGCCGAGATCAAGGTCGAGATCGATCGCACCACCAGCGATTACGACCGCGAGAAGCTGCAGGAGCGCCTTGCCAAGTTGGCGGGCGGCGTGGCGGTCATCCGCGTGGGCGCCGCGACCGAGACCGAGCTGAAAGAGAAGAAGCATCGCGTGGAAGACGCGCTGAGCGCGACTCGCGCCGCGGTTGAGGAAGGCATTGTGCCGGGCGGCGGCGTGGCGCTCATCAACGCGATCAGCTGCCTCGACGGTCTGAAGATGGAGCTGGACGACGAGAACACGGGCGTGCAGATCATGCGCCGCGCGCTGGAAGCGCCGATGCGCCGCATCGCCGCCAACGCTGGTCAAGATGGCGCCGTGATCGTACAGTCCGTGCGCGCCAAGCAGGCTGAGAAGAACGATCCGCGCATCGGCTACGACGTGCTGAGCGGCGAGTTCGTCAACATGATCGAGGCAGGCATCATCGATCCTGCTAAGGTCACGCGCGGCGCGCTTGAGAACGCAGCCAGCATTGCCAGCATGATCCTGACCACTGAGGCGCTCATCACGGACATCAAGGAAGACGAGAAGCCGACGCCGGGCGGCGGCGGCAACATGGACTTCTAAGCCGCATCGTCCACTCGGGCAAGAATCCCTCTCCGCGCGGAGGGGGATTCTTTTTTTGCGCTAGGGCAGCGCCGCCAATTCTTCAGGCGTCAGCAGCCACAGCACCTCAGGGAAATCGGCGATTGCGAACGAGTCGTCCGCCTTGAAGCGCACGCCTTCCGCCAGCAGCAAGGCGCGCTGCAATTGCGGCGGATGCTCAGGGCAGCGCGTGCTGATGCAACCTCTGGCGTTCACGACGCGCTGCCATGGCACATCGGCAGGCGCGCCGTGCAGCGCCCAGCCAACCGCGCGCGCGCCGCGCGGCACGCCCAGAAGCGCCGCCACACGACCGTAGGTCAGCACTTTGCCGCGCGGAATGCGCCGCACCAAGGCGTAGACGCGCTCGTTGAAGTTCATCGCCTAGCGCGGCACAACGTGATGATGACGGCAGCGCGCTTCGTAGCGCTCTTGCGCGCCGATCAAGATGATCGGATCGTCGTAGCGCGCAGGTGCGCCGTTCACAAGGCGCTGTGTGCGCGTGGCAGGCTCGCCGCACACCATGCAGATGGCGTGCAGTTTGGTCACTTCCTCAGCCAGGCACAGCAGGTCGGGCATGGCGCCGAACGGCTCAGCGCGAAAGTCCAGATCGAGTCCGGCGATGATCACGCGCACGCCGCGATTGGCGAGCTGCTCGCTCAGCGCCACAATGCCATGATCGAAGAATTGCGCCTCGTCCACAGCGACGACTGTCGTCTCCGCGACAAGCCGCGCCGCGATCTCAGCGCTATCGGCGCACGGCAGCGCTTCAAAGTCCTGCCCATTGTGCGATGCAATGCGCGTCGCGCCGTAGCGCGTATCTATGATCGGCTTGAAGACCTGCACTTGTTGACGGGCGATTTGAGCGCGGCGCACGCGGCGGATGAGCTCCTCAGTTTTGCCGCTGAACATGCTGCCGCAGATCACTTCAATCCGTCCGCGATGATGGATCATCAAAAAGTCCTTTCAGGGCGCAAAAATGGGCAGGGAAACGCGCGCCTGCCCATTCTGAGAGAGTCGCTTGTGACGATCAGTCTTGTGCGGCGGGCAGCTCGTAGCCTTTTTGGCGCAGCTTCTTCTTGATATCGGTCAGCAGCTTGCGCCCAACGCCGCGAATGGCTAACACGCCTTCGTCGCCCGCCTCTTGCAGCCGTTTGATGAAATCGCCCGCCGTGACCAAGCCGTTGGCTGCCAGCAGTTCGGCATGTTGCTTGCCCAAGCCTAGCTCCGCCAGCCGAAACTCGGGCGAGCCGACCGTCTTAGCCGCGATCTCCTGCGCGCGCGTGGTGCGCGTCTCAAGGCGCTTCATGAAGCGATCCACGCGCCCTTCCGTGTCCACAATGCGCTGCTCGCCTGTGTAGAACGGATGACAGTTGGAGCAGACGTCCACTTGCAAAGTCGGGCGCGTCGAGCCGACCGTCCAGACCGTGCCGCAGGCGAGGCAAGTGATCTTCGCCTGTGGATACCACTTGGGATGAATGTTGCTTTTCATGGCTCTATCCTCACAGTGCGCGACGGACGCCCTGCCGAGTTCAGCGCGTTGGCGTCGCGGCTTAGGGTGCTGAAAAACTCGGTTCAGTCAGCGGCAGATTCAGCGTTAGCGGCCGGCTTTGGCTCAGGGCGGATAGCGACAACGCGAATGCCGCCGCGCGCCCATTCAAAGCTGACGTAGCCTTCCGCAACCGCGTAGATGGTGAAGTCCCTGCCCTGCCGCGTGCCAGGACCTGGATAGAAGCGGTTGCCGCGCTGCCGCACGATGATGTTGCCTGGGATGACGTATTCGCCGCCAAAACGCTTGACGCCAAGCCGCTTCGCGTGGCTCTCGCGTCCGTTGCGGCTAGAGCCGCCACCTTTCTTGTGTGCCATCGCTCAGATTCTCCTGCTTCGTCTCTCAAATGACCGTCACATCTTCAATCTTAAGGCGCGTGTAGGTCTGGCGATGCCCGCGCCGCCGCCGATAGCGCAAGCCAGGACGGTACTTCCAGATGATGATCTTCTTGGCGCGGTAATGCCCAAGCACAGTCGCTTGCACAGTTGCGCCATTCACCAGCGGACGCCCGATCAGCGGCGCGCCTTCATCAGGCACTACCAATAGCACTTCGTTCAGCGTCAAGCGCGCGCCTGCTTCGGCGTTCAGCTTCTCCACATCAATGATCTTGCCCGGCTCGGCGCGGAATTGCCGCCCGCCCGTGCGAACTACAGCGTACATGGTTTGTTCAGCTCCAATTCTCGCTTCTCGCACCGCCGCGAGCAGCCCTCAGACGCTGCGGCGGGGAAAATTGGTCAGGAAAGCGCGCCTATTTTAACAGAGAGGCTGCCCAAGAGTCAATTTGGAAGTCTGTGTAAGCGCGCCTTTAAGCGCAAACGCCTGAAACGCAGCCTGGCTAGTGAGGATAGGCTATCAGGCAAGCCCTTGCCAAAACTTTTCTATTGCTAATTCAGGTTTGACGCGCCATAATACAGCGTGCTACAATGAGAACCCAGTACCTCTGTTGCACGGAGAACGTTTGCCAAATGGAGTCCAACAAGCCTGTCGCCAGCGAGAGCGAGCCGTTCAAGCCGTTTGAGATTGAGCTGACCGCCGCTGTGCCTGATGGCGAAGCTGCGCTCGACGCAGCGTCGCACGCCTTTGCGGAGCGCGATCCGCAACATGAGCCTACGTCCGCTGAAGTGGCACAGCCCGAAGCCACTGCCCTAGCGCTGACCGAGCCCGCGCCTGAGACCGTCCAAGACGCGCCTGTCTCGGAAAGCACTGAGATGACCGCTGCGCTGCTGGATGCACACGCCGAGCCGAAGCTGCGCAAGGGCGACATCGTGGAAGGCGTGGTTGCCGAGACCTCGCCGACCGAAATTTTGATCGATCTCGGCATGAAGACAGAAGGCGTGATCGCCGGCAAAGAGCTGGAGCGCATGGATAAAGAAACGCTCGACCGCTTGAAAGTCGGCTCGCGCGTCAGCGTCTACGTCTTGAATCCTGAGCGCGATGGGCGCGTGATTCTCTCGCTCTCGCGTGCAGCAGAGGAGCAAGATTGGCGTAAAGCCGAAGAGCTGCGCCAGAGCGGCGAAATTTTCAACGGCAAGGTGGACGGCTACAACAAAGGCGGCTTGATCGTGCGCTTAGGGCGCGTGCGCGGCTTCGTGCCTGAGTCGCAGGTCAGCCGCGAGCGCCGTCAGCGCGCACAAGGCAGCGATCCACAAGAGAAGTGGGACGCCATGCGCGGCGAGGATATCTCAGTGAAGGTGCTGGAAGTTGATCGCGGGAAAAATCGCTTGATTCTCTCCGAGCGCGAGGCGATGCCTGCGCTGCGCGAGCTGCGCAAAGAGCGCCTGCTGGACGAGCTGCAAGTTGGCGAGCGCCGCCGCGGGCGCGTCAAGAGCGTGGCGGATTTCGGCGCGTTTGTGGATGTGGGCGGCGCTGACGGGCTGGTGCATCTGACTGAGATTTCGTGGAAGCACGTCACGCATCCGAGGGATGTCTTGCGCGTCGGGCAAGAGGTTGAGGTCGAGGTCATCAGCGTCGATCGGCAGAACAAGCGCATCGGCTTGAGCATCAAGCGCTGCGAAGAGGATCCTTGGTCGGTCGTCGCGCGCACCTACAAAGTTGGTCAGCTGGTGCAAGGCACAGTCACCAAGCTGGCGAAGTTCGGCGCGTTTGCGCGGCTGGTGGATCATCCTGAGATCGAAGGCTTGATTCACATCAGCGAGCTGGCGCAGAATCGCGTTGGGCATCCGAAGGAAGTGGTCAAAGAAGGCGACGTGGTGACCTTGCGCGTGATCAAGATTGACGCGGCGCAGCGTCGGCTTGGGCTGAGTTTGAAGAAGGTGACGGCGTCTGAGTACTCTGCATCGGACTATCAGCGTGCGATAGAGCCTGACTTCGCCGATTTTGAGGCTGCCTCGCTCAAAGAAGACGATCGGCGGCGCGCTGAGCGCAAGCGCGGCGGCAAACGCAGCGGCAAGCGCGGCGGCAGGTCAGCCGATTTTGAGGACGATGACGAGTACTAGGCAGCGGCAAACTTTCTCCGAGCAGCAGCTAGGGACGGCTTCCGTCCCTAGTTTCAGCCTTGCTCAAGACGGAAGCCGTGTCCGCGCACAGTCACAATGTATTGATGATTTGGCGCGAATTCGCTGATGCGGTCGCGCAGGCGGCGCACTAGCGCGTCAATCGCCTGCTCGCTGATGCCTTCGCTGACGTCATCGGGCCACACGGCGCTCACCACGTCCTCGCGCGTGCAAATGCCGCCGTTGGCATCGAACAGCAGCTCTAACAGACGGTACTGTGGCACGCTCAGCGGCGGCAGGATCTCGCGGTTGCCGATGAAGACACGCCGCGCATTCCGATCCAAGCGCAACCGATAGGACTCCTGAATTTCTTCAGGCGCAAGCGGCTCGGTCGTCTCGCTGGCTACAAACACAATCGTGATCATGCGCGCTAAATCCAGTTCATCGCCATCTTCCAGCAGCCGCGCGCCTTTCAACGGCACGCCGTTCACCCAAGTGCCGTTCAGGCTCTCAAGGTCTTCCACCTGAAAGCGCCCGTCAGGCAGTTGCGTCAAGCGCACGTGCTGACGCGAGATTTTCGGCTCGTTGAGGACGATATCGCAATCGGCTTCGCGTCCGATGATGAGCGGCGTGCGCTCGATCAGCCAGCTCTGCCGTGCAAACTTGCCGCGTGTCGCCACAAGTTTTGGCGTTATGTTCTCGCTCATGATCAGTCCTATCTAGCGTTTGAACTCACTCAGCTCAAGTGGCAGCGAATTCGATATATTCTTTGTGAACGCGCATCTCCTCTGTGACGCCTAGCAAGGTCAATAGCTCGCTGACCAGCGTCGCTTTGTATTCAGCGTCGCGCATTGACCACGTCTGGCTTTTGATCTCGATGAATGTGCCGCTCACCTTCGGCACAAGGATTTCGTCTACGTTCAAGTAGAACAAGACGCCTTTGTAGAGGATGTGCCAGCGATGGCGCGTCTTGTGGACTTCATACTCGGCGTTGGCGCGGAAATATTCGCGGTAAAAGCGCAGCGGTCGCGTTGCTGGTGCGATGAACTGCGAGCGACTGAGCAGCACGGCGCGGTCGAACTCGCGCTCTTTGATCGGCGATGTGTAGGTGAGGCGCATGCGCACGTTGGTCACCTCGCCTTCGGCGTTCAGCGCGTCATCTTCGCGGTAGCGAACACGACCTTGTGATTCGTCGTGGAAAGTGAAGTACGTATCGTACTGCCGATAGTGGCTTTTGCGCACAACCTGCACGCGCTCGTCTTTCAGCAGCGGCGCTACGACCGTCTCTGCGTCCACGCGCTCAGGCAGATGCGATTTGACCTGAATTTCGAAGCTCTCGGTCTGCTCCACGCCGCCAATCGCGATCAGCTTGTTGAGCAGATTGCCTTCGCGCGCGATCAAGAACTGGTCGATCTCGCGCGCGAGCGCGTTCGCCTCTGCCAGCAACGCTGATTCGTCCACTGTCAGCAGCCGCTGATCGTACATCAGCCAGACGCCATTGACCATGACATGCCGCACGTCCGTGCTTTTGGCAGCGTAGACCAGCTGGCTGTACACGGCGTCTTCATCGCGCGAGAACTTAGGCGAGTTGTGCAGCGTGTTGAGGTTGATCACGGCGATATCAGCGCGCTTGCCAACTTCAAGGCTGCCGGTGATGGAATCCATGTGCATGGCTTGCGCGCCCATGCGCGTCGCCATGAGCAGCGCCTGCTTGGCAGGCACGACGGTCGGATCGAGCGTGGCGCCTTTGGCGAGAATCGCGGCAAGGCGCACTTCCTCAAACATATCCAGATCGTTGTTGCTGGCAGGTCCATCGGTGCCAATGCCGACGTTCAGACCGCGCTCCAGCATCTCGTGGATCGGCGCGATGCCGCTCGCCAGCTTTAAGTTGCTGGTCGGGCAGTGCGCCACGCCTGTGCGATGATTGAAGAGCGTGCGAATCTCGCCTGAGTCCACGTGGACGCAGTGCGCAGCCAATGTCTTGGCGTCCAGCACGCCCAGCTTTTTGATGCGCGGCACGACCGGCATTTGGAACTCGCTGCGGCTATCTTCCACTTCTTGGCGCGTCTCGCTGACGTGGATGAGCAGCGGCACGTCGTATTCTTTGGCGAGCGCAGCGCAGGCGCTCAGAATTTCATCGGTGCAGGTGTAGGGCGCGTGCGGCGCCACTGCCGGCACGATCAGCGGATGACCTCGCCACTGCTCGATGAATTGACGCGTGTATTGCAGGCTCTCTTCGTAGCTTGGCGCGTCGGGCGCTGGGAATTTCAGCACGGTTTGACCGCACACGGCGCGCATGCCGACTTCTGCAGCGGCAGCGGCGACGTCGGCTTCGAAGTAGTACATATCGGCGAACATGGTCACGCCGCTGCGAATCATCTCTGCGCAGGCGATCTTTGTGCCTAAGCGACAGAAATGCGGATTGACAAAACTCTGCTCAGTCGGCATCATGTAGCCGATCAACCATACGTCCAAGCGCAGGTCATCTGCCAAGCCGCGCAGAAGCGTCATCGGCACGTGCGTGTGCGTGTTGACCAAGCCGGGCATGATCACTTGACCTTCGCACAGCACAAGCTCATCCGCAGCATATTGATCGGCGATGGACTCCGCTGTGCCAACTGCCACGATGCGCTCGCCCTTGATGGCAACCGCGCCGTTCAAGAAAATGTCCATAGCAGCGTTCATGGTCAACACGATGCCGCCGCTCAGAATCTTATCAACGCGTTCCATTCCTCACATCTCTCCCAAAAAGCGCGGATAGGCAATGCGCCTTTGCCTGACGAGTATACCGCATTTGCCAAACCTGTGTGACGTGCCTTCACACGCCGCCCTTGCCCTTTGCACGCTTTTTGACTACAATCGGCGCGCATTGGCTGAATGGAGACTGGAAACGACCATGCCGAAGCGTAAGATCAATCACGAGACGCGCCGTAAGTTCGCCCGCCGCTCGCGCGTTGGCAACAACGTCAGCTTCTCGCAAATCAAGACCAAACGTCTGTTCCGCACGAATCTGCAATGGGCCACCATTGAGATAGACGGCAAGCCTGTGCGCGTGCGCCTGACCGCGCGCCAGATCAAGGCGCTGTGCAAGACCAAGTGAAGCGCTCTGCGACCTGCTTCGCTCATCTGTGTTGAAAGGCGAAACGCGCTTCGTTTCGCCTTCCGCATCTCCTGACGCTGCACATGACGCCGTCCGCCAAGATTATCCACATCATCTCGCGCTTGAACATCGGCGGCATCTCGCCATACGTGATTCCGATCACAGCCTTGTTGCGCGAGGCAGGTTATCGCAGCGCGCTGATCGCCGGCAGCGTAGGCAAGCGCGAAGGCGACATGAGCTACCTTGCCGAGCGAGTCGGCGTGCAGCCAATCTATCTGCCGCGCTTGGGACGCGATATCTCGCCCTTGCGCGATTTGGCGACGGTCGGCGCGCTGTATCGCTTGCTGCGCCGCGAGCAGCCTGATATCGTCCACACGCACACAGCCAAAGCAGGCTTTGTGGGCAGATTGGCGGCGCGGTTGGCAGGCGTGCCGTATATCTTTCACACTTATCATGGACACATTTTCCACAGCTACTTCGGCGCGGCGAAGACGCGCTTCTACATCGCGCTGGAGCGCTTCGGCGGCGCGCTTTCCACGCGGATCATCGCCGTCAGCCCAAACTTGCAGCGCGAGATCGGGCAAGTCTACCGCATCGCGCCGCTGCGCAAGGTCGCCATGGTGACGCCGGGCTACGATCTCTCGGCATTGCGCGACCTCAAGCGACCATCGGGCGCGTTCCGAACGCGTTTTGGCATCCCTGAGACGGCGCCGCTGGTCGGAATCGTCGGACGGCTGGTGCCGATCAAGCATCACGCGCTGTTTTTGGCGGCGATGGTCAATGTGGCGCGCGCCATGCCCGAGGCGCGTTTCGCGGTCATTGGCGATGGCGAGCTGCGCGACGCGCTCGAAGCGCAGGCGGCAGCGCTCGGCATGGCGCAAGCGGTCATCTTCACAGGTTGGCAAGACGATCTGCCGTCGATCTACGGCGCGCTCGATTGCCTCGTGCTGTGTTCCAAGAACGAAGGCTTGCCGAGCGCTGTGATCGAGGCGCTTGTGACAGGCGTGCCAGTCGTGGCGACAGCGGTCGGCGGCGTGGTGGATATGTTGGCGGACGGTCGCGGCGCGCTGGTGCCGCCGAACGATGCGGCGGCGCTCGCTGAGGCGACGCTGAACATCTTGCGCGATCTGCCCGCCGCCCAAGCGCGCGCGCAAGCGTTGCGCCAAGATGCCTTCGATCTGTATCACATCGCGCCGAGCGCCGAGCGCCTGATCGCTTTTTACCGCGAGTTTTTGCGCGCATGAAGGATCACATCGGACTGAGCTTGTTCGTGCTATTGGCGGCGCTCTATTTCGCTGTCTTCACCGGACATCCTGTCAGCGGCGATGAGCGCCTGCTCTTCGATATGGCGCGCAGCTTGACCGTTGACGGCACGTTCGAGCTGGCGTTGAGCGCCGATCAGCGCCCTGCTTTTGACGTCGCGCCGCACGCGATCATGCCCAGCGCCGATGTTGAGCCGCTGCAAGCCTATCTGAGCGCGCCGCTCGTGCTTCTGGCGCGCCTGCTGCCTGAGATCGGCGTGATGCACACGGTTTGGCTCTTCAATCTGCTGGTGACGGCGCTGACAGGCGCGCTGCTCTACGCCTATAGCGTCCAGCTCGGTCATACGCGGCGCGCCGCTGCCTTCGTCGCGCTGATCTTCGGAGTCGGCACGATCGCCTTGCCGTATGCGCAAATGTACTTCCGCGAGCCGCTCTTGGCGCTGTGCGGCGTGGCTGCCGCTTATCTGAGCGAGCGTTGGCGCGCCGCGCCGCGACAAGTCATATGGCTTTTGGCGGCTCTCGGCGCAGTCATGGCTGCCGCGTTGACAAAGCAAGCGGGCGCGGTCTTCGTGATTGCGCCGCTGCTCAGCTTTGTGAGCGTCTTCGGCGCGCAGCGGCGCGCATGGCGCTTCCTGCTGATCGGCGCGGCATTCGTAGTGATGGTCGTCGTCCTGCGCGGGAATAGCGCGTTAGGTCGCCTGCTGAGCGCTGAGCGACTTGCGCGCGCCGCGCAGAACGTGACGGAAGCGCTGCCTGCTTATTTGATCAGCCCAGGCTTCAGCATCTGGGTCTTCTCGCCGATCCTGATAGCAGGCTTGCTGGGCGCTGTGCGGCTATGGCGCGCTGAGCGCAAACACGCGGCACTTCTGCCGCTCGCAGTCCTGCTCGGATTCGCCATCGGACATCCATTGCTGCACGGCGATTATTGGTACGGCGGCTTGGCGTGGGGACCGCGCTTCCTTGTGCCTGTCACGCCATTTTTGTGCCTGTGGCTGCTGCCTGTGGCTGAGGCGTTCCTGGCGGACATGCCGCGCCTGGGCAAGGTCGCCTTCGCGAGCCTGCTGCTGCTGAGCGTCGCCGTGCAACTGGTGGCGATCAGCCTGCCGCCGACGCGCTACGGCGCCGCGCTGGCTGAGGCGAGTCGGCGCGAAGGACGACCGATTGTGGCATGGCGCGAAGGCGTCTGGGACGTGCGCTACCAGCCAATTTGGACGACGTTGCGGCAGATCGGCAGCGCGCCTTCGGCTGTGGCATGGGACGTGCTGCACGTCGGCAGCGTTGTGTTGCCGCTGTGCGCGTTGAGCGGCGCGCTCGCCCTGCTCAGTTTGCGGCGACGACGCATGGCGCTGCTCAGCTTGTTCTTTTTGACGCTGACGCTCTATCTCGGCTTGCGCGCCATAGGCGCCGATCCGCGCTATGGCGGCGATAATCCTGAGCTGTGGTCAGCTTTGCGCGCTATTGAAGCGACGCTCAAAGCAGGCGATGTCTTGCTGGTCAACTCGGATGCTTATCGTCCATTCATCGCCAATTATTACAAAGGCAGCACGCCTGTTTATGTCATTCCGACGCCTGAAGGCGAGACGGTCGATCCTGATCATCCGCCTGCTGTTGTCAGCGCCAATCCTGAGCAGCGCGCTAATCCGTACTTTCAGTCGCTCTTTGCGCGCTTGGCGCAGCGCAGCCGACGTTGGCTGTTCCTGACCGAATACACGCCGTTCACTGCCAATCGCTACCGCGTGACCGAAGAATTCCTAGCGCGGCATTATTTCCCTGCCGAAGAGCTGCTCAGCGCGCCTACTGTGCGCCTGCTGACCTTCGCGCCGATCGGCGCGCCGCCGATGCGCGTGCCGCCTTTTCCAAAGCGCAGGACGGATATCTCGTTCGGCGTGGCACGGCTGATCGGCTTCGATTTGCCGCGCGGCACGCGCTACCGCGCAGGCGATTTTCTGCCGATCTCACTGCTGTGGCGCGCTGAAGGCTTTCCACCTGATCTCGATCCGCTCGATTACAGCGTGAATCTCTCGCTGATCAATGCCGACGGTCTGACTGTGGCGCAGCGCGTAGCGCAGCCGCGCGGCACGTTCGGCGGCATCACAGCATGGCAGTCAGGCGCGCTCTACCGCGATCATCACGCGCTGCAATTGCCTGCGCAGCTGCCTGCAGGCGTCTATCAGCTCTGGTTGCTGCTGACGGATTGGCGCGACGGCAGCGCCTTGCCTGTGCGGAATGGCTCAGGCAATCACGCCGTGCTGATCACAATTCATGTTGAGTGACCCGCAATAAATTCTGCGCTCACCTCATGGTCACCTGTGCAAGGCTGAATTCGATACGCGGATTTGCCCACAGGATGTGTCCACAGATCAGCGGCGCGTCGCTCTGCACTTCGTAGAGCAGCGTGAAAGCGCGTCCGCGCAGGTCGCTCAGGTCAAGCGCGAACGGCGTCGATTCAACGCTCGCCATGTGATC
>DAOTWB010000245.1:0-32983 GCA_034436235.1 Anaerolineae bacterium
TTCAGGCGCGGCTTGCTGCTGATCGCAGCCATCGGCGAGACGGACTGGGGCTACTTGCACAGCTTGCTGGCAGATCGCGCGCAACACGGTCTGCGGCGCTGCTCACAGACATAGCGTATTGGCACATGTCGGAGGCATTTTTGTACATGGTTGACACTGTTCGCCTGTTTATTGATGATATCGAATATCGCGTTCCGAAGGGCATGAACCTTGTGGACGCTGCTAAATTGCACGGGAACGACATCCCTGTCTTCTGCTATCATCCGAAGTTAGCGCCTGTTGGCATGTGCCGCATGTGCCTTGTGGAACTAGGGCAAGCCGAGATAGACCGTGCCACAGGCGCGCTGCTGACCGATGAGAATGGCAAGCTCAAAGTGCGCTGGCAGCCGAAGCTCGCCACTGCTTGCACACAGACGGTCACAGACGGCATGGCGATTCGCACGACTTCTGAAGCGGTCAAGGTCGCTCGCGACGACATCATCGAGTTCATCCTGACCAGCCATCCGCTGGATTGTCCGATCTGCGATAAAGGCGGCGAGTGTCCGCTGCAGAACTTGACCATGCGGCATGGCGCCGGCGAGAGCCGCTTCGTCTTCGATGAGAAGATGCATCTCGATAAGCACTATCCGCTTGGCGATCTAATCTTCCTCGACCGTGAGCGCTGCATTCAGTGTGCGCGCTGCACGCGCTTCCAAGAGGAATACGTCGGCGATGCTGTCCTCGCCTTCCATGAGCGCGGACGCCGTCTGCAGATCGTGACCACGAGCAATCCGCCGTTCGATACTTATTTCAGCGGCAACACGACGGATATCTGTCCGGTTGGCGCGCTCACCACAGCCGATTTCCGCTTCGGCGCGCGTCCTTGGGAACTGACCGAAGTGCCGAGCATCTGCCCGCACTGTCCTGTCGGCTGCAATATCAGCGCCAGCACGCGCTTGGATCGCGAGGCGGGCGGCAAGATCGTCATCAAGCGCATCATGCCGCGCCAGCACGAGAGCGTGAACGAGATTTGGATTTGCGATAAGGGACGCTTCGGACATCATCATGCGCGCCATGCTGAGCGAATTAGCCGTCCGCTAGTGCGTCACAACGGCAAGCTGGTGCCTGCCACGTGGGAAAAGGCGCTGAGCGTGATCGCAGAGCATGTGCAAGCCGCGAACGGCAGCGTCGGCGCGATCGCAGGCGGTATGCTCTCAAACGAGGATTTGTGGGAGCTGCGTCAATTGGTGGAGCGCGCCGGCGGCACGCGCTTGGGCGTCTATCCATACCGCCTGACGGGCGCGGCGCAAGTGGCGGCGGTCGGCATTGGCGTCGGCACGAACTTCAAAGAATTGGGCAAGGGCGATGCCATTGTCGTGATCGGCACTGACCTTGAAGAAGAAGCGCCGATCTGGTATCTGCGCACAAAGGTCGCGGCTGATCGCGGCGTCCGTTTGATCACGATCAACGCGCGCTACACGGAACTGGATCGCTTTGTGAAGCACAAGGGCGATATCATCCGTCCGCGCTATGGCGGCGAGATCGCGGCGTTGAACGCGCTCAATCTCGAAGGACTGAACAACGTGATCATGCTGGTCGGCGCGGAAGGCATGAATCGCGCTGCACACGCTGCATTGATGCAAGCGGCTGCTAACAAACTGATCGAGACAGGTCACTACGGCAAGCCGAACAACGGTCTGATCGGCGTGTGGGCAGGCGCGAACACGCAAGGCGCTTTCGATCTGGGCTACTCAGCTGAGGCGACAGAGCTGCTCTTGGCGGAGCCGCCTAAAGTGCTGTTCCTCGCCGATGCTGACCTGCTCGGCGGCGACGCGCTGAGCGCTGCGGCGCTCTCACAGGCGAAAGAGATCTTCCTCGTTGTCTCAGAGCTGTTCATGACGGCGACGGCGGCACAGGCGGATGTCGTCCTGCCGCGCCAGAGCTTTGCCGAGCGCGACGGCACCTTCACCAGCGGCGAGCGCCGCGTCCAGCGCTTCTACACAGCGCAGACGCCGCTCGATCACACGCGCCCTGACTGGAAAGTCTTCGCTGAGATCAACCGCTTGCTGGGCGGACCGAAGCCGAAGCTCTCAGCGGCTGCCGTCATGCAGAGCATCACGCAGCACGTGCCGCTTTACGCGCAGATGAGCTATCCGAACCTTGCGAAGGTGGAGAAGCAATTCCCTGACGTTGGCGGCGCAGACCTTTACTACGGCGGCACGGCTTACGATAATAAAGGCGGTCTGGGCGTGCAATGGGCGACGGCAGCTGAGCGCGGCGAGCCTGTGCAAGCGGCGCCTGTCCCTGAAGTAACGTTGCCTGCGCTAGGCGAAGGCGAGTTGCTGCTTGTGCCGATCACTGAGCTGTACGACCGCAAGCCGACCTTCGCGGCGAGCGCGGCTTTGATGCATTCGCACATCCCTGCGCCATATGCTATGCTGAACTGGGAAGACGCCAAAGCGCTGGAGATCGCCGAGGGCGATCAAGTGCAGGTGCGCTTCGCCGAGCGCGTCGTCATGTTGAAGGCGCGCGTGGCAGTCAGCGTGCCGAAAGGCGCGGTTTTGGTAGCACGTCATCTAGGCGTGATCGTGCCTGATGTGCCAGTCAGTGCCGTTGTGGAGAAAGTGCAGGTCGCAGAGCATGTTTAACGTCGATCCGAACCTGATCGTGGAATGCGCCGCTTCGGGCGGCTGCAACGTGATACGGGCTGTAGTCATCAGCTTGCTGATCTTCCTGACGCTGCTGACGGGCTTCGCCTACACCACGTTGCTCGAGCGGCGCTTCATCGCCTTCATCCAAAATCGGATCGGTCCGAATCGCGCCGGTCCGCTCGGCTTGCTGTTTCCAATCGCCGACGCCGTTAAGCTCTTCTTCAAAGAAGACGTGACTCCGACCAACGCGGATCGCGTCATTTTCTGGATGGCGCCTGTCCTGAAGGTCATTCCGTCCATCATGGTCGTGGCAGTTGTGCCGCTCGGTCCGCCGCTGCTCATCCCATGGTTCGATGGGCTGTGGTATCGCGTGCCGCTCGGTCTGACCGATGTGAACGTCGGCGTGTTATTCTTGCTGGCGTGGTTCAGTCTGGGTACGTATGGTATTGTGCTAGCGGGCTGGGCGAGCAACAACAAGTACTCCATGCTGGGCGGCTTGCGCGCCTCAGCGCAGATGGTCAGCTATGAGCTGAGCCTCGGCGTCAGCATGTCCATTCCGATCATCATCACAGGCTCGATGAGCCTGCAGACGATCATCGATTCGCAGGCGTCGCCGTCCATTCTCGGCTGGTACGTCTTCCAGAATCCTGTGGCGGCGATCATCTTGCTGGTCGCGCTCTTAGCGGAAGTGAACCGCGCGCCTTTCGACCTGCCCGAAGCGGAACAGGAGCTGACTGCCGGCTATCACACTGAGTACAGCGGCATGAAGTTCGCGCTGTTCTTCATGGCAGAGTATATCAGCATGATCTCGGTCAGCATCATCGCGGTCGCGCTCTTCTTCGGCGGCTATCACTTCATCTTAGTGGATCAGTTCCCGATTCTCGGTCCGATTGTGTACGCCGTCAAAGTCGTGCTGTTCTTGCTCGGCATGATCTGGTTGCGCGCGACCTTGCCGCGCATCCGCTATGACCGTCTGATGGCGCTCGGTTGGAAAGTGTTATTTCCGCTGGCACTGGTGGCAGCCGGCTGGACGGCGCTCGCGGTGTTGGTTGGCGATGCCTTTGGACAAGCGGCAGGCGCTGTGGCGTGGATCAGCGGCGGTGTGGCGACTGTGATCGTCGCGGCGGTCATGTTGCAAGGGCGCGCCGGCGAGGGTGAAGCGCCTTCGCGCATCGAGCAGGTCGCGCTGGAGCGGCGCGGCTTCGGCTTCCAAGTGCTGAGCGCCATCGGCATCCTGCTGATGATTCCTGTGTGGCTATTCAACGGCACGCTGCGCCAGTTGCGCAATGTGCAGCGCGCTGTGCGCCTTGACGATACCAAGTCGGGCGGCGATTGAGTCAATCGAACGAGTCGGTCTGTGAGGAGATTGTAGATGAACATTATCAAAGGCTTGCTGACGACGATCAAGTATGTTGGCACAGAGCCTGTGACGGTCAGCTATCCTGAGACAGAGCGTCCGCTGCGCGAGCGCTTCAAAGGGCGCCATCACTTGAAGCGCTACGAGAACGGCTTGGAGAAATGCATCGGATGCTCGCTGTGCGCGGCAGCCTGTCCTGCGGATGCGATCTGGGTGGAAGCGGCGGAAAACACTGACGAAGAGCGCTACTCGCCCGGCGAGCGCTACGCCAAGACCTACGAGATAAACATGCTGCGCTGCATTTTCTGCGGCTACTGCGAAGATGCCTGCCCAACTGAGGCGATTGTCTTGGAGCACGAGATTCAGCTCAGCTTCACCAACCGCCGCGACGCGATCTACACCAAAGAGATGTTGCTCGATCCGCCGCCTGAAGGCGTGCCAGGCACGCCACAGCGCGTTGAGCCCGGCGTCTACACGCGCGCCATTCCCGATATGGAAGACCCGAAGTGAGAGACTCGTGAGGCGGTCAAAATTGACTGCCTCACTTTTTCTCAGCCGACTCCTCAGCTGACTCGTCTTTGTCTTCCCAGCTCACAATCCAGATGCACAGCCCTGCTACAATCACTGATGCGACGATCAGCGCAAGCCACTGACCGAACAACAAGCCGACATCGCGCGCCTCGATCAAAAGCAAGATCACGATGCCGAGCGAGAGGACGATCCACGCGGCAAGGCGCGGACGCGCATCCGCAAAAGCGATCAGCGCGCCAAGCACAGGCAACTTCTTCAAGCGTTCCATAACTCATCCATCTTGAGATCAAAGTGGCTTCAAAACGCGATCAGGGCGCAGCTTTTTGGCGAAGATTTGCGTGTTCGGCGGCTGCGATTCTTGCGCGGCTTCGCGCCAAGCCGGCACTTGGATCGCCTCAAGCTCCATGCGCTCATAGCCGCTCGTCAGGAATGTTTGCACAACTTGCGCGGCAGCGTTCAAGGGCAGGTAGACGAAACCGACTTCGCTCTGCAGCTCTTTTGAAGCGTTCTCGACCGCTTGAATGAGCGCACGCGCGACAGGCTCGATAGGCGCTTCAGGCAGCAAGAGGAACTCATCCACGCGCGTGATCAGGTTCTCGACCTGAAAGCCTGTCAAGCCCATGATTGCACCGTTGATCTCAGCCAGCAGGTAGGACTTCTCGCCGAACGCCGTCAGCACATCCACGCGCGTCATGTTTTTGCCGAGCATTCGGTTCAGCACTTGTGCAATTTGTTCAGCGTTTTTGGGCATTCCGCGCCGAATATCCACCGCAATGGCGACCGACGGTTGCGGCGGCGCTTTCTGCGCAGTAGGCTGACTGGGCGGCGAGTCAACGCGCGGCGCGCTCGGTTGCGCTGCAGGACGCAATGGCGGTATTGCCGGCTGCGTGGACGGCGTCGCGCTGGGCGGCGTGACGCTGACCACATGTGCGTCGTCGCGCTGTCTCAGCTTGAGCGCGGCGAGCAACTTGTTCCATTCCGCCTCAACTTGCGCCCAAAGCTCTTGCGGTGTGCCGTTGTTGGTGATGACGACATTGGCGCGCGCTAACTTATCGCGCTGTGAATTCTGCCCTTCAATGCGTTTGCGCGCTTCTTGCTCGCTCATGCCGCGCTTCTCGATCAGACGGCGCAGTTGCAGCTCAGGCGCGCAATCCACAACCCAGATCGTGTCCACTTTGTCCGCTAGTTTGCCTTCCAGCAGCTTGATCGCTTCAATGACGATGATCGGCTGCTTGGCGCGACTGATCAGCGTGTCAATGCCTTGCCCAACTAACGGATGCGTGATTGCTTCTAAGCGCGCTAACGCCTCAGGATGTGAGAAAACGACTGCGCCTAGCTTTGAGCGGTCAATCTTGCCTTCTTGATCCAGCACCCAGCGCCCGAAGGTCTCGATCACGGGCAAGTATGCAGGCGCACCAGGCGCCATCGTCTGGTGCGCCAGACCGTCCGCGTCAATGGTGTACGCGCCGAAATGCTCAAGCAACTTGCGCACGGCGCTCTTGCCCATGGCAATGTTGCCCGTTAGCCCGATGACGTATTTATTCGCCCAATGGCCCACGCCTCAATCCTCCACCTGTGTGCGAGCTGTGCAAGTTCGCGCTCTGATGACTGAGCATTGTAGCCCGAAGCGCGCCGCACGGCAAAACAAAGCGTTTTCGAACAGACCTATGGATGCAAGCCATAGAACGTGAGCGCCGTCTCTTCAGGATAGCCCAGCATTAAATTCATACACTGCACAGCGCTGCCCGCCGCGCCCTTGCCCAAATTATCCAGCGCCGCCAACGCCACGATACGTCCGCTCTCAGGCTCAGCTTCCCAGCCGACATCGGCGAAGTTCGTGCCTGCCAACCACTTCGGCTCAGGATGCCGATGGACGCCGCTTTTGTCATGCACAATTCGAATGAATGGCTCAGCGCTATAAGCTGCGCGATAGGCTTTCCACAAAACCTTGTCATCCACACCTGCCGCGCTGAAGACCTGCGCAGTCGCCATGACGCCGCGCACCATCTCAATCGAGTTGATCGAGAGATAGACGTTGCTCAAGCCGAGCGCCTGCGCCACTTCTGCCTCGTGCCGATGTCCCACTGCGGCGAAGGTGCGCACTGCGCCGCTGCGCTCAGGATGGTGACTCGCCTGCGAAGCCGTCGCGCCGCCTTCCGAAGAGCCGACTTTCAGGTCTACTGTGATGGGCTTGCTCGAATCGACCAAACCGGCTCGCACCAATGGCAAGAGCGCTAGAATAGCCGCCGCCGCGTTGCAACCGATGCCGCTGGCATATTTGGCAGTTCGCAACGCTTCACGATTGATCTCAGGCAAGCCATAGACGAACCTATCGAGCCAATCTGGCGCGGCATGTGGCTCGCCATAGTAACGCTCGTACACACTCAGATCGCGCAGCCGAAAATCAGCCGAGAGATCGATGATGTATGGCGCGAGCGCGGCGAAGTGCGCGATGCGCCGCTGCGCCTCGCCGTGCGGCAAGGCGAGGAACAACACATCGCACGCCTGCAGCGCCGTCGCTGAGACGAACTGCAGCGTTGTCGCCTTGCGCAGATTCGGATGCACAGCGTGAATCGGCTTGCCGGCGTTCGACTCAGACGTGACCTGTTGTAAAGTGACATACGGATGCGCCAACAGCAGACGGATCAGCTCGCCGCCGGTATAGCCTGAAGCGCCTACAATCGAGACGCGCACGCGCTCACTCATGCGCGCACCTCAGTCGCGTAGCGCAGCGCGTAATCCACGATGTGCGCAGGGATATCCACGCCTGTTGGCGCGATGCTGTTGCGGAATTCCATCGTATGATTGATCTCGTTGACCAGCAAGCCGCGTTCAGGGTCTTCTAGCACGTCCACAGCCAGCACGCCGCCGCCGACCGCTTGTGCAGCGCGCACTGTCAGCGCTTCCAGCTCAGGCGTCACAGGACAATTCTCCGCCTTGCCGCCGCGCGCCGTGTTGGTGATCCAATGCTCGCTGTTTCGATAGATCGCGCAGATGCAGCGCTCGCCGACGACGAAAGCGCGAATATCGCGATTCGGCTTGTTCACCAGACGCTGGACGTAGAAGATGCTGTGCTGATAGCCGCCCAACACTTCTTTATGCTCCAGAACTGCCTCAGCCGCCGCTCGGTCGTTGATGCGCGCCAACAACCTGCCCCACGAGCCGATCACAGGCTTCAGCACCACAGGATAGCCCATGCGCTCAATCGCCTGCAGCGCCGCCTCGGCTGTGAAGGCGACCTCGATCTCAGGCTGCGGCACGCCTGCCTCGTGCAGCGCCGCTGAGGTGAGCAATTTATCGGCGCAAGTGTTGGCAACCTGCCAGCGATTGATGACCGCGTTGCCCAGCATTTCTAGCAGACGCAAAGCGTACAAGCCGCGCGACGTGCTGACCGAGCGCTCCAAAATCACATCGTATGGCAACGGCACGCTGTTCGCCTGAATGCTCAGGATCAGCTCATCGTCATTGATCAAGGTCGGTGTGATGCCGCGCGCTTCAAAGGCGGCTAGGAGCAATTTCTCTTCAACGCGAATGCGAGAGGCGATGATGCCGACGCGCAACGACTCGCTCACAGATCATTCGCCCCAATCTTCTTGCTCCATCGGCGCCAGCTCAAGTTGGATCGGATCGATAGAGACGACTTCTAGCTCGGCGCCGCACTCAGGGCAAGTGATGATCTCGCCGCGCAACACATCATTGAGCGTCAGGAGCGCCTCGCACTCAGGACAAGTGGCATTCATTGAATTGTGCGTCCTTTCAGGATGCTCTCATTCGGCGGAAAGTTCTAGGATATGCGATAAGCATAGCGCCGATCAGCTCAAAGCGCAACGAATCGTTCAATCCGCCGAGTCGCGCTATACTCTCGGCAATCTTTGGGCAGGAGCTTGCTAAAGGATGTTTTCCAAACGTGCTTTCGGACTGTTAGTATGTCTTTTCGCAACGCTGTGTGTGAGCGCAGCCTTGCACAACGCCACATCCGTGAGCGCGCAGCAGCCACCGACGCTCACGCCGACTAGCACGTTCCTCGATATGCCTGAAGTGCCGCTCAACGGTCTGTTTGAGCGCAGCTTGCCCATCACAGGCGACTACAGCGATCCGACCGACACACGCCAAATCGCAGTGACCGTGCGCTTCACTGCGCCCGATGGCAGTCCGTTCGATCTGCCCGCCTTTTGGATGCAGCCGCAAGAAGTCACTTGCGATGCGACCTGCGCCGAGGAGACTTTCACGCCGAATGGCGCGCCTGAATGGCGCGTGCGCTTCCGTCCGCCGCAAATTGGCGAGTGGCTCTACACGGTCGAGGCGCGCACGCCTGAGGTAACGCGCATTGTGACAGCGGGCAGGTTGCGCGTCGTCCCTTCGGCGAGAGGCGGCACAATTCAGCTCGGACGCAACGGACGTTACTTCAGCGCTGGCGACGGCAAACCCTTTTTTCCCGTCGGCGCGAATATGGCGTGGTCATGGTCAGGCAATGGCAACACGCGCGGCTATTTGGCGTGGCTGGAGCAGCTGGCGCGCTCAGGCGGCAATTACGCGCGCCTGTATGTGGACGTGCCATGGTTCATCGGCTTCGGCTGGCACAGCCCTGCAGGCAGCATGGCAGCCGCGCAAAGCTCAGCATGGCGCTTAGATAGCGTGCTGCGCGCCGCTGAATCGTACGGCATCGCCTTGCAACTGGTCTTGCTTTGGCATCAAGGCTGGACGACGTACAGCGATCCGCCCTACAACGCGCCTGCCACACCTGCGCGCCCTGATATCAGCGCTGACTGGTCGCTCAATCCGCACAATGTGCGGCGCGGCGGCGCGTTTGCGACTGCCACTGCTTTCTTCGCCACTGAGGAAGGACGGCGCGTCTTTCGCGATCGGTTGCGTTATCTCATCGCGCGCTGGAGCCACAGCTCGAGCCTGTTCGCATGGGAACTTGTCGATCAACTCGACCGTCTGACGCCTGCCAACACGGCAGTTGCCGTCGAATGGGCAGACGAGATGATCGCTTACTTGCGGCAGACCGATCCGTATCGCCATTTGATCACGCTCGGCGTGCGCGAGAACGCCAATCTCGCCCTTGTGCGCACGCTGCCTGTAGATTTCATCCAAGCGCGCTACTATCAACGCCTGCCGAACGAGCCGCCTGCCGATCAGCTGCTCGGCACGTTGAACATCTTGCGTCCGCTCCTAGCAGAGAGCAGGCTGCCGCTCATGCTGAGCGAATTCTCGCTCAGTCCATGGTTCGAGCCTGCCGAAGCCGATCCGCAAGGTCTGCATGTGCGCCTCACGCTGTGGGCGACGGCGCTCAGCGGCGCCAGCGGCGCTGCCAACAGTTGGTGGTGGGATACCTATCTCTTGCCGCGCAATTTGCTGGATAGTTTGGCGCCGCTGCGCAACTTTGCGCAGAACATCCCTTGGGATACGGCTGACCTGCGTCCGATCAGCCTTGCGCTCAGCGCCGATCCGCCGTTGAGTTATGCGCCGTTGCGCGTGAGCGGCTACAACGCGCAGCTGGGCAGCGAAACGCCGCCTGATCTCGTCTTTCGGCTTGCGGTAGATGGCGTCGCGCCGTCGCTGGATCGCGCGAGCGGCTTTCTGTACGGCACGCGCTTCAACGCTCAGCTCAGCCGTCCGCAGCAATACCTGATCGCGCCGCCTGTTGAGACCACGCTGCGCATCAACATCCTACGCAGTGGCGACCGCGGCGGCGCGCGCCTCGTCGTCCTGAACGACGGCATATTGGCGGCTGAACTCAATTTACCGCCCAACAATCCGCCAATGGCGCTCAGCGTGCCGCTCAGGGCAGGCGAGCAGCTCATCACGCTCGACAATCTAGGCGATGACTATGTGCAAATTGCCTCGCTCGAAGTGGCTGATTACGTACCGCCGCTGCGCTCGGTCGCCCTTGCCGACCGCCGTGGCGGAATCCTGCTCAGCTTCTTCCAACATCAGGATTACAACGTGCAAAATCGCGCTAATTTGAGCCAGATCGCGCCGCTTGAAGCGACCTTCAGCGCGCAGAACATGCCTTCCGGCATGTATCGCGTTGAGTTCTGGGATGTTTTCAGCGGCGATGTGATCGGCGTGGAAGATGTATTCGTGAATGGCACGGTGGATGGCACATTGGGCGTCAATTTGCCGCCGATTGCCAGCTTGCTGGCTGTGCGCGCCATTCGCTATGCCGAACCGAGCGACCGCCGCACGCCAACGCCGACTTTCACGCCGACTGAGCGCGCCACGCCGACTTTCACGCCGACAGCGACCTTGACGCTGACCGCAACTTTGACGCCGAGCGCGACTGCTACACACACGGCGACCTTCACGCCGAGCCCCACACCTACGCCGACCTTCGGCATTTTGATCAGCACGCCGACGCAAGCCGAGTCGCCTGTGCCGCCTAGTCCTTCGCCTGCCGACGCACCTTAGCCTGCCGCCACCAATGACCGCCTAACATCAGCCAGATCGGCGGCATGTAGCTCAGGACGGGCAGCAAATCGCGCCAAGGGATCGGCAGCCATGCGCCGGGACGCAAGGTCACGTAGTTGTAAAGCAAGCCTTGCCACGTCACAAGGTAAGTGAACCACAACGCCGCTTTCTGCAACGGCGAGCGCGGCAGCAGCGCAGCCGCTGGCAGAAGCCACAGCGCGTACCACGCCATGAACCACAGTGCTGCGATCAGCAAGTAAGCGAACAGGATGTAAGTGATGCTGCGCAAGGCTTGTGCTGACGGCGCGCTTCCGCGCACGACTTGCCACAGCGCAGCGCTATAGCAAATGGCGAAGAGCAGCAACGTGCTGTTTGCCAATAGCGCGTTCGTATTCGGCGTCGCGATCAGCCATGTCTCAGCGTTTTTGCCGTCAAGAGCAGGCGCGATCAATTGGCGGACGACCGTCGGCAGCGAGCCGCTGTACATCGCGGCGCGGCGCTCAGCGCGCAACGTCTCGACGCCGAACCAAAACGGCGCATAAGCAGCATAGCATAGCGCCGCGCCGAGCAAAGCGCTCAGCGCGAAGACGCGTAGCCGCGCCGCAGGACGCAACTGACGCCAAGCGACGATTGCCACAACAGGTATCAACATCAGCGGAATGAACTTGATCAGCGCGCCGAAGAGTAAGCTGAGCAGGCTCGCTATGTGTTGACGACGCGCCAAAAAGGCGAGCGACCAAGCGATACAAGCAATCATTAGCGAGTCGTTGTGCGCTCTGCCTGCCGTCATGTAGATCAGCAGCGGATTGAGCGCGAACAAATACATGCCGCCGATGGCGCGGCGCGGCGCACTGTGCATCAGCGCACTGTACACGCCTAACGCGCCGATCAAGCTGCCCAGCGCGGCAAGGCTCTTGAAAGCAAGCACGTTCGCTATCATGTCATCGCCAGCAAGGCGCGTCGTGAGCGCCGCTATAAGTTCCCACGCGCCGCCATAGGCAGAAGGGACGTCTTTCCAGCCTACAAAGCGGTAAAACGGATCATTGGGCAGTTGGCGCGGCACATCGCGCAACGGATTCATGCCGTAGACTGCCGTCATGCGCGCACGGATGATGTAATCGTAAACGTCGGTCGCATCCAACGGATACATCTGCAATAGCGCGGCGTGCGCCAAAGCTGAGAGACCTAAGATCAGCGCGGCAGCGCGAGGATGTCTCAGCCGTCTTGCGCCAAAACGATAGGCAAGTCCATAGAGCGCGAACACCAGCGCAAACGTCAGGCAATACAGCCAAGCGCCTTCCAATGAGAACTGGCTGAGCGTGGCAAAAGTTTGAAAAGGCTTTGTCAAATGTGTTACGAGATTGTAACGAGCTGCAAAATTCGAGTAGAATAGGGCAATCATCAGGAGCGCGCAAATCACGACGAGCGCGACAGGCGGCAGCCATTTGGCAAGACGTCGCCTTATTCGCCTGAGAAGGTGAGGAATCATAATGTCATCTGAAGAATCGCCTACGGATGTGCCACAGACTCTACCACAAGCCGCTGAGCCGTCATCGTCAGGCGGACGCGGACGCGCTTGGTTGACTCTGTTGATCTGGCTGATGGCTGTGTTCCTGATCGCTTGGCTGCTCGGATTTTTCAATGTGTGATGTACTCAAAAGCTGAGAGGCGTTTATGAACGGCAATTCCGTGGAGCATTTGACGCAATCAGAGGATGCTACGCAGCCAATTTTTGAGACGCTCAAGCGTCAAACTGATCAGTTACTAGCCATCAACAATGTGATCACAGCGGCAGCCAACTCGCCTGATCTCAAGCATACGCTGAACGCTGCGCTTGAAGCCGTCTTGAAACTTGTGCCGATGGATGCCAGCGGCGTCAGTTTGATCGATCGCGAGGCAAATGAGCTAGTGCTGTATGCGCAGCGCGGCTGGCGACGTGACTTCACCACAGAGCCGATGCGCGTCAAGCTCGGCGCAGGGCTCTCGGGCTTGGTCGTCGAGCGCGGCGAGCCGATCATCACAGGCGATCTGCGCGACGATCCGCGCTTGCAGGTCGCCGCTTTTCTTGAAGAGCAGGTTAAGACGATGGTGCTGCTGCCGATGCACGCGCGCGGCAGAGTGGTCGGCGTCTTGAGCGTGATGAGCCGCACGCCTTACGAACTCAGCGACGCTGAGATCAGCATCTTGCAGGTGATCGCCGATCAGGTCGGCTTGGCGATCGATAACGCGCTGCTGGTTGAGTCCGTGCGCGCTCAGCAACAGCGCTTAGAGGCAATCTTGCACGCCACAGCCGATGCGATCATCGCCACCGATGAGCGCGGCGTGATCAATCTGATCAACCATGCGGCGCGCCGTCTCTTCAGCACAAATGAGCAATTGCTGGGCAAGCCGCTGTGCGAAGTGAGCTTCTTGCCAAACGTCCGCGAGCGCGTGTGCGCTGCCATGCGCATCGGCGCGGCTGAGCGCGTTTTTGAAGTGCTGTTGCCTAACCAACAATACTTGCTGTGCGAAGTAGCGCCTATCCTCTCATCGAAGGCGAACGCCGAGCCGAGCTGGGTCGTCGTCTTTCGCGATATCACGCATCAAAAGCAGGCTGAGCTGGCGCGCCTGAATTTCATTCAAACGGCGGCGCACGAGCTGCGCAATCCGCTCGGCGTGACGCTCGGCGCGCTGCACATGCTGGGCAGACAGCTGGAAGATCGGCTGGACGACGGCGATAGAGAAGTGTTTGAGATCGCTTTTCGCGGCATTGGACGGATGCAAGATTTAATTGACGATCTGTTGAACCTTGAACACATTGAGTCAGGCATTGGCATGCGCTTCGAGCCGATCAATATCCATGAGATGCTCACGCGCTGTGCCAACGACATGCGTCCGATGCTGGTGAACAAACAGCAAAGCCTGTCTCTAGAAGTCGCGGCAGATTTGCCGCTCTTCATGGGCGATGAGCGCTGGCTTGCGCGCGCCATCATGAACTTGATCAGCAACGCGCATAAATACACACAGGAAGGCGGACAGATCATCGTGCGCGCTTTCCAACAGGCGAACAGCGCTCAGCGCGAGCTAGTGCTGCAAGTGCAGGACAACGGACCAGGCATTCCACGCGAGGCGCAGCGCCGCCTGTTCGACCGCTTCTACCGCGTGCGCAGCGCTGAAAACAAAGCGATTGGCACAGGCTTAGGCTTGGCAATTGTGAAATCTGTGGCAGAACAACACAAAGGTCGTGTGACGGTTTACAGTGAGCTGCCTTTGTTCAGCACGCTCTGGCAGAACAAAGGCACAACTTTCAGCATGATTCTGCCCTACCGCGACCGAGCGGATGCAGAATTGCCGTGCTAAAATAACATCAAATTGCTCTAACCTTGAGTCATTCTCAGACTGAGAGCGCGGATGATGTCTGCTTCGCCTGAGCCACTTGCCACCTCGCCTGAGCGCGGCGAGCAACGCGCTGCGATCGGCGCTGCCGATGTGCAGCGCGTGATGATCGCGCCTAATCCTATCATTGAGGACGTGCGGCTCAGCCGCCTGAGCGAGCCGTTTGCCGTGTTGCCGTTCGCACGGCTGCCTGCCAGTCAGGTTATCACGCCGAGCAAGCCCGGCAGTCCTGAGCTGCAGCGACGTTACATCAAAGAGAAAGACCTAACTGAGCTGTGGACGAAGATCACTGAGCTGCAAGAGCGCGTGGTGAACAACGTGCGCGCCGACCGCACCAACACAGACGCCTATCAACGCGATCTGCTCTATGCGCGCACCTTGCTGCTCGAATCGGACGCCAATTTCGAAGAAGCCTATCAGGTCTACTATCTGGTCAAAGCCGACCTAGAGCGCGAAGTGCGCGTAGCAGCTGACATACGCCGCTATCGCCTGCCGCTCGTGATCTACCATCTTGTCTGGCTCGTCGTCACCATTCTGGCGATTGGCTTGGACGAGCGCTTCCGCGCCTTGATTCCAGAGAGCGTCTCGATCATGAAGTTGGCGTGGCTGCCGATCTTGAGCGGCGTGTTCGGCGCGCTTTTCAACGGCATGATGGCGATTCATGAACACACCACCATTCGCCGCGACTTCGATCCGATACACATCACATGGTATTTACTCAATCCGATCATCGGCGGCATGTTAGGCTTGGTTGTCTTCATTTTGTTCGTGGTCAGCGCGTCAACCTTCACAGCGAACTTGATCACGCGCCCAGAGAACGAACTGCAAAGCTCGCTCGTGATCTGGCTTTTGGCGTTCATCGTCGGCTGGCAACAGAACATCGTGATTCAGCTGCTCAACCGTTTTCTCAAGTCGCTGACGCCGAACCAGCCTGCCAGCCGTCCCAGCGCCAGCCAGCTGACCAGTGCCGCTGAGCCGCCGCGCCAGCCGTGAGCGAAAAGTTGCGGATTGTACGATGCTGCCTGTTGACCAAGTCATAAATGGCGATAGCCTGCAAATTCTCGCTCAGATTCCTGATAACACTGTGGATATGTGCTTCGCCGATCCGCCGTTCAATCTAGATAAAAAATATGGCACGTACAAAGATCAGCGCGCCGTCGAAGACTATCTAGCATGGTGCGAGCGATGGCTACGCGAGCTAGTGCGCGTCACCAAGCCGAGCGGCAGCATTTTCGTCCACAACATCCCTAAATGGCTGACCTACTACGCAGGCATTCTCAACCAGATCGCCCATTTTCGCCATTGGATCGCGTGGGATGCCATGAGCGCCCCGCTTGGCAAGACGCTTTTGCCTGCGCACTACGGCATTCTGTTCTACAGCAAGCAAGCCAAAGGCACAAAGTTCTTTGAAGTGCGCGCGCCACACAAGACGTGCCGCGAATGCGGCGCCTTCCTGAAGGATTACGGTGGCAAGAAAGATCAGATGCATCCGTTCGGCATGTTGGTGAGCGACGTCTGGACGGATATCCATCGCATTCGTCACAACAAGCGCCGCGATCCACATCCTTGTCAGCTGCCGATTCACTTGCTTGAGCGCCTGATCTTGATGACCACTGATGAAGGCGATTTGGTGCTCGATCCGTTTCTTGGCACAGGCACAACAGCCATCGCCGCCAAGCGCCTGAGCCGCCATTACATTGGCGTTGAGCTTGATCCGCTCTACACACAAGTGGCGCGCGATAAACTAGCGCGCACACAGCCGACGCGCTACGAAGGCATTCCTGTCTCGCTCTTCTTAGGCAAAATTCAGAGCATCCGCGATTGTGACGCGGCAAAAATTTTCCCGCCGCAGCTCACCAAGCAGCAAAAGCGCCGCCAGAAAGCGCAAGCGCAGCTATTGTTGGAAGCGCTGCCCAACAAATAATCTAAACTGCTGGGATAGCGCGTCTTGGCTGTGCTACAATCCGCTCAAACGCGCTTTGAGAGGCTGAGAGTGAGCTATGCTACGATTTTTCTACGCGCAACTGCCCGATTTTGCCCGCCCTGAGCATCCGATCATGCGCTACCTGCTCTTGCGCGAAGGACGGCGCACTTCGCGCGGCTCAGCGATCCTGCGCGGCTTGAGCATTGCGTTCATCGTGGCATTATTGCCGCTTGGCGGCTGGCTGATCGCCACGCGCTTCGGCACGCAGCCAATTGAGACCGATAATCGCTTCGATGCCGTCTACCGCACCTTGTACTGGTCGCTTGTGGCGTTACAGGTGCTGATGCGCATCACAGCCATGAATGCCACCATCGGCGTGATCGCAGCGGAAGAGCGCCAACAGACGTGGGATACGCTCAAAATCACGACTGACGGCGCACTGCTGACCATGAAGGCGCGCTGGGCTGCCGCTTTTTATCGTCTGCTGCCGCTGCTGATCGTCTTGCTGCTTGTGCGCGCGCTCTTCATCTTGATCGCGCTTTACGATGTGACCACCTTTCAGGGCAGGTACATTGACATCCTGCTCGGCGGCACTGTGCCGCTCGGCGAGCCGTATCTCTCAAGAGATTTGGCAGGCTCGCTTGGCGTGACTCTGGGCGTGATCATCGCTGCGCTGGGCATGACCGCTGCGCTGGTAGCGCCTTTCACAGCGCTTGCCTTCGATGCTGCGCTCGGTCTGCTGATCGGCACCTTGGCGCGCAGCCGCTTCGCCAGCGCGCTAGGGCAATTCGGTCTGATCTTGGCGCGCTTTTTGATCACGGCATGGGCGCTCTGGGTCGGCGCGGCGGCGCTCAGCTTAAGTCCGTTCGGCGCGTTGAACGCTTCGCTGGCAGGCACAGTGCCTTCGCCTATCTCAGGCTTGCTAGGCGCATTCTTGGGCGTGGCAGAAGGCGATCTCGGCTTGACCATGCTGCACTTCCCATACCTGCAGCGCATCTGGGCAGATTACGACTACGGCGTCTTCATCGGCGTGGCATTTTTAGGCTATGTGCTGCTGCAGGCGTTGCTTGCCAATGCGTTGCTCGGCTTGGCGGCGCGGCGCGCCACAAAACCTGATCGCTTCTGAGCCTGCGTCTCACAACTTGATAACAAAAATTGACCTCTTAACATAAATTCGGCTGGAACTCATCTACAATAGATGAAAACAACGTTTTTCGTGAAAAGAGGTATCGTATGCCGATCAGATTAGAGCCACATACAGCGGAGAAAGTTTTAGTCCTGCGCTACATTGCGCCCGTCAATCCTGATGATGACTTGCCTGCCTCTGTGCAAGCCATTGTCGAGTTCTCGCACACTGTTCAAGGCGATTTTTTCGTCATCTCTGATACGCGCGCGTTTCAACTCACTTTTGATGTGCTGGTGGAAGTACTCGATCTAGTGCGCCGACAATTGGTAGGCGTGCCTGTCCATTTTGTCATTGTTGGCACAGGCGAAATAGTCCGTCTTGCTGCGGAAGCTATCACTCAAAAGCAATACGGCAGCTTCGATCCTGCCAAAGTCTTTGCCACTGATCAGGAAGCCTTTGCGCACTGCCTCGCCGAACTTCAGAAATCCGCCTGAGTTGACACAACCTGCCTATCAAGGCGTGATGGGCAGGTCAATTTACTCAAAACGCGCACACACCTCGCTTGCGAGCCTGCGTCTCACAACTTGATAACAAAAATTGATCTCTCAACATAAATTTCACTGAAGTTCATCTATAATGGACGAGATGGATGTGTTTTGTGAGAGAGGTATCACATGCCGATCAGTTTAGAGCCGCATGTTGCTGAGAAAATTCTGTTCCTGCGTTACGTCGCGCCTGTCAATCCTGATGAGGATATGCCTGCCGCCATACAAGCTATCATCGAGTTCTCACAGAGCGTGCAGGGCGATTTCTTCGTCATCTCTGATGCACGCGAATTTCCCGTCACTTTTGATGTGCTGGTCGAAGCGCTCGATCTGGTGCGCCGCCAATTGATAGGCGTGCCTGTTCGCTTTGTCGTCATCGGCACGGATGAAATGGTTCGCTTTGCCGCAGAGGCAATCGCGCAGAAGCAGTATGGCGGCTTTGAGCCTGCTAAAGTCTTCGCGACTGACGAGGAAGCCTTTGCGCACTGCCTTGCCGAACTCAAAAAGTCTGCTTGAGCTGCCGCAACCTGCTCATCGCGCTGCGATGGGCAGGTTTGTCTCCATCGCTCAGCGCCGAATTGCCCCTTGATCTTCTTTACGATACAAAGTATCATAAACTTGATACACCGTATCGTTTAGTGCAAGAGGTGATTCGATGCACGCACTTACTTCAACGCGCCGACGCAGCGCTTTGCTGGCATTCTGCCTGATCATAGCGCTTCTGCTCGCGCCATTGATGGCGCTGCCTATCAGCGCGAACAACAAGTTGAAAATCGTGGCGACCACTAGCATTGTCGCCGATCTGGTCAAGAACGTGGTCGGCGAGAATGCCGAGATTGTCACGCTCGTGCCTGCCGATAGCGACGCACACACCTTCGAGCCGAGTCCAGCCGATAGCGCTGCGCTGGCTGATGCCGACGTGATCTTCGAGATCGGGCTAGGCTTTGAGTTCTGGCTAGACGGTCTGTATGAGTCGTCAGGCTCAAAGGCGCGCCGCATTCGTCTTGCCGGCAGCATTCAGCCTTTGGCAAGCAATACTATGCTGCGCCTGCTCGTCTCAGACTTTGAGACAGCGCCCAGCAAGCTGATCGACGTGGATAACGGCAAGATCATCGCGCGCTATGAAGTCGGCGCGCCAACTTATCCATACACCAGTCCAACAGGTCGTTTTGGCGTCAAGATTCAGACGAACGCCAATCTGATCACGGCAGTGGATAGCGGCATCCTGATCGAAGATCACGGCGATCACATGCATCCATACAAGCGCGACGCGCGCCTGACCGATTTCCGCGCCGAAGGACGCACGCCAATTCACTACGTCGCGCACGCGGGACAGATCGCCATCTTCAACGACGGCAGCGGCGAGGTGATGTTGCTGACCGAGCGTAATTTTGAGTCAGCTGAGGCAGAGATGCTCACGTTCAAGACGGCGCGTCCGCATCACGGCGTGGCAGTGCCGCTCGGCGATCGCATTGTGCTGAGCGTGCCAGATACGCAGAACATGGATTACGCGCTGCCGCTCGGCATTGAAGTGCGCGACATGCGCGATAATGTGGTCGCCAGCTTCGCCGATCAATGTCCCGGTCTGCACGGCGAGGCGAGCAGCGGCGCTTTCACGGCTTTCGGCTGCGCGGATCGCGTCCTCGTGCTAGAGCGCAACGGCGATGATTTCAGCGTGAAGAGCCTGCGCTACGCGCCTGAGACGCCAAGCGGCACGCGCGTCGGCACGGTCATCGGACACGAGAAGCAGAATTTCTTCATCGGCAACTTCGGTCAGACAGGTTTGGTGCGCATTGATCCAATCGCAGGCACGCTGACGCCGATCACATTGCCGATGCGCTACTCTGCTTTTCGGCTTGACGCTGAGACAGGCGAGAAGATCATCGTTGTGACGACAGATGGCAGCGTGCATCGCATTGACGCCATGACGGGTCGCATTGAGGCGAGCATCGAAGCAGTGACGCCGTTCGTCTTCCGCACGCGCGTGCCGCGTCCAGGCTTGGCAACTGTGCGCAATCTGGCGTACGTCACCGATCCTGCCGCCGGCGAAGTGGTCGAAATTGATCTTGAGGCGATGAACGTCACGCGGCGCTTCGTGGTGGAAGGCAAGCCTGTGCGCTTGGCAGTGCTGGGCGTGCTTGAGATGGAGCACGACCATGACCATGATCACGATCACGGTCATGCGCACGATCACGACCACGATCACGGCATGTTCGATCCGCATATCTGGACGGACGTGGTCAATGCGCAGGCGATGGTGCGCACCATCCGCGACGCAATGGTCGAGCTTGACGCTGCCAACGCGAGCGTCTATCGCAGCAATGCCAATGCCTATCTCGCCGAACTCACAGCGCTGGATCGCTTTGTGCGCGAGCAGGTCGCTCAGATTCCTGAGGCGAATCGCATCTTGGTGACGCCGCACAACTCGTTCGCCTACTTCGCTGAGCGCTACGGCTTCCAGACGATGAGTCCGCTTGGCGTGACTACAGCAGAGGCTGATCCTGCGGCAGGCGCGCTGGCAGAGCTGATCGAAGAGATCAAAGCGCGCGGCGTGAAGGCTGTGTTTCCTGAGAATACCAGCAGTCCGCGCCTGATGGAACTGATCGCGCGCGAAGCAGGCGTGGCGCTTGGCAAGACGCTCATCGCCGACTCGCTGAGCGCGACGGGCGAGACGGCGACTTACATCGGCAAGATACGTCACAACGTCAGCGCGATTGTTGAAGCGCTCAAGTGAAATAGCGCTAGTCTAGGTTGCGTAAGGGCAGTTCGCACGAACTGCCCTTTTTGTCAGCAGCTCATAACATGCGCTTAACGCGATTCACCTATAATTACATGCAGTGAATAGTGTAAGAGGTGAGCGCGGTATGTTCAACTCACAGCGGCTTCGTTTGAAACAATGGACGTTCTGGGAATGCAGCGTGCCGCTGCTACAGAAGATGTTGGCGGAAGTTGATCAGGAGTTGGGCAAGGTCACGCGCCAAATCCGCGTGGCAGAGCGCGCCTTCAATCAACTGATCGCTGCCGGCGATCCGTTCACCATTGACGAGAAACGCGCTCAGATCGAGACGCTGTGGCAAAAACATGAGCGCATGATGCGCCGCAAGCGCGAAATCGAGGCGATCATCCGCCAGAAGACGCTCGACGAGCGCATGATCAAGCTTGGCGAGCGCTTCGGCATCGGCGACCTGACCGCACTCTTACGCTATATCCGCATCGTCATCTTGACCGTGAGCGTGGCAGTCAACGTCCTGGCTTTGCTCGAGCCAAGTCCGCGCCTGAGGCAGCCTTACGATCAGATCGACCTGATCTGCTCGCTGTTGCTCTCAAGCGAATTCGCCTTCCGCCTGTTGTTGGTCAGCCGCCGTCTCGCCTATTTCCGAAGCCGCTTCTTCGATATCTTCATCTCGCTGCCGCTGGTGGCGATCTCTGCGCCGTTCCCTGCGCTCAACTTCACAGCGCGCCTGCTGACCTTGTTGAGAATCGGGCGTTTGGTGCGCCTGATTGTAGGCGAGCGCAAAGGACGCCTGCAGAGCATCCGCTTGCTGAGCGCGCCTGAGTTCGTCTTGCTCTATCGCGCCGCGTTCACAGCTTTTGTGCTGGTCGCGCTGGGCGCCGCTGCACTGATGAGCGCCGAAGGTGCGCGGAACGAGCGCTTCAGCAATTTCGATGAGAATTTTTGGTGGGGCGTGCAGACAGTCCTGCTGGGCGAGCTGGACGGCACGCCTGAAGGTTTGATGGGACGCTTGATCACGATTGGCATCGCTGTGCTAGGCGTCTCGCTCACCTCAATCTTGATCGCGACGCTGACCAGCACGCTGGTCAATCTGTCTTCTGACTCAAGCGACCTTGAGCGCCAACAAGAAGATATCCTCGCTAAGCTGACTCAGATGCGCGAGCAGCTCGATCTGTTGACCAACGCGCGCCAAACAGCCATTCGTGCGTCAGCGCGCATCAATTTTGCGCTCAGCAACGGCTTACAAGGCGAGCAGGATGTCATGCAATGGGCGCTGCAGGTTTTGATGACAGATTTCAGCTGCCAGTATGCCGCGCTCTATATGCTTGACGAGTCTACGCGCTGCGCTATTTTGAGCGCTGCCTGTGGCAACCAGAATTTTGCGCCGAGCGCGCGCGTGCCATACGACGCAGGCATCATCGGACGCGCAGCTTCACTGGCGCGGCGCGGCAGCGGCAGCGAGCTGCCCGAGTATGAGTCCGAGCCGTTGCCTTTGGCGGATGGCGCCGCTCTTGCCATGCCGCTCTACATACGGCGCGAGCGGCGCGTCTTGGCGATTGGCGTGCTGTACACAGTTGTGCCGCAAGCGTGGCTGAGCGACGAGCTGATGCTTCTGCTGCTCACAGATATCAGCATCGCCATAGCGCAATACCTTCACAATAACGAGACTATCACGCGCCATGAAGCGCTGCTCAACAGCATCTCAGATTTGCAGGCGACGATGGAGCAAGTGACGACAACGCTCGACTACGACCAGATGCTCTTCGTGCTGGCTGAAGGCGCCTGCGCGCTGTTGGAAGCCGATATGAGCAAGGTCATGCTTTTAGAGGACAACAAAACGATCTTGCGCGGCGTGGCGTGGTATGGCATGGACGATGAGCTAGGACGGTCGCTTTTCAGCAAAGTCGGCGAAGGCTTGAGCGGCTTGTGCGCAAAGACGGGCAATTCGGTCAAGAGCAGCAACTTGCTGACCGATCAGCGCGTGACCGAGCATAACAGTCAGGCGCGGCGCAGCGGTATGCGCTCTGAGCTGTGCGTGCCGATTCGTGTGCGCGGCGAAGTGCTGGGCGTGCTGAGCGTGATGAGCCGCGAACACAAGCGCTTCTCGCAAGAAGAAGAGACCTTGCTCAGCACATTGGCAGGGCAGGCAGGCGCGGCGCTGGAAAACGCGCGCATTTACAGCATGATGCAGCGCCAGTTGACCATCGCGCGCACGATGAAAGAGGCGAGCGAATTCTTGAACCGCGTGACGGACGAACAGACGGCGCTCAACTGGCTGCTGGAAAAGTTTCAGCGCGTTGTGCCGTACGATACAGCTTCGGTCATGTTGGTGAGCGACAGAGTGCTACGCCTTGCGGCTGCCTTCGGCTTCGCAGAAGGCGCGCTGCCTGCCGATTTCAGCCTGCCGATCGATGAGCATGTCTTGTTCCAAGAAGTGGCGTCGCGGCGGCAGCCTGTGTTGGTCAGCGATACGCACGCACACAGCGAATGGCTGGGCGGACCAGTGGACTTCCGCAGCTGGATCGGCGTGCCGCTGATCGTGGAAGGCGTGGTGATCGGCTTGCTAGGTATAGATAGCCAAAAGCCGAACGCCTTCACGCCGGATGATGTGGAAATCGCGGCGCGTTTCGGCGTTCAAATCTCGCTCGCAGTGCGCACGGCGCGCCTTTACCGCCGCTTGGAAGAATGCGCCGCGTCTTCTGCGCTAGGCGTCTCTTGAGCTTGCGGCAGCAGCTCAGGTTGTCTATCACAAAGGCTTTGCGCCGCTCTCAGGCGCTCGCGAAAGCTCGGCGGCGGCACAATCAAAGTGTCGTCGCCTTCTTGCTCAGGCTCATCGTGCAGCGCGTCGTTCAGTTCAGGTGTGTTTTCCATTGATAGCTTCTCAAAGCGACTCAACGTCTCTATAAACTTATGCTAAACGCACCTGAAAAAAGCAACTCTCAAAGCTATAACAGATCGGCGCGGCGCAGCTGTGCTAAACAGCGCGCACAAAATGCGGTAGACTGTTCGCATATCTATCTGCGAGCATTCCTGAAGGGCAAACGCGAATGAGCGAGACAACATCCTTGAGCGTTGAGGGACGCGCTGCGCTGATCACGCGCAATCTTGAGGAAGTGATCGGCGCGGAAGAGATTCCCGCGCTGCTGGCGCAAGGCTTGCCGTTGCGCCATTACATCGGCTTGGAAATCTCGGGCAAGCTGCACCTTGGCACAGGCTTGATGTGTATGCAAAAAGTGCGCGACCTGCAGCAAGCAGGCGTGCATTGCATCATCTTCCTCGCCGATTGGCATACGTGGATCAACGATAAGCTCGGCGGCGACCGCGAACGAATCAAGCGCGTGGCAGTTGGCTACTTCAAAGAAGGCTTGAAAGCGTCTTTGGCGGCGCTGGGCGGCAAGCCTGAGGCGCTGGAATTCGTGCTAGGCTCTGAGCTGTATCATCACAACGATGCCTACTGGGAGACGCTGATCGAGGTCGGCAAGAATACCACGCTCAATCGCATTTTGCGCAGCATCAGCATCATGGGGCGCAGCGAAGGCGAGAGCATAGATTTTGCTAAGCTGATCTATCCGCCGATGCAAGTTGCCGATATCTTCATTCTGCGCGCCAACATCGCACAAGGCGGCATGGATCAGCGCAAGGCGCACGTCATTGCGCGCGATGTGGCGAACATGCTCACGGTCGCGCCGCTGCGCGATTCGACGGGCAAGGTCATCAAGCCGATTGCCGTGCATCACCATCTGTTGCTCGGCTTGGACAAGCCGCCGCAGTGGCCTGTGGACGCCGAAAAACTCCGCGAGCTGCGCACTGCCATGAAGATGAGCAAGTCCAAGCCGCGCTCAGCCGTTTTCATTCACGATACACCGGATGAAATCCGCGCCAAGATGCGCAAGGCGTTCTGCCCGCCGCCTTCGGACGGTCTGGATTTCAATCCTGTCCTCGATTGGGCAGAACATCTGATCTTCCGCAACGGACAGACGCTTTTTGTGGCGCGCACGCCTGAGAATGGCGGCAATATCGCGTTTGAGAGCTATGAAGCGCTGACGGCAGCTTATAGCGACGGCAGCCTGCATCCGATGGACTTGAAAAACGCGATGAGCGAGGCGCTCATCGCGCTGCTGGAGCCTGTGCGCAAACATTTTGAGGATCACGCTGAGATCAAGGCGATGTGGACTGAGCTAGAGGCGATGTTGTGAGATGACACAAGAGACGCTCAATGAAGGCGGCGCGTCGCTGGTCTTCCTGATCAACTTAGGCGCGACGTTAGCGATGTTCGGCGTGATTTTGGTCATTCAGATCGTGCATTATCCGTTGTTCAGCCGCGTTGGCGCTGAGAGCTTCCGCGCCTATGAGGCGGCGCACACTGAGCTGATCACGCTTGTGGTGCTGCCGCTGATGACAGCAGAGCTGATCACGGCTTTTCTGCTCGCTTTGCAGCCGCCGCACGGCGTGCCGCCGCTCGCTGTGTGGATCGGCTTGGTGCTGGTCGGCGTGACGTGGCTCTCAACCGCGTTCATCCAAGTGCCGTTGCACGGCAGGCTCTCAGCAGGCTTTGACGCTGACGCGCACCAGGCGTTGGTGATGACCAATTGGCTGCGCACGGTCGCTTGGTCGCTGCGCGCGCTGCTGGTGCTGTGGATGACGTGGCGATTGTGGCAGGTGCGCTAAACTTATTGAGGAGAGCTTATGTACACAATCGGTCTGGATTTTGGCACGCTCTCAGCGCGCGCCGTGTTGGTGGACGTGCGCGACGGACGTGAGATCGCCACGGCTGTGTTCGATTATCCGCACGGCGTGATGGACTCTGCGCTGCCGAGCGACAAGGCGTTGCCGCCTGATTGGGCGTTGCAGCATCCGCAGGATTACCTTGACGCGCTCGATCATTGCGTGCCAACGCTGCTGCGCGAGAGCGGCGTCGCGCCGAGCGAGGTGATCGGCATTGGCGTGGACTTCACCGCCAGCTCGCCGCTGCCTGCCAAAGCAGACGGCACGCCGCTGTGCTTCCTGCCTGAGTTCGCCGACGAACCGCACGCTTACGTCAAGCTCTGGAAACATCACGCCAGCCAGCCGCAAGCCGACCTGATCAACGCGGTAGCGCATCAGCGCGGCGAGCGTTGGATACGGCGCTATGGCGGCAAGTACTCAGCCGAATGGTTCTTCAGCAAGCTCCTGCAAATTCTGCAGGAAACGCCTGCAATCTACCGCGCGATGGACACTTTCGTCGAGGCAGCCGATTGGCTGACTTGGCAGCTGACGGGCATCCTAGCGCGCAACACTTGCACAGCCGGTTATAAGATGTTGGTGCAAGACGGTCAGTATCCATCGCGGGAATTTTTCGCCGCCTTGCATCCCGACTTCGCCGATGTGATTGCGACCAAAGTGCAGGGCGCTTTCGTGCCGCTCGGCGCGATGCTCGGTCGCTTGACTGCGCCAATGGCTGAGCGGCTCGGTTTGCCGCAAGGCACGCCTGTGGCAGCGGCGATCATTGACGCGCATGCGACGGCAGCGGCAGTGCGCGCTACACAGCCTGATGTGATGACCATGATCATGGGAACGTCCACTTGCCACATCATCTCCAGCGCGCGCTTGGTGGAGATCGAAGGCGTGGCAGGCGTGGTCTACGGCGGCATTGTGGACGGACTCTACGGCTATGAAGCGGGACAAGCAGGCGTGGGCGATCTGTTCGCTTGGTTTGTGGATCACGCCGTGCCGCCTGAATATCACGCGGCAGCTGCGCAGCGCGGTCTGAGCTTGCATAGCTACCTTGAGGCGGAAGCGGCGCGCCAGAGAGTCGGCGAGCATGGCTTGCTGGCGCTCGATTGGTGGAACGGCAATCGCTCAACGTTGATGGACGCCGAATTGAGCGGTCTGCTGATCGGCGCTACGCTCAGCACACGCGCGCCTGATATCTATCGCGCGCTGATCGAAGCGACGGCGTTCGGCACGCGCACGATCATCGAGGCGTTTGAAGCGGGCGGCATCGCGGTGCAGTCGCTGGTGGCAGCAGGTGGCTTGCCTGAGAAGAACGCGCTCTTGCGGCAAATCTACGCGGATGTCACAGGGCGCGCCTTCGCGCTGGGCGCTTCAAAGCACGACTCGGCGCTCGGCAGCGCGATCTACGCGGCAGTCGCCGCAGGCGCTCATCCGAACTTGACAGCGGCGGCAGAGCGCATGGGCAAGCGCAAAGACGAGGTCGTGCGTCCTATCGCTGAAAATCAGCGCGTCTACGATCAGTTGTATCAGGAGTACAAGACGCTCTACGATACGTTCGGGCGCGGCGCCAACGCTGTGATGAAGCGCTTGAAGCGGCTGCGCAATCAGGTGCGCGGCGTCCATTCAAGCTGATCGCGATTTCGGACTTGAAAGGCTGCGCTGAAGTGTGCTATACTCATAGCAGACTCGGGGCGTGGCGCAGTTGGTAGCGCGCTGCGTTTGGGACGCAGAGGTCGCTGGTTCGAGTCCGGTCGCCCCGACACGCCAAACCTGCCTGCGCGGCAGGTTTTTTGCCGCCTGAGACAAGACTAGTTGCAGCCTGCTGCGCAGCGCGGTATATATCTAGCGCGCTGATCGCAGGTCGCTCGCGTTGATCAGTAGAGAGATGTTCAGTTGTGAACGATTTACGTCTGCAGCGCATTCAGAGCTTGCAGTTCACCGATAAGGCGGCGGCTGAGCAGCTGCTCCTGACCTTTGTGCGCGAGCTGTTCCCAAAGTTAGCCGTCATTCGCGTCGAGCTGCGTCCGCAAGCTGTCTCGCTCAATTCGTTCAACGGCTATCTCACGCTTGCCGATGGACGCCGCTTGTTTTTCAAGACGCACGTTGAGCCGAACAGCGTGATCGGCGAGTATTACAACGCGCAACTGCTGGCTGAAGTCGGCTATCCCGTGATCGCGCCGCTCTACGCTTCAACTGAGTACGGCAAGCAGTTCTTGATCTACGATCTGATCAACGCGCCGAGCGTCTTTGACATGGCGTACGCGCTCGATCACGGTCAGCGCAATGACCTGGGCGCGTTGACTGCCGCTCAAAATGCCGCCGATAGGCAACTCTTCGAGATTTACTGCGCTACGCTGCGTCCGATCACTGCGCCTGAGAACGCCGACGCGCCGATCCATCAGCTCTTCTATCATCGCCTGACCGGCGGTCGCTACGCTGAGTTTTACGTCGGCAAGCCGTTTGTATTGCCGCAAGGCTGCTTGGACTGGGAAGCCTTGCTCGCGCGGCGCTGGATCATCAACGGCAAAGCCTATCCACACACGCTCGGTGCGCTGATCGAGCGCGCCAAACGCTTCCTCGAGCCTGATCAGCCTTCTTGGAGCGTGGTAGGACACGGCGACGCGCACAACGGCAATGTCTTCTTCACGCCGGCGGGCTTGTGCTACTTCGATCCTGCTTTTGGCGGCAGGCATCATCCGCTGCTCGACCTGACCAAGCCGCTCTTCCACAACGTGCTGGCGACGTGGATGTATCATCCGCAGGAAGTGGCAGCGCGCCTGCAAATCAACTATAGCGATGATGGCGAGCAGCTGCGCGTGGAACACAATTACGCGCCATCCGCCGTGCGCAAGATGTTCCGCGACAGCAAAATTGAGCGCGTTTTGCGTCCGATCTGGTCAGAGCTGACGCGGCGTGGCGAGTCGCCTGAGACTCTCACAGTCTTGTTACAATCGGCGCTGCTGTGCTGTCCGCTGCTGACCTTAAACTTAGCCGACCGCGCGCGCTTTCCTGCTGAGATCGGCTTGCTCGGCTTGGCGCTCTCAGTCATGGTTGGCTGCGAGCCAATTTTGGAGACCAGTTGACAAGCGTGCGCACTTGCGTTATATTCTTAGAATGATAGGCAACCTCTGAAGCGTCGGAACGGAGCCTCACGTGCGCATTGTGCATGGTGAGAGACGGCGACGCTGAATGGCGCGGCATTGAGCGCCTCTCTCATCGCAGGGAGGCGCTTTTGCATTTCTGGCGAATTTGACCATACTACACCATAGCACAACATCACATTAGAGGACATGGAGACAATGAGTCACATCCTTGCAGAGCACGATCACGGTCGCTTGATCAAGTCTTTGAAGGCGCAACGCCTGATGTTCGAGGTTGCTCTAGAGCAGATCGCGACGCCTGAGCTGTACTTACAGCACGGCGCGCTTGGCGTATGGTCGGTCAAAGATATCGTGGCGCACGTGACAGCTTGGGATAAACGTGGCACGCGCTGGCTGGAAGCCTACGGACGCGGCGAGCCGTTCGCCATGCCTGAGGAAGGCTGCACTTGGGCAGACATTGACGCCTTGAATGCCGCTACCTACGCAGAACATCGCTACGATCGGCTGGAAGACGTGCTGCGCGCTTTCCACGAGGCTTTTCCGCCGCTTTTGGCGGCAGCTGAGGCGCTCACGCCGACGCAGATCAATCAGCCGCTCACCTACCACGACGGTCAAAAGCTGCAGACCGTTCACGGCGGCAAGCTGATCGTGTGGCGCTATCAGCACTATCGCGAACACGCTGCGCACATCAAAGCGTGGCTCGCGCGTTTCAAAACGGAGACGTTTGTGAGATATGGCTGAGAATCTACGCTACCTAAAGGCAATCCGCGACCATGTGCTGATCTATGACGGCGCGATGGGCACCAGCATCCAGCGCTATAAGCTGACCGCTGAAGATTTCGGCGGCGAGCATCTCAATGGCTGCAACGATTATCTGGTCATCACGCGCCCTGATGTGATTGAGGAAATCCACGCCAGCTTTTTGGCAGTCGGCTGTGAGGTCATCGAGACGAACACTTTCCGCTCGAATCGGATCACGCTCGCTGAATACGGCTTGCAAGATCGCGTCTTGGAGATCAATCGTGCGGCTGCGCAGCTTGCGCGCCGAGTTGCCGATAGGTTCGCCGCTGAGACAGGCATTCCGCGCTACGTGGCAGGCAGCATCGGACCGAGTGGCAAGTTGCCGTCTTCTGACGATCCTGATCTCTCTAACATCACTTTCGATGAGCTGGCGGATGTCTTCGCAGAGCAAGCGCGCGGATTGGTCGAAGGTGGCGTAGATGTGGTTTTGGTAGAGACCAGTCAAGATATCTTGGAAGTGCGCGCTGCAGTCTATGGCATCACGCGCTACTTCCAAGAGAGCGGCAATCGCGTGGCGCTGCAAGTGCAGGTCACGCTGGATGTCTCGGGCAAGATGCTGCTCGGCACGGATATCGCTGCAGCGCTCACCATCCTCGAAGCGCTGCCTGTGGACGTGATCGGATTGAACTGCTCGACCGGACCTGAGCACATGCGCGAGCCGATCCGCTACTTGGTTGAGCATAGCACCAAGCCGATCAGCGTGCTGCCGAACGCAGGCTTGCCGCTCAACGTAGACGGCGAGGCGGTCTATCCGATGCAGCCGCAGCCGTTTGCGCACATGCTGGGCGATTTCGTGGACTGGGGCGTCAGTTGCGTGGGCGGCTGCTGCGGCACAACGCCTGAGCATCTCAAGGAGCTGGTGGCGCAAGTGCGCGCGCGGCGCAAACGTCAAGGGCAGGTTGCTGCGCACGAGCCGAAAGTCGCCTCTGCTATGCGCGCTGTGCCAATGCGCTTCACGCCGGGTCCGACGATGGTCGGCGAGCGCGTCAATTCGCAGGGCAGCCGCAAGATCAAGCGCCTGCTCTTAGCGGAAGATTACGACGGCATTTTGCAAGTGGCGCAGGAGCAAGTGGATAGCGGCGCGCACATCCTCGATGTGTGCGTGGCGCTGACCGAGCGCGCCGATGAAGCGCAACAGATGCGCACGCTCACCAAGAAACTGGCGATGAGCATCGAAGCGCCGCTCATGTTCGATGTGACCGATCCTGATGTGGCAGAAGCAGCGCTCAGCGTCTATCCCGGACGCGGCATCATCAACGGCAACAATCTGGAGAACGGACGCGAGCGCATCGATCGCATCTTGCCAATCGCCAAAAAGCACGGCGCCGCCGTCCTCTCGATGACCATTGATGAGATCGGCATGGCGAAGACGGCGCAGCGCAAGCTGGAAGTAGCGCGCCGCATCTACGAGATCGCCGTGAACGAGTATGGCATGAAGCCTGAAGACTTGATCTTCGACGCCTTGGTCTTCACGCTCGCCACAGGCGATCCTGAGTTCGCCAATAGCGCCGTCGAGACCATTGAAGGCATTCGCCTGATCAAACGCGAGCTGCCAGGCGTGCTGACCTCGCTTGGCGTGAGCAACTTGAGCTTCGGTCTGAGCGAGCCTGCGCGCGCCGTGCTGAACAGCGTCTTTTTGTATCACGCCGTGCAGGCAGGCTTGGATATGGCGATTGTCAATCCTGCGCACATCAAGCCATACGCCGAGATTCCTGAAGAGCAGCGCGAACTCGCCAACGATCTGATCTTCAATCGCCGTGAAGATGCCTTGCCACGCTTCATCGCCTACTTCGATCAGAACGCCGTCCAGCTTGAGAGCCACGGCGAAGCCGATCCGACTGAAGGCATGACGGCTGAGCAAAAATTGCACTGGCAGATTGTACATCGCAAGAAAGAAGGCGTGGAAGCCTTGGTGGACGCTTGCGTGCGCAATCAAAACGCTGTGGACGTGCTGAATAACGTCCTCTTGCCTGCTATGAAAGAAGTGGGCGATAAATTCGGCGCCGGCGAGCTGATCCTGCCGTTCGTGTTGCAGAGCGCTGAGGTCATGAAGCGCGCTGTGGCGCACCTTGAGAACTACCTTGAGCGCAAGGAAGGCACGGCAAAAGGCGTGGTGGTGCTGGCGACCGTCTACGGAGACGTGCATGACATCGGCAAGAACTTGGTCAAGACGATCCTGAGCAACAATGGCTATGTCGTTCACGATCTAGGCAAGCAAGTGCCTGCTAATGTGATCATCGAGGCGGCGATCCAGCACAACGCGACGGCTATCGGCTTGAGCGCGTTGTTGGTCAGCACATCCAAGCAAATGCCTGTCGTGGTCAATGAGCTGGCGCGGCGCGGTCTAAGATTCCCTGTGCTGATCGGCGGCGCAGCCATCAATCGGCGCTTCGGACGGCGCATTCTGTTCTTGGAAGAGAGCGGCGAGCCATATCCGCACGGCGTCTTCTACTGCAAAGATGCCTTCGAAGGGCTGGAAGTGATGGATAAGCTGGTGGATAGCGCCGCGCGCCAGTCGCTCTTGGAGCAGATCGTGGCAGAAGCATATGCCGAGCTGGGCAAACCGATGCCGAGTCGCGCTGCGCCTGTCAAAGTGCGCCGCAGCGCGTTGCAGCCTGCGCCTGATATTCCCAAGCCGCCTTTCTGGGGAACGCGCACGATTGAGCGCATGTCGGCTGAGATCGTCTTAGAGTATCTGCACAAGCCTGAGCTGTTCCGCCTGAGCTGGGGCGCCAAAAACGCGCAAGGCGAAGAATGGGAGAAGCTGAGCGCCGAATTTGAGGCGCGCTTGGCGCGCATGAAGCGCGAGGCGATTCGCAAGCGCTGGCTATATCCGCAAGCGGTCTACGGCTACTTCCCTGCCAATAGCAGCGGCAACGATCTGATCATCTACGATCCGCAGCGCTACGCCGAGTCGGGCGAGCGCGTCGAGATCGCGCGCTTCAGCTTTCCGCGTCAGGATGACGGCGAGTTCCTGTGCATCAGCGATTACTTCTTGCCCGTCGAGGCAGATCAGGCGGACGTTTGCGCCTTGCAAATCGTGACCGTCGGCGAGGTCGCCACGCAGCACTTTGAGGAACTGCAAAATAGCGATCAGTACAGCGAGGCGTATTACTTTCATGGTTTGGCAGTCCAAGCGGCAGAGGCGACCGCCGTGTATGTGAACAATCACATTCGGCGCGAGCTGGGCATCCCTGAGAAGCGCGGCAAACGCTATTCTTGGGGCTATCCTGCCTGCCCTGAGCTGGCAGATCATCAAATTGTGCTGCGCTTGCTGCCGGAAGCCGTCACCAAGCTCGGAATGCAGCTGACCAGCGCTTATCAATGGATACCTGAGCAATCCACTGCCGCGATCTTCGCTCATCATCCATCGGCGAAGTACTACGCCGTCGGCAGCGGTCGCCTTGAGCAGCTGATCGCGGAATGAGCGCGCATGTCAGGGAATCTCAGTATGGTCGCTGAGCGCACGCCTGAGACGCCGCTGAAATGGGCAGGCGGCAAACGCTGGCTTGTGCCATACCTATTGCCATTGTGGAATGCCTATCTGCAGGCGACGCCGCACGGACGCTTAGTTGAGCCATTTTGCGGCAGCCTGTCGGTCGCGCTCGGTCTGCAGCCTGAGCGCGCGCTGCTCAACGATCTGAATCCACATTTGATCAACTTCTGGCGGCAGGTGCAGCGCGGCTTGACGATCACACTGCCGATGACGAACGACAAGACGCTCTATTACGC
>DAOTWB010000246.1:0-10784 GCA_034436235.1 Anaerolineae bacterium
ACGTCAATGGCTGCCACGCCTGCCTCTGCCAAGCGGCGCGCATCGTCCGCCGAGAAGCCCCAGCCGACCTCTTTCGCGATGACCGGCACGCCGATGGTGCGGCACAAATGCGCCACTTTGGGCAGCAAATCTTTGAAGTTGCCGTCGCCTTCAGGCTGAACTGCCTCTTGCAGCGCGTTAAAGTGCAGAATCAGCGCGTCCGCCTCTGCCATATCCACCGCACGACGGTAATGCTCAACAGTGAAGCCGTAATTCAGCTGCACAGCGCCGACGTTAGCGAAGAGCAGGATATCCGGCGCCACATGGCGCACTTTGAACGAAGCGGCAAGGTCTTCGTGGACAATCGCGGCGCGCTGCGAGCCGAGGCCCATGGCGATGCCGTGCGCTTGCGCCACTTCCGCCAAGACCAAATTGAGCGGACTTGCCAAGCTGGTGCCGCCCGTCATCGAGCTGATGAGCAGCGGCGCGCTCAGGCGCTTGCCCATGAAAATCAGCGCAGTGTCCACTTCCGCCAAGTCCAGCTCGGGCAAGGCGCGATGCATGAAGCGATAGCGCTCCAAGCCTGTAGTCAAACGCGGAAACTGCACGTCTTCTTCAAGGTTGATGCGGATGTGATCGGCTTTGCGGCGCTCGATCAGCTGTGGATCGTCAGATGAAACAGTCATAACTCTATGCGCCTTGCCACAGGCGCGCTCATCTCCTTCAGCCCTTTGTCAGGCGATTTTAACACAAAAGGGCAGGTCGCGTGACCTGCCCTTGCGCAGAATGCAACGGATGCTCAGTTGATGGGCGGCGGCGGACCGACGCGGAATTCGCTGCCGAGGATGTTCTCAAGCTGCAGCTCAAGGTCTTCCAGCGCAGTGGCGGCGTCCTTCTTCTTGGTCAGCACATCATGCACAGCGGTGAAGAAAGCGACCGAGACATCGTTGTAGAGCGCGGCGGTCACTGTTGAGGGACGCGGCGTGGCGTTCTCGAAGACCGGGATCAGATCAGCCACCCAAGGCGTCGCTGCCAGCACTTCTGGGTCTTGGTAGATGGCAGGCATGGTCGGCAGGTTGTTCAGCTTCAGCCAGCGCTCTTTCTGCTGCTCAGGCGCGGTCAGCCAGAGCGCCAACTGCGTCGCCAGCTCAGGGTTAGTGCTGTACGCGCTCACGCCGAGCTGCCAGCCGCCAAGCGCAGCCGCCGGCTTGCCCGAGTCGCCTGCCGGCAAGTTGGTGACAGCAAATTTGTCCTTGATCGCCGTCTCCTGCGTGCCATCGGCGCCGCCTTGACCTAGCACATAGGCGTAGGGCCAATTACGCATGAAAGCAGCATTGCCGGCTTGGAAGACGCGCCGTGCGTCCTCTTCTTGGTACGTGGTGACGCCTTCAGGCGAGATCGTGCCGACCCAGCGCGCGGCGCGCTCAATCGCCTTGATCGCCGCCTCATTGTTGATGCTGATGGTCTTATCCACCTCAACAATCGAGCCGCCGCCATTGCTGAAGACCCACTCTAGCGCGTCGCAGGTCAAGCCTTCATATGCGTTGCCCTGCCAGACGAAGCCCCAGAATTCAGCGTTGCCCGCGGCGCGCTCGCCGTCCTGAATGGTCTTCGCCATCTGCTCCAGCTCGTCCCACGTCTTGGGCGGCGCGCTGAAGCCATACTTCTCCAGCAGATCAGTGCGATAGTAGAGCAAGCCGGCATCCGTGAACCACGGCAAACCGACCACTTTGCCGTCCACAGTGTTGTTGGCGAGGATGCGCGGATAGAACATATCCTTCATGCCGCTCGCCTCAAGCGCTGGACCGAGATCGAGCATGTTCGGCGCTAGGATGCCAGGCCAAATCACGTCGAACTGGATCAAGTCAATGTCTGTCGAGCGCGCTGCCAACAGCTGCTGCAGCTGAGCGAGATACTCGGTCGCGCTTTGCGAAGCGTAAACGATCTCAACATTCACGTTGTTCTCATCCGCCCAGCGCTTGAGAATCGCTTCATCCTGAGCGATGTCGCCCACGCTGCCATAGAAGACGCGCAACGTCGGCTTGCTCTGCGCCAGCGCCGCGCCGTTGAACACGCCGCCCAACACGAAAGCTGCGATCAGCAAAATGGTGAGAAGTTTAATCTTTTTCGACATTTGGTAACTCCTTAACGCGATTACATCTCCGCGCAGTGGTACAGAAAATACCTTGCGCTGCCACTAGACAGTTTAACCATTGCGGAGCGAATCGGCAACACATTCCGCGTCGATTCGTCAAGTTGCCCTAAGGCAGCGCGTCGGTCTCCGAGCGCGCACCGCGCGCCATATCATCCGCCAACTCGCCCAGCAGATAGCGCTCGGCGTCGCTCAACGGCGCGTTCAAGAGCAGCTCAGGACGGCGCAGCCACGTGCGGCGGATCGCGCTCGCACGCCGCCAGCGCGCCACGGCGCCGTGATCGCCTTGCAGCAGCACATCTGGCACGCGCAAACCGCGAAATTCAGGCGGACGCGTGTACTGCGCGCCTTCCAACAGACCACTGCTGAACGAATCATTCGGCGCCGACTCAGCGTTGCCCAAGACGTTCGGAATGTGCCGCGCGATGGCGTCCAACATCACCATCGCCGCCAATTCGCCGCCGCTCAGCACGTAATCGCCAATGCTCACCTCATGCGTCACCAAGAGTTGACGCACGCGCTCATCCACGCCTTCGTAGCGTCCGCAAATGATGGCAAGGCGCGGATGTTGGGCGAAGTCGGCTGCCATGCGCTGTGTGAAGCGCTCGCCTTGCGGCGTGGTCAGCACGATAGGCACGCGCTCGCCTTGCAAAACGCTCTCGACGGCGCGCACAATCGGCTCGACCTTCAGCAACATGCCGCCGCCGCCGCCATAAGGCGGCTCGTCGGTCACGTGATGCTTATCGGTTGTGTAGTCGCGGATGTTGTGCAAGTTCACCTGCAGCAGACCGCGCTCGCGCGCGCGCTTGAGGATGCTCTCGCTCAGCACGCTCTCAAACATGGCAGGAAACAGCGTGAAAATCTCGAAGCGCATCTCTTCTGCTCACCTCAAGCGCTGTTGCGCGCGCTTACCAAGCCACCATGCCGCTGCGATCACGATCAGCAAGCCGCCGCAAGCTGCTGCACCAAGCACCAAGATTGCATCGGCGAGCGTGCGCACGGCAAACGGCGGCTGATACAACAAACTGCCCGAAGGCGCGCTGGGCGTGCCGAGCAAGCCGTCGCTCGCGACGTACACGCGCCAAGTTGGACTGGCAGCGCGCGCGCCATTCGCGCCAAGCGCGATGACCTGCCAACGATGCACGCCTTCGTCCAGCGCGACCGCGTAACCGTGCGATGGACGCTCGGACTCGGCATCAGTAGATGGTAGCACAGTCGCCAGCAGCGCGCCGTCCAGCCATAGCTCAAAAGAGTCGGCGCAACTGGCGCGCCATTCCAAACGTAAGCGTCCGTCGCGCACTTGCGCGCCATCGCTCGGCTGCGGATCGGTCGGCGCGTTCGGCGCGCATTGTGAAAGCACAGCCGACCACGTCATGACGGCGCGCGGCATCGCTTGATCGAAGCGCAGCCAAGTGAATGTGCTGCCGCCGACGATGAACAGCTCAGCGCCGTACGCGCCAAGCCGTGCGCCATTGCCGTCTTCGCCGAATTGCGCGACCAAGCGCAGCGCGTTGGCAGCTGAAAGCTCGAAGACGATCAGCGACGCGCCGCGCCCTGAGCTATGCTGCCTGCCTGCATAGATGCGATCGCCTACAATCAGCAGATCGGCGAGTTCGGCATCATCAGGGATCAGCGACGCCACACCGATGACTTGCGGCAGCGCGTCTAAGCTCACAATGCTCAACTGCGCGCCATAGCCGACGAAGAGCCTGCCGTCGCGCTCGCGCACGATCTGCGCAGGCGTGAAAGCGTTCAGCCACAGCTGCACCGCGCCGTCCAAAGTGTAGCGCCGCAGGCCTAGCTCGCCTTCAGCGACCCAAAAAGCGTCCGCGCCGCTCGCCGTCACATCCTGCGCAACCGTTTGAATGGACGGCAACGCGCTCAAGCGTCCATCAGCCGTCACTTGATAGCGCCGCACGCCTGCGCCAAGCGCCGCGATCCACACTTGGTCAGCGTTGCAAGCAAGGCGATGTCCGCCGCCGCGCACAAAAGCGCGCTCGCGCCGTTCAGCGTCTAGGATGCTCAGTCCATCGGCGCTTAGGACGAAAATGAACGGCGCGCAAACAGCGATCGCTTGTAACGCGCCGCGTCCTAGCCCAATTTGCCAGCGGATCAGCAGGCGCTCATCTGTTGGCATCACTTCTGAGAGCGTGCTGCCCTGCCCGATCAACAGGCGCGTTCCGTCGCTCCACAGCGCGCTGATCGGCGCGCGCGGCAGCTCCGCCTGCGCGCTGAGCGTCAGCTCTGAGCGCGCCAGACACAAGCAGAGCGCTAGGATTCGGAGTAGTTTGCCTGCCATAGCCACTGCGCCATAAGACCTGCCAATAGGATCGCTGCCGCGTCCAGCGTCCAGCGCTCCAGCGGCACGCCGAGCATTGAGATGCCTGAAGCGTACGCCGCGCTCACCTGCCAAAAGCGCGCCGCGATCAACACGCCTTCATACGGCAGCGCGTAGAGCAGAGCGCTCAGCGCAGGCAAGGCGCTCAAGACGCTCAGCCGTCGGCGGCGCGCCAAAAGTCCGATCATTAAGATAGCAGGCGCAAACGCAAGCATCAAGAAAAAAAACGCGCTCATGATTCGCTCAATGATAAAGAATTTACAACTTCTTATTTGAACCTTGATTTTTCAACCATTCACCTATAAAATAATCTGATGTATAGTGAAAGTTGTAACAAGCGACGCTGTAGCACGTTTCCCGATGTGTGTCATGTAGTGGGTAGGTGATGCTTATGTCTGACAAGTTTTACAGCGCGTCCACAAGCCTTGCGCAGGAATTCAAAGTTGATGAATATCGGCACTGGTCGCCGCGTTCACAGAGCTATGCGTCCGCTGATGTGCTGCAGCAGTACCTTCGTGCAGGCTGGCAACTGGCTGAGACGGTCACTGTGGAATCGTTCACGCTCGGCGCAGGACGGCATGTCTCGCTCTATCACTTTGTGCTGAGCAAGGCTGGACGTGAGTTGCATCTGCCCGTCGTCTCCAGTCCGTTCGTCCTGCGCACCATTATGGATCGCAACCTGAAAGTCATCCGTCTTGAGACGGAAGCCAAAAAGCACTAGACACTTCGCAGCAGAATGCGCTGCAGCGGCTGCGGCAGCAGCGGCGCAACACGGCTGAGTTCCCATCTTGTGAACGGGCGCAATAACCACAACACGCCCGCGTAAAGTGCGCCCGACACAAGGACAGCCAGCAATGGCGACGCTGACCACAACGCGAGCGCTGTGCCTGCCATGCACGCACCTGCCGCGCTCGGACGCCACAGCAGCGCCACCCAATTGACCGCGCCAAGCGCACGCCGCAATAACCGATAAAACGCGATCAGCAGCACCAGCTCTGAGAGAATTGTCGTGACCGCTGCCGCCTGAAAGCCGTACAGCGGCACGAAGAGCAGATTAGTGACGACGTTGAAGCTGACGCCCGCCAAAAATGCCCACTTCATGCGCGCTTGCTGATCGAGCGCCACCAGCACATAGTTGGTCAGGCTGTTGATCCAGCCGATAGGCATGAACCAGACCATGATCTGCAGAGCGAGCGCGCCGTTCGGCAAAAAGCGCGCGCCGCCTAACAGGTTGATCAGGAAATACGCGCCGAAGGTCGTGATCACGGCAATCGGTATAGCAAGGCTGACCAACAACTTGACGGCGAAGTGATAGTTGCGCCGCAAACCTTCCCGATCTTCGTGCGCTTGCCGCGCCATGATCGGCAAGAGCGCCATCGTGAAGAGCGACGGAATCACGCCGAGCGCATCGAGCCATTTGTAGGCAGTGCTGTACTGCCCGACCACTGCATTGCCTTGCAACGGCTCTAAGATCACCACGTCAATTTTGAAGAAGATCGTCGCCAACAAGTGATTGAGCATCAGCGGAAAGCCGCCTGCGATCATGCCGCGCAGCAGGTCGTGCCGCACACTGAGCGGCTCGGATGCGCGCTCGCGCATTGCCGCGCGCACGCTGAGCGCCAACAAGCCGAGCGTCACGATGTTCAAGGCGATGCTGACCGCCGCCAAGCCGATCACGCCGTAGCCTGCCAGCAGCACAGCGGCGCCTGCCGCCGACTTCAAAATGACCGTGACCGTCGCCACAGCCGAAGGAATCTCCGCCTTTTGATAGGCGTACAGCAACGCCGTCAGCCCTGTGCTGATGCTGTTCGGCACAAGACCAATGTACAGCAGCACAATGGCGACGATCGCTGTGCTATCCAGCGCTGGCTCCAGCGCGCTACGCACTGCTAAAAAGCCGATCAGCAATGGCACGCCTGCCGCCGCCAAAGCGAGCCGCAACAGGCTGCTATTGAGCAGGTAGCTGCCGGCAGCGTTCAAGTTGCGTGCCACTTCTCGCGTCAGGAGCGTGTTCAGTCCAAAGTTGGTCAGGATGTCGAACCAACCGAAGATGACAACGGCGTAATAATACGTGCCTGCTGCCGCTGGTCCGAGCAAGCGCAGCATGATGAAGGCGAACGCCATGTCTATCAGCCGATTGAACAGGTTGAGGACGATTGGCGCAAGGCTGTTCTTGGCAAAACGCCGTATGCCGCTCGCTTCGCCTTGCCCTTCGCGGTAAAAAGCGCGCCACGCCCAGACCATCAGCAAGAATAGCGCGACCGCGCCGCTCAAAAACGTGGTGAACGCGCCGAGCTGAAACGACGGCGGCGAATAGCGGAAGCGCACCAGCCATGCGCCTTGCGGCAGCTCCACGCTGCGGAAATTGCCGTACGCCAAGCCGATCTGAACTTCCTGCTCAGCGTCCTCAGGCGCGCCGAGCGGACGCACGTAAGCGCGCCAACCGACGGCGTGCGAGTCGGTCAGGACGAGCCGACTGCCGTCGCGCGCGACGGTCGCGCGCACCAATACCTCGTTGTTGCTGACGCGCTCTAGCGCCGCAGGCACGACCTGCGCACGCGCAGGCAGATCGTCGGAAGCAGTCACGAAGGCGCGCGGCAAGGCGCGCGTGTTCTCATAGATGTAAAGCGCGTCGTCTTGATACGCCAAGCGATAATGCGGAAAGCGCGCCGTATCGAGCGGTGCTTCGCTCAGCACATAGCGCACGCTGAGCAAGTCTAGATATGGCGCGTTCAGCGCGTCGGCTGCATCAGGGTAGATCGGCGCGATGCGATTGTAGAGCAACTGACTCTGCGGCGCGATCTGCTGCATATACGTCACATATTGCCGCAGGATGATGCTATCGTAGCCGCGCACGTCCTGCAAGCCGAAGCGCCAAGCCATATTCGCGTTCAAAGTAGCGGTCGCCTGTGGCGCTTGGTAGGTCGTCAAACGCCATTCCTGCGGCGTTTGCGCCTTCAACCAAGCGATGGCAGGCGGCTCAAAGTGCAGCCAGCGCGGCTCAGCGGCAGGATTGAAAGCGTACGAAGCGCTGATCAGATCGACGGCGAGCAAGCCGACTGCCGCGATCTGCCAGATCGGCACGCGCCGTACGCAGATCGAACAGTGACTGAGACGCAGCACGGCGCCGCTGCCGATCAACAACAGTGCGAACAGAAAAATCTCGTGCGCTTTGACGCTGAAGAAGACCTCAGGCGAAGGATATGCCAGATTGGCGCCTGCCAAGCTATTGTAGAGCGCTTCGACTGCGCCGCGCACTTGGCTGAAGGCGAGCCGCGCTGTGAGCAAGCCGAGCAACATCGCCGCGCCTGCGCTGATCAGCGCATAGCCGAGCCTGCCTGCTGTGCGCGCCATGCGTCCATCTTGCAGCGCCTGCGCGCCGTATGCCGCCAGCGCCGCCAAGCACAGCATCAGCGGAAAGACCCAGCGAAAAGGCGAGTGCAGCTGACTGATGCCCGGCAAGCCGTAATAGAGCAGCGCGTAGAGCGGCGTGCCGAACGCGAAGAGCGTCGCGATGATGCTGATGGCGAGAAATAGCGCGCGATAGGTCAGCTCGCCTTTGCGTCCGCTCAACGCGCCGAGCAGCGCCAAGGTCAAGGTCAGCACGCCTGCATAAGACGCGCCTTCCACGTAATTCTTGCCGCCTTCCATGAACGTATTCGTGATCAGCGCACCATCGGCGCGCAACCACTGCAACGCCGTGTACTGCCCTGTGAACAGGTCAAAATAGACGTGCTGCGCAGGCGAGCCGTAAATGTTCGGCATGAAGAAGGCGAGAATGTGGCGCAACGGCAAGCCGTAGCTCAAGATTTGCTGGAAGCTGGCGCGACCTTCGCGGAAGCTGGCGTTCGCCAGCTCGTAGAATGGCACAAATTGCACCGCGCCCAAGCCGATGCCGAGCGCGACCATGCTCAAGAGCGCGGCGCCGCGCCCGAGCAGCGCGCCGAGCGGCTCGCGCTTGACGAGCCACAAGCCGAGCAGTCGCGCTGCGCACCAGAACGCCATCACGAGCAGGCTGTAGTAGAAGAACTCGACGTGACCTGCCAAGATGGACATGCTCAAGCCGAGCGCGCCAAGCACGATCCACACCGCTTGCGCCGCGCTGCCGAAGAGCGTCCGCCGCGCTAGGATGTACTCACACATCAGCAGTAGGAACGGCAGCCAGATCGCGGCGGCGATGATCATCGGAAAGACGGCGCTCGCCACGAAGAAGCTGTTCAGCTGATAGGCGACGCCGCCGATCAGCGCCGCGAAACGTCCCAGCTGAATGCCGCGCAGGAAAGCGTACATCAGCGCGCCTGCCAGCCACAGCTGCACGACCGTGAACCAGCCGTAAGCGCGCTCAAGCGGCAGGATGTAGTAGAGCAAGCTGAACGGATACAGCGCTGAGTGCTGCCCTGCCGCCAGGAACGGCACGCCTGCGAACAGATATGGATTCCACAGCGGCAGCTCGCCATCGGCAAGGCTCTGGCGTATGAAGTGCTTCCACTGCCAATTTTGCAGCACCAGATCGGAAAGTAGCGCGTTGTGAGGCACAGTTGGCACGCCTAGCTGCGCGCGATACGCCGCATACGGCTGAAATTGATAGAGATTATCCGCCGGCAGCAGCGTGCGTCCGCCGAGCGTGACCTGCCCGAACAAAATGAGCGGCAGCGCGAAGAACAGCAGCAGATTCAACCAATCGGCGCGGCGCGCGAGCATGAAAGTGCGCATCTTGAGCTAGGCGTGCTGAGCGCGCTGCGCGGCGGTCAGATGACGGTAGCGATTGCGCACTTTGAAGACGCCGAGCGCCGCTTCAAGCTGGATTCTCAAGCCCATCTTGGACTTTCCGTATTTGCGGTCGGCAAAGTAGATCGGTACTTCGGCGAATGTGTAGCCTAAGCGCAAGGCGAGGTAAGTGATCTCGACCTGAAAAATGTAGCCGTTTGAGCGCACGCGATCCAAATCCATGCCCAGCAATGTCTCGCGCCGCCACATGCGGAAGCCGCCCGTGTTATCGCGCACAGGCGAGCCCAAAATCACGCCGACCCAGACGCGATTCGCCCACCAGCTCAGCAAGCGCCGCCACAGACTCCAGCGCTCGTCCAGCTTGCCGCCCGGCACATAGCGCGAGCCGATCACAGCGTCAGCGCGCTCCAGCGCTTCCAGCAAGCGCGGCACATCTTTTGGATCGTGCGAGAAATCGGCGTCCATCTGCCCAATCGCCTGATAGCCGTGCGCTAACGCCCAGCGGAAGCCTTGCACGTATGCCGTCCCTAGCCCTTGCTTGCCCGTGCGATGCATCACGTGAACGCGCTCAGGATGCTGCGCTGCCAGTGCATCGGCAATTTTGCCCGTGCCATCGGGCGAGTTATCGTCTACGATCAGAATAGAGAGATCAGGGATAGGCAGGTTGAGCAAGGCAGCGACAAGCCGTTCGATATTTTCAGCCTCGTTGTAGGTCGGCACCACGATGAGCGTTTTCCGCAATGCGATCTCCACTCGTTCAGCGAATTCAAAGCGCTTGAACTATAGCCCTTGTCGCTTGCACGGTCAAGGTAGAGCGCGTATGATGTAGACAAAAGGTAGGAGTGGCGTGTGATGGGCGAAACACAAACGCGCGTCAAGCTAACAGGCGACGACTTACTGGAAATTCAAGCTGAGACGGGCAGAAGTTACGAGCTGATTGACGGGACGCTGATCGAGATGGCACCAACAGGCGGTCTGCACGGCGCAATTGAGTTCAAGATCGCATTCTTGATCGGCGCATACGCGCAGCAACGCAACCTTGGGCAGGTCTTAGTAGGCGAAGTAGGTTTTTATGTGCGCGGCGATGCACACACTGTGCGCGGCGCGGATGTCGCCTTCATTCGCGCTGAGAAAGTGCCGCCTGAAGGTTTGCCGAGCGGCTTTTTGCAGATTGTGCCTGACTTGGTCGTCGAAGTGGTCTCGCCAAGCGACCGCAGCGCAGCGCTCGCTGAAAAAGTGGCGGAATGGCTTAGCTTTGGCGTTGAGGCAGTCTGGCTCGTCTATCCGAACACGCGCAGCGTGCATGTGTACGTCGATCTGCACGGCAGCCGCATTTTCAGCGGCGCGGAGCGCTTGGAAGGCAGCGGCGCGCTAGCAGGCTTCAGCGCGCCTGTCCAAGCCTTTTTTGAGAGCTGAGGTGCCTATGAGCGAAGCGCAAGCGCGCATCAAGCTGACAGGCGATGACCTGTTAGAAATTCAAGCTGAGACGGGCAGAAGCTACGAACTGATTGACGGGACGCTGATCGAGATGACGCCGACGGGAATGCCACACGGCGCGATCTGCGATAACATCGCCTTCGCGCTCAA
>DAOTWB010000247.1:0-10417 GCA_034436235.1 Anaerolineae bacterium
CTCTGCTCGCCGATTGTCGGCGCGTACGTGCCTGAGGAAGTGTTGGGCGGCGGCACATTCACGGTCAGTTGGTTCGTGGAAAATTTCGCCGCCGATCTGCGCAAGATCGAGCTGAGCGTCTCGCCTGAGGAAGTGCTGGAGACGGCAGCGCGCAAATTGCCGCCTGGCGCGCTCGGCTTGATGCTCGTACCGTACTGGAACGCGGTCATGCCGCCTTTCTGGGACGCTAAGGCGACTGGCATCATGCTGGGCTGGACAGGTGCGCATCGCCGTGAGCATTTCTATCGCGCCATTTTGGAAGGCATCGCTTATGAGCATCGCTTGGCGATGGAAGGCATTGCCGCTGCCACAGGACAACCGATAAACGAGTTCATTTTGATGGGCGGCGGCTCGCGCAGCGCGCTGTGGTGTCAGATCGTGGCGGATGTGAACGGCAAAGTGGTCAGGCGCGCCAGCACAGCTGAGGCAACTAATCTCGGCGCAGGCATTTTGGCAGCGGCGGCGGTCGGTTGGTATGCGAACGCGCGCGAAGCGGCTCATGCCATGACCAGCACTGAGCGCACCTATCAGCCTGACGAGACGACACATCAGCGCTACGACAAGCTCTTCAGAGAAGTCTATTGCCAAGTCTTTCCGTCGCTGCAAAAAGCAGTGGATCGCCTGAGCGACCTGACGTATGGCTACGGACAGTGAGCAGCGAGCGCAGGCGAGCGACACTGCTCGCCTATGCTGCCGCTGCAAAATGCGCTATACTCTGCGCGCGTATCACCTTCACTGAGGAGAGACGATCATGCCTGACCGAGTCGCGTTGTATTTGCAAGATGCGCACGATCTATCGGATGCGATCCGCTATGTGCAGTATGCCGAAGCGAGCGGCTTCGAAGCAGTCTGGCAAGCTGAGAGCCGTCTGGTGCGCGATGCAATTGTGCCGATGGCTGCGTTTGCCGCCACCACGCGCAGGATCAAGGTCGGCTCAGGCGTGATCAACAACTGGACGCGCAACGCCGCGCTGATCGCCTCGACCTTCCTCACACTCGACGACCTTGCGCCGAATCGGATCATCTTGGGCATTGGCGCGTGGTGGGATCCGTTGGCGGCGAACGTCGGCATCAAACGCGAGAAGCCGCTGCTCGCCATGCGCGAAGTGGTGACGGTCGTGCGCGACCTGTTGGCGATGAAGCGCGTGACGTTTCACGGCGAGTTTGTGCATGTGACAGGCATTGAGCTGGACATCGTTCACGGACGGCGTGAGCCGCGCAACGTACCGATCTACATCGGCGCGACGGGCATGAAGATGATGGCGCTGACAGGCGAAATTGCCGACGGCGCGCTCTTGAACTATCTCGTCTCGCCCGCTTACAATGCAGAGGCGATGGCTGCCTTAGAGCAAGGCGCCAAAGTGGCAGGGCGCAAACTGGACGATATTGACCGTCCGCAGTTGATCGTCGCCAGCGTGGATCGCGACCGCAAAAAGGCGCTGGACGGCGCGCGCAAGCTGGTCACACAGTATCTCGGTCAGCAGCCGCATATCATGAAGGCGAGCGGCGTCAGTCAAGAGCTGCTGGATGAGATCGGACAAGTGCTGACGTGGCCTGCCACAGAAGAGCAGATCGAGCAGGCGATGGCGCTGGTGCCTGATGACGTCGTCCAGCTGATCACGGCGAGCGGCACGCCTGAAGAAGTGCGCGCTAAAGTGCGCGAATATGTCGCCAATGGCTGCACTTGTCCTGTCCTGTATCCGCTTGGCGAGGATGTCAAGCTGATGATTGATACCTTCGCTAACGGTTATTCGCACTGAGCCTGAGGAGCGATCATGAGACCTGACGGCTTGCAGCCGAATTCGCGCCATTGCTTCGCTTGCGGCGTGGAGAGCGCACATGGCTTGCGCTTGCGCTTCTTCAATGACGGTCAGAGCGCTTGCCGCGCCACAGTGGTGCTGAGCGACCTGCATCAAGGCTATCCCGGCATTGCGCACGGCGGCATCGTGACCGCTGTGCTGGATGAGGCGCTCACGCGCGCCGTGCTGGCAGGCGATTTTCAGCGCTTGATGTACACGGCGCGCATTGAGGTGCGCTTCAGGCAGCCAACGCCGCTCCACACGCCGTTGCTTGTGCGCGGTCGCGTTGAAAAAGATCGCGGGCGGATCGTGACCGCCACTGCCGAGATCATCCTGCCCGATGGTGCCATCGCCGCTGAAGCAAATGGCACGCTGGTCGCCATTCCGCGCGAGACTCTCATGCAAATGGACACGCCTGAGGCAGGCTGGCAAGTCTATCCGCTTGAGGCGACTGACGATCAAGCATGACACGCCGTCTGTGGCTGCCGTTCCTCTTGCTCAGCCTGCTGATCGGCAGCCTCGCCTTGTGCTTCGTGAGCGACGGATTGCGCATGGCGCAGCGCGACGTGCCCGTTATGCCGCTGGACGACGCTTACATCCATTTCCAATACGCACGTGCGCTCGCTGAAGGACATCCGTTCCGCTACAACGCCGATCAGCCGCCGACCAGCGGCGCAACCAGTTTGCTGTATCCGCTGCTCCTCGCAATCGGCTATCGGCTCGGCTTCACGGACGAGGCACTCAGTTGGTGGGCGCTGGGCATCGGCGCGCTGACCTGGCTCGGCTCGGCATGGCTGATCTTCCGCCTGATCAGCGCTGAGGATGAGACTGCGAGCGTCCTCGCGCTCGGCGTGGCAGCGCTTTTTGCCGTGCATGGCTCGCTGGCATGGGCATTTGTCTCAGGCATGGAGACAGGTCTGTTCATCTATGCAGCGCTGCTCACGCTGTGGCAGGTGCGCGCTGCGCGAGTCCGATCGGCGCTCATGGCAGGCGCGCTCGCCGCGCTGATTCGCCCTGAAGGCGCTGTGATCGGCATTGGCGCCGCGTTGTATCTGCTCGTCGCTCAGCCGCCGCGCCGCACAGATTGGCTTCACTACGCTCTCCCATTTCTCGCGTCGTTCGCGCAGCCGTCGCTCAATCTCGCCTTGACGGGCGCGCTGAGCGGCAGCGGTATGCAAGCGAAGAGCTATCTCTATGACGTGCCGTCCGATCTACAGCGCCAACTCGCCGCGATCTGGGAGACGTTTGCGCGCCTGTGGCAAGAGCTGTTCACGGATATCTCGCTTTACAATACAGCCTTCATCGCCGCGCTTGCGCTGTTGCCAATCGCCTTCAGCATCGGACGCTGGCTCAAATGGCGCAAGGTGAGCTTGCCGCTCTTGATCGCGCTCTGGCTGATCGGTCTGGCGGCGATCACGGCGCTTGTGGAGACAGCGTTCTGGCAGTTCAAGCGCTACCAACAGCCGCTGATCGCCTTGCTGATCGTCCTGAGCGGCTATGCGCTCGTCGCGATCAGCCGTGTGGCGCGCCGTGCGGCAGCTCACGGCTTGTTGATCGGCTTGGCGCTCATCGCGTCGCTCAACTTGGGCAGGTGGACGCAACTGTATGCCGAAAATGTGCGCGAAGTCGCGCTGAGTCAGCGCGCACTGGCGCGCGCGGTCGCACAACTGCCGTCTGAGGCGATAGTCGGCGTACACGATATCGGCGCAGTGCGCTATCTCGGCGGACGGGCGACTTACGACCTAGTCGGCTTGACCACGCCTGACGCGGCAGCAGCTTGGCGTCACGGACCGGGCGTCACCTTTGAGCAGATGTACGCCAGCGCATGGCGTCCTAATTATTTCGCAATCTATCCTGACGCGCGCGGTCTGAGTTACTTTGTGCAGAGCGGCGTCTTTGGCGAAGTGCTGGGCGCTTTTCCGTCCACGGCGCCTTCGATCAACGTCGCTTCTGCCACGAACAGTGGACAGTTTCTCTATCGTGCCGATTGGACGTATGCAGCGTATGCGGCGCAGCCGATGCAGCCGAGTACGCTTGTGGCACTGGACGGCTTCGCGCTGGTGGACAGCCTGAATGTAGCGCACTTGGCGAGCGAACGTGCGCACGATTATCGCTGGTGGCAGGCATTTCAGCGCTTCGGCTTTCCGAGCGAGCTGCACACGCTGACCTACGCGGCGTGCGCGCCGCCTGATACGCGCAACACGACCTGCCGCGCGACGGACGGCGGCAGGTTGCTGACAGGCGGCGAGCAATTCACAGTGCGCACAGAAGCAGGGCGCGATCTGCTGTGGATCGTGCGCGTGCAGGCGCAGTATCCGCTCACGTTGCGCTTGTACGCTGCTGATCAGCTGATCGGCGTGCGCGTCGTGCCTGAGATCGCAGGCAGATGGCTCGAGATCGCCTCGCTTGTGCCAAGAGCGCTGATCACAAGCGAGCGGCTCACCTTACGCGTTGAGGCGGACGGTTTGGCAGAGGCAGGTTTTTACATGCCGTACTATCACTGGTTCTATCAGGGCGACTATCAGCGCGAGACGATGGATGATTTGGTCGCCACATTCGCCGACTCGGTAGCGTTGAATGCGGCACAAGCGGACTACAACGCGGCTGAGCGCAGCCTAACGCTCAACTTGACTTGGTCGTTGCAGGCTGAAGCGCCTTTCGATGCGGTCGTCTTCATGCACGTTTACGATGAAGCAGGCGCGCTGATCGAAGCGGCGCAGCGCGACGTGCGAGTCGGCGATGGCGCGCTGCCGCCTGCCAACTGGCTGCCTGATCGGCGCTATCAAGAGCGCCATGTGCTGCGTTTGCCCGCCGATCTGCCGTCAGGCGCGTATCGCGTAGCAGTCGGCTTGTACGATCCGCGCACGCTGACGCGCTATGCGGCGCGCGGCAGCTCAGCCGATGCCGAGCAGCGTGTGTTCATTGGCGCGTTTCGCATCCGTGATTAATTGAGATGTCGCCATGCGTTGTTTTCAGCAGTTGTCGCTCTGCACGGCACTTTTGGCGAGCGCTATGTTGATAGCGCGACATATCGGCGCGCAAAGTCCTGACTCGGTCGCGCTCGATTGGCTGAAGAGTCTGTACAGCGCTGAGTGCGCCTTGCCTGAGTGCTGGCATGCCATTCGTTTCGGCAGCACGACCGTGCGTCAGGCAGCGACCTTGCTGGCTGAGGACGATACTTTGCAGGTGGAAGTGTTGCGCAGCCGCAGCTACGGCACTTGGGTCGTGCGCAGCTACCGAAAAGCGCCGCCGCATGGCGTGGAAGTCGGCTTCAGCGGTCAGCCTGATGCGTCGCTGCCAGTGACTTCGCTGTGGATGCACTTGCCTGAAGGCACGCTGCGCGTCGGCGAGCTGATCGCGGCATTTGGTGCGCCGCAATGGGCATGGCTCTGCGCGCCTGAGGTGCAGCGCCATGCTGTGTATCGGCTTGGCGTGTTGCGCTTCACAGCGCCGATCAGCGGCGACGGACGCCTGACGCCGCACGCGCCGTTGCGCGAGCTAGAAATCAGCCTGTATCCGCGCCGCAATGAGCCGTCATGGCAAGGCTTCACCTATCGCGCGCGCCACACTGCCTTCGCGCAGCGCCTCTGCCGCTGAGCAGCTTCCAAACTTGTGTAATTTGTCACATGAAAACACTGATGAGCATCACCTGATCGATCAGAGCGTCCGCATTACGCTTATGCCATAAGTCGAAGTTATTGGAACGGTTGTGAGGGAGGTTGAGCGTGGACGCTCTATCGTTGGCACGGCTGCAATTTGCCGTCACTACAGTCTATCACTTCTTCTTTGTTCCGTTGACCATCGGATTGTCGCTTCTGGTCGCTGTGATGCAGACGATCTACTATCGCAGCGGCAATGAACTCTACAAGCGCATGGCGAAGTTCTGGGGCAAGTTGTTCATCATCAACTTTGCACTCGGCGTCGTCACGGGCATTGTGCAGGAATTCCAGTTCGGCATGAATTGGTCAGAGTATGCGCGCTTCACGGGCGATATTTTCGGCGCGCCGTTAGCCGTCGAAGCGCTCTTGGCATTCTTCATCGAGTCCACTTTCTTGGGCGTCTGGATTTTCGGCTGGGATCGGCTGAAGAAAGGCGTGCATCTCGCCTCGATCTGGCTGGTGGCGCTCGCCTCGAACATCTCGGCGCTGTGGATTTTGATCGCTAACTCGTTCATGCAAGAGCCTGTTGGCTATGCGATCAAGACGGTCACGCTGCCCGATGGAAGTGTGACGCAGCGCGCCGTCATGACTGATTTCTTCGCCTTGATCACCAATCCGAACGTCTGGGTGCAGTTTCCGCATGTCTTCTTCGCAGGCTTGCTGACAGCGGCGTTCTTCATCATGGGCGTGAGCGCGTGGCACTTGTGGCATCGCACCAAGAATCGCGAATTCTTCCTGCGCTCCTTTCACATCGGCGTGGTAGTGGCAGCTGTGGCAGGCTTGCTGGTCGCTTTGAACGGACACTCGCAGGCGCAGCACATGATCAAGAGCCAGCCGATGAAGATGGCGGCAGCTGAGGCGCTTTGGGATAGCGAAGACCCTGCCTCGTTCTCGATCTTCACCTTTGGCGATGAGCCGAATCGCCGCGATGTGTTCGCCATTCGCATCCCTGCCCTGCTGAGCATCCTCGCCTACAATACGCCGACGGGCGAGGTGAAAGGCATCAATCAACTTCAGAAAGAGTACGAAGAGAAGTACGGTTCGGGCGATTACGTGCCGCCGGTCGCCTTCACCTACTGGACGTTCCGCGCGATGGTCGGCGGCGGCATCGTCATGATCCTGATCGCTTGGTTCGCGCTCTTCCGCGTGATCCAACAACGCCTTGAGCAGACGCGCTGGCTGCTGCGCATCCTGCCGTATGCTATAGTGCTGCCTTACGCCTCAAACACAGCTGGCTGGCTGATGACCGAGGTCGGACGGCAGCCGTGGATCGTGTTCGGCTTGCAGCGCACTGAGGAAGCGGTCTCGCCGAACGTGACAGCTGAGATGGTCTTGCTCTCGCTGGTGCTGTTCACAACGATTTACGGCGTGCTGATGGCAGTAGATATCTTCCTGCTGAACAAATACGCGAAAGATGAGACGCAAGTGGAAAGCGGCGTCCTGCCTGAGCCGAGCGCTGACCGTGAGATCGCAGTGAGTTACTGAGAGAGGTGGTGCGTCATGAACTTCGATTTGAACAGCCTCTGGTTTGTGCTGATCGCAGTCTTGTTCGTCGGTTTCTTCGTGCTGGAAGGCTTTGATTACGGCGTGGGCATCCTGCTGCCATTCTTGGGACGCAACGACAAAGAGCGGCGCGTGATCGTGAACACGATTGGTCCGCACTGGGACGGCAATGAAGTGTGGATGATCACAGCCGGCGGCGCGATCTTCGCAGCCTTCCCGCAGTGGTATGCCACGATGTTCAGCGGCTTCTATCTGGCGCTGGTGGTGATGCTGGTGGCGCTGATCGTGCGCGGCGTGGCGTTCGAGTTCCGCAGCAAGCACGAGAGTCCAACGTGGCGCGCCATCTGGGACGGCGCCATCTTCTTCGGCAGCCTGATCCCGGCGATTTTGTGGGGCGTTGCGCTCAGCAACATCGCGCGCGGCGTGCCGATTGACGGCAGCATGAAATTCGTCGGCACGTTCTTCGATCTGGTCAGTCCATACTCGCTGGTGGCAGGTCTCGCCAGTCTGGCGATCTTCACGCTGCACGGCGCCATCTTCCTGACCCTGAAAGCGGGCGGCGAGGTCGCTGAGCGCGCGCTGAAGGCTGCGCAGCGCTTGTGGTTGCCCGCGATCCTGATCATTGCAGGCTTTGTGGTGTGGAGCTACGCCAGCACAGATATCTTCACGCGGCTGGGCGTGAATCCGGGCATTCCGCCAGTGGTCGCCGTCCTCGCCATGCTCTCGATTGGTTTCTTCATCCGCGAGAAGCAGCTCGGCTGGGCGTTCATCGCCTCGATGATCGCCATCGCGCTCTCAGTGGTGACGGTCTTCAGCGGCTTGTACCCGCGCGTGTTGCCATCCAGCATCAACCCTGAGTTCACGCTCACCATTTACAACGCGGCAGCCAGCCAATACACGCTGACCATCATGAGCATCGTGGCGATCTTGCTCGTGCCAGTCGTGCTTGGCTATCAAATCTGGAGCTACTGGGCATTCCGCAAGCGCGTCGAGCCGACCGATCAGCTGGAATACTAGCCGCCGATTAGCAGCCATTGTGCAAGCAGCACTGAGCGCGCTCAGTGCTGCTTCATTTTCACTCGTAGCGCAGCACTGCCAAAGGCGGCTCACTGGCAGCCGGCGCCGCGGTCAACAGCGTCGCGCCTAGCGTGACGGCGAGCGCTGTCAGCAGCATCAATCCGATCAAGTCCCAAGGCACGGGCAGCTGGACAAAGTTTTGAGTCAGGGCAGGCACAGCGGCGAGTATCAGCATGGTCGGCAGCAAGCTGAGCAAGCCGCCCAACAAGCCGACTGCGCCGTTTTCGATCAGCAGCTGCGCCAACACATAGCGGCGCTTCACACCGACTGCTTTCATCACGCCGATTTGGCGACGTCGCTCCAACGTGGCAAGTGAGACCGTCGTCGCGATCAGCGCCGCTGCTGCGAAGAGCGCCAATACAGCGATCAAAATTGGCAGCGCGGAGAGCTGAGTCAGCAGGCGCGTGATGATCGAGTCGAACAGGCTGATATCGAACACAAAAATGCCCGCCACAGTGCCAACTTTGCCCAAAGCGTCGTTCAGCGCGCTCTGCTCAACATCGGCGATGATCAGATCGAAAGGCAGCGCTGCCGGCACTGCGCTGAGCGGCACTTGCGCTGCGCTATCGCCAAAGCTGAGCGGAATCAAGCCGGCGCGCGCGTCAGGCGCCACCAGACCGATCACTTCGAACGTGCGCTCACGGCGCGGCGCGCCGCCGCCAAAGCCTGAGGTGATGCGATAGGTCAGCTGTGAGCCGACTCGCACGCCGATCGCCTCTAACTTTGGATCGTAAGGCAGGACGATGTAATCCTTGCCGCTATCCTCAGCCGTCAAAAAGCGACCTGCCACCAGCGCGCCGCGCTTAGGCGCGCCATAGACGTTCACGCCGAGCAGCACGGTCAGTTGCGTGCGCAGCAGCGCCACTTGCGGATCGTCGCTATCGAACGGCAGCAACCGCTCGACATTGCGATCGCCATTGATCGCCACCAGGTCGGCGTTTGCAAAGCGCACCTCGCGATAGCCGCGCACGCCTTCAACGCTATCCAGCTGAGCGCGCACTGCAGCTTGCACAGGCAAGAGCGGCAAGACAATCATGTTGCCGCCGAGCGGCTCAGCGAGACTGGTGTACAGCAGCGTATTGATGCTGCGCGTCATGATCAGCGTGCCGCTCAGGCTAGTCATGCCGATGATGAGCGCCAACAAACTGAGCGCCGTCCGCAAGCGATGTTGTGTCAAGCCGCGCAACGCCAAGCGCAGGTTCGCGTTGCGAAGGCTCGGCAATTTGCTCAGCAGCCCGACCAGCAGCCACATCACGCTGAGCAGGACGCCTAGCAATAGAAACGTGATGAAGACGCCTATGATGCCGAGCGAGATCGGAAACGTCCAGTTCAGCTCCTGCGCAATGCGATTGCTATTGATGATCAAGTCCACCAAGCCGCCCAAGCCGACGATCAGCACGAGCAGGCTGAGCAAGCTCGGCAGGCAACCTGCGCTCGCCAGCGGAATGCCGCCTGTGCGCAGCACATAGATCGGACGCACCTGCCCTGCCAACAGAGTCGGCAGAAAGGCGAAAAACACCGTGATCGTCACGCCGAGCGCGACGCCGATCACGAACGGATCGAGATAGATGCGCCATGGCAAGGCGACGTTGAACGCCTGCTCGCCGAAGTCGCGCGCCAGTAAGCTCAGCAGCGCGCCGAGCGCAGCGCCGAGCAGGCTGCCCAGCACGCCGAGCATGGTCGCTTCGATCAAAAAGATCAGCGAGACCTGCCCGCCTTTCAAGCCGAGCGTCTTCAGCACTGCAATCTCGCCTGAGCGCCGATTGACGTTCACGAACATCGTGTTGATGATGCCGACGCCGCCGATCACCAAGCCGACCAAACTCAAGACCAGCACGAAGCGCGAGATGACATCTGCGATCAGCGCGTTACGATCCAAAACTTGCCCAGCGCTATCAAAGCGAGAGAATCGAAAGTTGTTCAAGCTGAGCCAGCGCGCTATCTCGGTGCGCGCTTCGCGCTCGGAGACGCCTTCGGGCAATTTCAGGTAAATCTCATTGGCGGCGCGCGCATCCAGACCGAAATCGGCGAGCGCGGCGCGATCGATGTACACGAAACTGAACAGGATCGTGTTCGGATTGGTCAGGCTGCTCTCGACAACGTCTGGCACAATGCCGACGACGGTCTGCAGCGCTTGCGCCGTGCCAACGCGCAACGAATCGCCGAGCTGAATGCCGAGCTGATCGGCGAGCCGTTTGCCGACCACCACTTGGTTCGGCGCTGCGATCAGATCGCGCAAGAGCGCGCCGCGCGGCTGCTCAGCGCGAATGACATCGTAGAATGGATAGACCTTTGGATCGATGAAATGTCCGATGACGAAAGCAGGTCTGCCTGCGCGCAA
>DAOTWB010000248.1:0-1663 GCA_034436235.1 Anaerolineae bacterium
GAGTCTGTTGCGGCGCGGCAGTAGCAGTGCGGTAGAGCTGCTCGGCTTGCGCAGTGGCGGCGCGCACAAGCTGCTCGGCAGTGGCGTTCAGCGCGGCGTAGGTCGCCGTTTGCGCCTGCCACACGGCTGTGACCTGCGCGATGATCGCCTGCGCCGTTTGCTCGCGGCTCACCTGCGCGACCATAATCGCGAGGCGACTCTCTAAAGTAGCGTTCAGGTCGCTGGCGATGAGCGCCGTCTGGCGCGCTTGCGCCGATTGTTCAGCGCTGCGCAGCGCAGCAGGCAAGATCAAGCTGAGGATGCCGATCAGGACGATCACGCAGCTCGCTAAAGCGTACAAGAACAGGCGGTTGCTCGGTTGGTCCAATGCATTCTCGCGGATGAATAAACGGCGTGCCGTCTGTAGCACACCGTTTATTCTAGCACAGCTGTCAGGATATGAAGCGATCAGAGATTGAAGGCGATCAAGAGCGGCTTGTGATCGATGGCAGAGACAACAGCGCTCTCTTGCGCATCGGCAGGCAGCTCAACGCGCTCGCCTTCGCCGATGAACAGATCGCGTCCGTCAATGGATAGCCAAGCGTAGCCTGAGACGACCTGCACCTGACGCACATCTTTCGGCAGGCGATACGCAGAATTCTTGATCAGCACGAACTCGCTGTTCGGCGCAAATTCCTCAGGATTGAGCGTGATAGGCGCGCTTTCGCGAACTAGGCTTGTCATGTGTCGCGCTCCTTCGGCACTATTGTGCCAGACTGTTCTCTATGCCTATATTATACAATCAAACGAGCGTTTGTTTATCCGCTGAGCATCAGATTTTCGTCATAAATTTCAGGTGATGAATGGCGCGCGCCGCTCACACGATATCGGCGAAGAATTTTTCCATGCGGCGGAAGTAGAACAAGCCGCTGATCAAGGCGACCGACGCCGTCAGCGCTGAAGCGAGCAGCATCGGCAACGGCGGCATCGGACTGCCCAACAGCGCCCAGCGGAAGCCTTCGACGACGCCTGCCATCGGATTGATGCCGTACAGCGTGCGCACCAGCTCATTCTCGATCAAACTGCTTGGATAGGCGATTGGCGTGGCAAAAAGCCAGAACTGGATCAAAAATGGCAGCACATAGCGCACGTCGCGAAATTGCACGTTCAGCGCCGAAAGCCACATGCCAACCGCTAACGACGTGATCAGCGCCAACAAAATGAACAACGGCAGCGCAAAGATGGCAGCAGTTGGCAGAATGCCGTAGAGCAGCATCATCAGCAGCAAGACGGCGAAGGCGAGCGCGAAATCCACTAAGCCGCTCAGCACGCTCGCCAACGGAATGACCAAGCGCGGAAAATAGACCTTCTTGATCAAGTTGCCGCTGCTGACCAAACTGTTGGAAACGTTTGTCAAGCCGTTGGCGAAGAACGTCCACGGCACTAGCGCCGCGTAACTGAAAATAGGATATGGCACGCCTTCCGAAGGAATGCCCGCTAACTGACCGAAGAAGAGCGAGAAGACGATCATGGTCAAGAGCGGCTGAATGATCGCCCAAGCTGCACCGATCAGCGTCTGCTTGTAGCGCACCTTGACGTCGCGCCAGATCAAGAAGTAGAGCAGCTCGCGATATGCCCACAGCTCACCCAAATTCAGCTTGCGCCAGCCGCGCGATGGCTCAAG